>JAYPOA010000047.1:0-14024 GCA_038130705.1 Methanobacteriota archaeon | reverse complement strand
AAACCGTAGCTGAAAAAACAATAGCGAAAACCGCAAAAGAAACAAAATCTAAACCAGCTAAGAAGACTAAGTCCGATGATGGAAGAAAGGGTAAGACATTGAAGGCACCATCTTTAGCAGATATTCTAAAGCGCGTAAATAAAAGCTAAAAATCAAAAATAATGATTAACCTTAAGCATGAATTCATTTCATGCCAAGGAGGAAATACGGCCGTCTAAGGAAGACCGTTGAACTTCCTCCTAAAGCAAACTGTTCTAGGTGTAGGAGTGGAAAACACTGCCCAATCGAGGGCCATGAAGGATATGATGTGTCTAGCCATAGAGAGTGGAGTGGGCCTTCAAAGGTAGCAAAGCGCAAGAAGGCAAAATCATGACTCATCGTCGAGTTGAATGCTTTGAGCACGCTTGTAAATTTCTCTCAAAGTTTGATCGCTGATGTCAAGATATACTCTGGTCGTAGCGATACTTGCATGACCCAACAACCGTTGAATGCTAACTAGATCCGCACCTCTTTCCAACAAACCAGTAGCAAAATTGTGTCTGAGGACGTGAGGAGTCAACCTTCCCCTCGGAATCTTCGCCTCATCAGCTAATTTGTCCATTATTCGCTGGACAGTTCTTGGCTGATATGTACCTCCTGATTTGGTGATTAGTAGGTTGTCCCCTTCAGGATTTCTTGAATCCCTAATCGGTAACCAAGCTTGTATCTTCTCGACGGTAGTTACGGTAAACAGAACCAATCTGTCCTTTCCTCCTTTCCCATCTATTACCATAGCGGATTTATCGACCATATCTATGTCGGATAATTTCATATCACAAATTTCACTAACTCTAAGTCCAGTATCAAGGATCATTGTAACAACAAGATTTGCTACAGGGTCTTCACTGCAAGACGCAGCTTCTTTGACCATCGTCAACTCCCTGCTTGTAAGTGTTCTCGGGAGTTTTTTTCCAGATTTTGGTCTCACCAAATGTTCTGGCCATCTTTGTCCGAGCCAGTTTATGAGATGGTTCGCAGCTGCTAATCGTGCCTTGACTGTAGATGGCGCCCTGTCAATTAGCGAATGAACCCACATGTCAAGTCGACCATTAAGCGGGTCAACTCTGTGCAGTAATTCTTCAACAGTCATTGAATCTCTTTCTTGTTCTGATATTACACTCTCACCTGGAAGAGTTGTTTCTAATAATTGCCTCAATCCGAGCATGTAAGATTTCTGCGTGTTTGCAGACTTTCCTTCAGTTTGCATTTGAGTTGTGTAAATGCTAAGCCACGGTAAATGGGCTCTTTGCATAAGCCTTGGGGGGAGTTCAGGACCGTCTGAGTACAGCCTTCGCTGTACTGGTTCCTGCCTATTGCTGTATGGCCCTGTTCTCATTGGTGTCACCACCATTTTCGCCGAGGCGAAAGTGCATCCCGTGTCCCGAAGGACATCTATCCCTGGGTGCGGAGTCATATGAAACCTTCGCGTAATATCCCGATATTTACATGCCAAGATAGAAAAATAAATTCACAATTAAGGGGATTTATGGGCGAACAACTTGAAGAACCAGAGTTCGAAGTTTTAGTTGTTTACGATGGCTTCGAGGTTAGAAAATATTCTTCTAACATTCAGGCTAGTGTGGAAAGCAAAAAATCCGGAGATATGGCAAGAAGTGCATCTTTCCAAAGAATTGCTAACTACATTTTTGGGTCCAATGAATCGACTCAGAAAATCGCTATGACAGCACCGGTTCAAATGTGGCAAGAAGGAGGAATTGAGAAGATGTCTTTCGTAATGCCGTCCGAGTATAATTTAGAAGATTTACCTAACCCAAATGATTCGGGGATATCTATTTCTATAAGTCAAGAAGAAGTTGTTGCAGTCCTCTCTTTCAAGGGTTTTTCTCGACCTGGAAAGGTGAGAAAACTATCCGATAAATTACAAGACCTGCTCAAAAATCAAGGTTATCTTCAATCAGGTCCAATGAGATTAGCAGTATACGACCCGCCGACTACGTTACCATTTTTTCGCCGGAATGAAATTCTAATTCCGGTAAAAAAAGAATGAAACTGATCTAAGATTCGATTTCATCATTATCCGATGAGGCACTCATGTCTATGTCAACGAACTTTTCTTTGATACTATTTCTCATCTTTTTCATGTCTCCGTAACATAGCAAGACATCGTGAAATCTAACCTGAGTTTCTTTTTCAGGATTCCAAATTAAATCACCAGCTCGTGAAATTGCAAAAACCGGAACATCTCCAGAAAAAATATCTGAGATCTTTGAACCAACCATGTTAGGGTGATTCTTCATATGTACAGAAACCACTCCCTGGCCGGGAATTGTTTTCAATAATTGGTCAACATTAACCTCTGTAAAATCAGATTCGGAAATGACGTAATCAATAATTTCCCCAGCAACGTTCACGCCACTTGCTTTCTCAATTCCTTCAAGTCCAGGTGAGGAATTAACTTCCAACACAAGTGGACCTTCATTTCCTTCGAGTAAATCTACGCCAGCGATGTTGAGGCCCAACAACCTTGCAGCCCTACAAGCAATGGCAGCGTACTCTTCTGAGATTTGTACAGACTCAACAGTACCGTTCAGGTGGTAATTTGAGCGGAATTCTCGCCCTCTTGCCTTTCTTCTCATGGCCGCTACAACTCTACCACCGACAACAAGGGCTCGGATGTCCTTACCATGACTTTCAGCAATGTATTCTTGAATCAATACAGCCTTACCGGAAACCAACAATCCCTGAACGAGATTTCGGGTTTCGTGAATAGTGTGCCTCAAGAATACTCCTTGACCTTGAGTTCCCTGTGTTACTTTTACAACAACAGGTAAGCCTCCAACGGTTTCAATTGCGCGTCCAACATCTTTCATGTCACGAACATAGGCGGTCTTTGGCGTTGGAATTTTATTCCTACCAAGTATCTGTGATGAATTTAATTTATCGCGACTTTGCAAAATTCCAGTGCTGGAATTTGCAGTCCAAACTTCAAGTTGTTCCAAATGCCTCAACACAGAAACACCGTGTTTAGTTATGGAGTGTCCAATTCTTGGTATGACAGCATCATAATCGAATTTTTGTCCCTCATGAAGAATTCCAATATCCTGTTCTGCGACAAATAGAGAAAACTGCATTGGGTCGAGCACTGCGACGTCAATATCTCTAAATCTTGCCTCTTCGACAAGCCTTCTTGTACTATACAAACGGGGTCCCCGCGAAAGTACAGCAAGCCTTATCGACATGATTCCATCTCAAACTCCATCGTTTTTGAGTCCTTTGCTAAAATCTTCAATCGTTTAATTCAAGTTCTGACTTGTAATGGGAGTAGCATGACCGCAGAAGAGATTGAAGAAACTCAAGAGGTCGAAGAAGAGGAAGAATACGAGGAAATCCCTGAACATGAAGATGATGAAGTCGTTGAATTGACTCTCGAACAAAGGCAGGAGAAATTGAAGAAAACCCGATGGAATGTTTTCATGTACCTTGGTCTTGCAGCATTATTCTTTGGATTTGCACTGTATCCTTTCATGGGATTTACTATGTCAGTAGATGAAGGTATAGGGTCTAACGAATTTCCACTCCAGGTCTGGGGACTACCTGTTGCGGGAGAAGATATGACTGATATTCCAGTCGAAATTGAAGTAGTGATTCAATCCCTACCTTCAGATGTCGATACTATACAAGTATTCATCGTCGAAAATCCAAACATGTGTGATGCGACGGATGGCTCAATTGAAAAGACGAGAAATGAATTATTGCAAGGCGAATCAGAACATCCCAATAAACTAGCAACCATAGAAAATCCAGTTGAATCGAGTACACACGAATTAGAATTTGATATTGACCCTGGTCTATATTGCGTACAACTTGTAGTAAATACCGACAGTCAAAATTTCGGAGGAACTAATGTACAAGCCAATGTGGACATGTATCCAACTCAGTTACCACTGGCATTTATCGGAGTAATCTGCTTAGCCTTCTCCGGCTTTGCATTCATCGGAGCCCAAAAGGAAGGGAAGTATGTCAAGAGTTTAATCGAGCCAAAGGAAATGCCTACAATCGAGGAACAGGTACTCTCTGAAACAGCTCAAGACCGAATCAAGGCGGGTCCTGCAGGCCCCCCAACTGGTCCTTCTGGTCCTCCAACTGGCCCTTCGGGATCTCCATCTGGTCCAACTGGTCCACCAGTTTCTGAGCCAGAAGTAGTTGCTTCAGAACCTCAACCAGAAGCCACTGCTGAAACTGGAGACGTATACGAGGCTAATGGAGATGGATGGTTTTTCAGAAAATTACCTGACGGAAGTTATGACCAAACCGTTTACATGTTACATGAAGGACAATACGTTCCGTATGAGCCTACAGAGTGAAAATTTACGCTTTATGTTGCTGCAAACATACCTATCCTTGAAAGGGGATTAAGTTCTCGTGCTATTCAATGGGTGAAGCCATGCCTGATGATTTGTCCACTTTAACAGTGGCTAAATTAAAGGAATTCTGTAAAGAAAATGGCTTGTCGACGGGTGGAAAAAAATCTGAGTTGATCGATAGGTTATCAGAACATTTTAGCGAAGAATCGATTTCTTTGGAGGATGTAGCTTCAGTACCTTTACCGGAGGTCGATGACGAGGTTCTTGAAGCAGAGGTTATCGACGCAGAAGTTATTGAAAGCACTGATTCTGGAGAAGACAGTTTACCCCAGCTAAACGAAAATGCGGCCCTGCCTACCCTGAAAGATCAGTTACAAAATCCAAAAGTCATGGCGGTAATACTGAGCTTGCTCGTTGTGACAGGCGGTTGGTACTGGTACGCCTCAAGTCAGTTACAACCATTCGTAGCAGATGATTTACGATATGGTGATGCAATGGAATATTCAGTCCAAAATGGCAATATGGAAGCCACAGGCGGATACATAGACTTGGTTTTGGATAATGTCGAATTAGAAGATGAGGAAATTTGCAAACTTGAAGTTGAGTTTGCTGGACAGGGCACTACGTCAGTTACGATGGGAACAAGTGATGACATCCTATTTGAATCAGGAAATGCCCTACTCGGCAATGTTCAAGCAAAAGGTGCCTATGGTGCGGACTGGTTAGCGGTAGAAAAGATGCAGACCAAGGACTTCGATGATTTCTCGGTTATACGCTACAAAGATAATCCTTTGAATCCATCAAAATGTTTGACCGATGGCGCTAAGGTTTCCGGTTCGATGCAGTTCGATACAACAACTTGGACAGAAATTGCTGAAAGAGACGTGATTTCCTCTCAAGCCGATTGGAAATTAAATTTGGATGGAGATTATTGGGAAGGAATAACCTTCTCTTATGGTGTTGGAGGAATCTTGGGCGTTTTAGATGATTTAGCACCAGGATTTGCAATGGTAATCTCTCCTGTAGAATTAAGAGAAATGATGGGTGGAAAACTGATTGAAACTGGAGCTAATGACACCCACTTAGGTTGGGAATGGAGAGTCTCTGGCACCGACGAGGTTGGCGATGAAGAATTTTGGAAAGTCATAATGGAGCATAGAGAAATTCGAGATAATTGTCTCGGTTTCGCGAGGATTGTGATGTGGGTAGGCGAAGACTCACCATGGGCGGTAAAACAAAATGTAGAAATTGAAATTTCAGATAGTGGAAGCTCTCAATCTAGTTGTAGCACTTGGACAGAACAATTAGCAGATTTGGTTCTTCCAGAAGGCGAATTGAAATTCTCAGTTGAAATGTATCAAAATAGCATCGTAAGGGGCGACAAATTGCTGACGCTCGGTAGAAGTTACGATTCAATGCCCAATCCAGGTGCTTACGTTCCAAAGGCAGATGAGTTGTCAGATTGGGGAACAAATGACCTACATCTTCCGGACAATTCGTCAATGCGAGAACACACATTAGAACAAGCAGTCGCCTGTTTTACTAACAATCACGTTTCTAACGCTACTGAAGCAACCTCTGCTTTGAACGATGACGGCTATGTCTGGCGAGCAATAAACGGTCAAAGTAACGATTCATCGGCAACAAGGTGGAATCTGTCTTGGGTTAATGGAATCCCTAATTCCGGTTGGGTTGAATTGGACGTAAAGGGCGAAGCAAGCCCAACAAATTGTACTTACATCGCTCACGGTGACAATGACCAAACCGTCCAACATAGTCGCAGTGACATACCTGCTGCGTTGAATCTTTCAATGGTAGAACAAGATCTGACAGATACTTTCCGCTATCCAATTTTCACAGGGCCTAATGGCTTCTTCACTACCGATGGAGACTATCACCCGGAAACGCGAATAGGATATCTCGTTGTTACCCCCGATGGTGATTTAACAGACTGGATCAATCGTTTGAATAGTGGAGACACAGGGACTACTACAATCGACCTTTCAAGAAACTGGGAGTCTTCAGTCTTCAATGCTGAATCTCAAATAACAACGAATTGGGATAATTCCCTAAGCATGATAATGGATGCGACAAATGGCCAAGTAGTGGGCTGGAATTATTTCACGCAACCAATAATTGGGTGATTACTTTGACTGGAAGAGGTTTAGACCACTTAATTGAACAAAATGCCACAGAGTTGGGTTTTTTGTCAGCTTATGGTGGAGGAGAATCTCCAGAAGAATTACTTGAACTAATCTCAAAATCAATAGTTTCTGAGGTTCAATTATCCCTACATGAGGATGGAGTTATATTCGAACTAATTAAGGAAAATCTACCTCTCGTACCTTCAGATTTACTTCGTAGAGGTTTCCAAGATGGGAAATTGACTAAGGAAGGAGTTACAGTTGTTATCACCGATTTTGGTCCCGAGCAAAAGCGCTTTGTGGAACGTTTAGTTGAATTCATTCAGGTCTCATAATAGCAGCTATTACAACACAAGATACGGTTGCATATAGTCCAATGAACGGAACAACCTCTGAAGAATCATCCGTTTGCACATCTTCTTCACAACCGTCTCCCCCCCATTCACCTTTGTGATACCAACAATCAGACCAAGTCTTGTAGAATCCGCTCGACGGGAACTTTTCTTGGGTATCATTATCTGATGTATAGGTTGCAGTTACTCTCCAATTGACGTAACTATGGTCGTCGATAGTCATTACCGAGGAAGTGAATGTTTGGTTGTCCTGAGTAGTAATTTCAGCATTCTCAGGAGGTAAGCAAACACCCTCATTATTGCATATCTGCGTTGTTAATGTAAAGGTTGTATTGTTCTCAAAAGCATCTTGATTTAGAGTCATAGTAATATCCCATGTTTCTAAGTCAGTAGTGATTTCTGTGTGAGTGATTGACGAAAAAATAGTTTCCTCAACAACTGGGTCGATGTTGACTCCACCTTCAGTTCCAGCACCGCTTACAGTAGTCGAAAACAACAGAATCAAAGCAGAAATAATTGCAAATCTAAGTTTCATAACTCCATCTCCCATAATTCATCACCAACCCAGTGAATGTTCTTTAGGCCCTTGCCTTTTAATTGTTCTACAAGAGTTGTGCCATCCATTTTTGCCCAACCTATAGCCAGCGGTCTTTTGTGAGTCTGGTCTCTAACCCACACCAAATCCCCTTCTGAAATGTTCTCGTCAGCACCGTGGATTCCGGCTACCATACAATCAGCACCATTCATTAAAAAGGGTATTGCTCCATGGTCAACATCGACAAATCGATGTTCTGAAGGATAATCAACAAACCCCCTTAGTGTTAGGAAAACAACTCTCTCATCATCAGGACTTTGTAATTCGATGGCCAGTGGTACTCGATCGACTAATACTAATTTCCAAGGTCCATATTCAGCCATTTCTAAGAACGCTCCATCCACGTTCAAATCGATATTCAATACTGTTTCAAGGTCTTTTAACAATGGAGCAATATTTTTTCTGCGGATTGGTCGCCTTTTCTTTATTTGCCAATCCTTCGCCACAGTCAACCCATGCGCACTAAGCGTTTGACCCTTCGGTTTGATGAATGAGCACATCTTGGAATTACCATGGACGTTTGGTGCGCCATCAGGACTTACCCTAAACACGCTGAAGAACTCGGGAATCCAATACCTCAGGAACCAGTATTCTTTCTGAAGCCTGAATCATCGGTTACTCCATTCAATAAAATCGATACCTGTGGCGGTGATGTGCATCACGAAATCGAGCTTGTTGTGAAATTAGGACACGGTCTAAAACCTCAAAAAATGGCTCTTGGTTTGGATTTGACAAAAAGAAGTGTTCAGGACAAATTGAAGGCGAATGGATTGCCGTGGGCAGAGGCCAAAGCGTTTTCAGGTGCTGCAATTATTGGAGAATGGGTTAATTTTGATGATAGAGCGAAGTATGAACTTCACATAAACAACAAACTCGTTCAATCTGGTTCTTTACACGAGATGAGTTGGAGCGTGGATGATTTACTTTCAAAATTAGCAGACTGGGCTGAAATCATAGAAGGAGATGTTCTGTTTACAGGAACTCCTTCGGGTGTTGGGCCATTAATGCCTGGAGATTCTCTTACAGCCTCTCTGTACGTCGATGGAGAATGTGTTTCACAAGAAAAAGCCACTTGTTTCTAATGCATATCATTCAAATATGAACGGCTGGTCGCCAACTCGCTGGAGACATAGATATGGCACAGTGGCATGGTATTTCAAAAAGAAAATCAACAGGTGGTCGACGCGTTCCTGCAAGAAGTAAGCGCGCAACTGAAATTTCCTCTGAGAAGCAATTCGCTCTAATTGGGGACCCTAAAAGGAAAATTTACCGCACAACAGGCGGAAACGTTCTCGTTCGTGTCCTTTCAGACAACAAGTGTAACGTAAACGACAAAAGCGGAAAGACTTCCGTCGCTACAATCAATACTGTGGTAGCAAACGATGCTAACCCTAACTACATTCGAAGAAACATTTTGACAAAGGGAGCTGTTGTAGAAACAGATAAGGGTAACGTGAAGATTACCTCAAGACCAGGTCACGATGGAATACTAAACGGCGTAATTGTCGAATGAATTGAAAAGAAAGCCAGCTGAGGCTATTACATGGACCACAACCCGGACCGAATCGCTGTTTGGCCGGGATATTTCGATGCTAAAGTAAGTCGTAGAGCAGGTCGTAGAGTTCCCAAGGACTCTAGCGTACTTAAACCAGATTTGGAGGGATTATTCATCGCTTCCAGAGCTTTGGGTCTAAGGAAAGTTAAGAGAGAGGAATTTGTATCTCATCCAAAGAGGCCACACGCAAAAGAAGGGCGTCTCTGGGTTTCTAAGAGGGGTGCTTCGGATTCGATTGGAGCATCTACTAAAGAAGAGATAATGCAATTGATTGGCGGACAATGGCGCCAAATGCAGAAAGATCAGAGAAATAACGAGAAAGAAGCTCAAATCAGGGGGCCAAAGGTTGGCGACAAGAGCGCTCGCTCACAAAGAAAGGGTGTAAATAAGGCGAGAGCGGCACAGGCACGCGCTCAAAGAAATCAGAAGCGAAGAAGAAGGTAACTTCTTTACTTTTCATTACTGCAAATCACTCAGGTGTTGGGTCGAATACCAATCGCAATTTTCCATTTTCACCGATTTCAAGAATCGGTTTGAAGCCATCGTGTGGAGTAAGTTGTATCGTCTTGGCAATATTTTCCAAAACCCCACTTGGGAATCTAATATCGAGTCCATTGTCTGTTTTCAAAATGTTATCAACATTAGTCACTTCAGGTTCTGAGTTCTCAATAATTTCTTCCTCATCCTCCAATTCTGCAAATTCGTCTTCTAATTCTGCAAATTCGTCGTCCTCGGTTTCTTCAGAACTGTCAATTTCTTCTTCCAAATCCGCAAGTTCTTCAGTTTCTTCATAATCCTCAACATCTTCTTCATCCAATTGTTCAATCGATTCAGAATATTCCTTCTCTTCACTATCTGATTCTGGCATAATTGCTTCCTGGACGTATTCTTCAAGTGGTTGAGCAGGCGTTATGAAATTTGAACTCGCTTGCAAATAGATGAATCCGTAACCTAGTGCAAGTAGGCCAAGCCCAACTATCGTTAAACTAGCATAAAGGTCAGTTTCTACAGTCGAGTAGAAACAAATTCCGGTAATCATTGAACCATATACTCCAAGCGCTCTTCGCCAGCGGACATTGTAATATTTTTCATTAAATCCAGTAATTGCAAGACCAATCAAAATTAGTGTTAATATCATAAACGCCATCTGGATATCTGAATTGAATGCATAGCCTACACCAGATATTGATGAGATAGTTCCCGCAATTCCCAACCTCTCAATATACTGGAAGAATTGCTCATCACTCTGCCAGCTAAATATATTTGAATCGTAAATCATGTCGTCTTTTCCTGAACCGTAGAGGAGTGCAATACCTTCTATCAATAATAATGAACCAACAATATAACCACGGCCGTCTTCTGTGAATAAATCCGCTTGGTACAGGAGGTTTCCTAGCGTAAGTCCGTGTAGTAATGGTAGTAGAAGGAGAGAGGTTTTGTCACCAACTCTGAATACTTCTACAGTAGCCCACAGGCTTGCGATTAGCATTCCAATGCCTAGGAAGACATCGAATGATAGCATCAATGGTACTAAACTGAAGAATTTCAATTCATTATGCAAATTCTCAGAATATTCTTCTTTCGATAGGCTATCATAATCTGTAAGATTTTGCATTAGGAAACCGGAGGATGCAAGGATAGTCATGATTGCAATAGATAATCCACTAAATAGCATTGATATCCCAAATATTCTTCCATCTAGATCATCTAAACCTTCTGAGAATCCAATTATCCAAGAAACTATGAGGCCAAGGCTTAACAATTGCATGTACTTCATTTCGCCTCTGTACCACGCATTTACTATTCCAAATGCGACAATAATTAACGGAAGCCAAGAAGCATCTGGCAGTGCAGCCAGAGCTGCAAAGAAGAACCAAACTAATGGGGCAATCCAAGCCATTTTAATTTCTATATCTTCATTGTTAATGTCATTGAAACTAACTCCCAATACGAAAATCATGAAGATACTTGTTACCATACCCGTGAACTTCGTAAACCATAGAACTTTACTTTCAAAGTATGATTCTGGGTTACCAGTTATTGTTTCTAATAAATTGTAGGTAATTCCATAATCGGCTGAAAACGTTCCAAAGTCATATGTGAAAATAAACGCTATTGGAACAAAATTTACAATTCCCATTCTGAATTTTAGACTTTGAACCGCAACTAATGCAAACAAACTGAAGAACAGTAATCCACCAGACATGTCAAAACATGCTAGGAATATCAATCCTGCAAACATCAAGTTATCTGTTAGCCTGTTCAAACTGTCTCTATCAAGTCCTCTATTTGTTATCACGTAATTGACGTAAAACGGCGCTGATATCAATATCAAATCGTGAATAATCCCTGCGATTAATGAATGACTACCTGAAGAAAATTCAACAACGTTTTCCATCAACGGTTTAGTAAATATTGCGATAATTATCAGGTGTAAAACACCTACAAATCTAGTTGCAGAGGATAGTTGTTTCATGCTTGATAACTGATGTAATAGTAAACTAATTGGAAGGATCATCAATAGAGGGAACAAATATTTTTGTCCAAACAGGTCAACATCTATTGTCGAAATTCCAATGCAAATAGCAAAGATCGAGAATGCAAGAGTGAATCTCGACATCTCACCCCACTTTTGGACATTTTCAGTATCAGCCTCTTTGTCGTCATATTTTAACACCCAAGCGTTCACTTGACTGTCAAACACCCATTTTGAATCGGATTTGTCCCTCAAAATCCACAAAAATTCTCCCAAGTCCATTTCAATATGTCTCGTTTTGAAGAACATGAAGTGTGTTATCAAACCAAAAACTATGAATTCAATCTTTGCACCACTCAAAACATCGATCTCATACGGTATGTTCATTCGATCATTAATCATCATAACAGCCGCAAATGAGAGTGATGTAATCAACGCTAGGGTACCATTTCTTCTTTCGTTGAAATCGTTCTCTTCAGTGGTTCTCAACTTGTCAAAGACAACACTCAATAAGAATAGAATGATAATCCATGATGTGTACCAATAAGGAGATTCAAGGATTGTACTTGAGAAAAGGATGAAAATTACAGACTGTATGCCATTTGCAAAAGATATTTTTTCCATCTTCAAAGCAATCCAAGAGATTGCTATAATTGATAGAGCGATGCCCAAATTGATTAGTTCATTGTCTATTCCATATCCAATCAGGTCTGAAAGTAGGTAAGAAATTGATAGAGCACTTATCGTTAGGTTCGCAACCCATTTTCTTGTTACCTTTGCAAAGAACATCATGTAAGTTACCATTATTACAGCAATAATCCATGGTAAAATTGCTTCATCACCGTTCAACGTCCACAAAGCAAAAGCCAATCCCATAGGCATTGCAGGCACTCGGTTGTTCAAAACCGCCGGGAAAAATGCTGCTAACGTTACAAACCAAAGGATTACCGGAAGCGTAAGTGTGTCAGCAAAAATCGTATCCGACATTCTAAGCGGTCCAAGAATCGCATTTGCATCTCTAGCGCTCGATATAAACATAGTCAGAACAATTATACCAATTAATATGAAAGAGGTCCTTTCCATCAATTTTTGATTTATTCTCGTATTTGTGGCCAAATATCCTTGAATGATGATAATGAATACTAAAAGAGAAATTGAACCTCCTACCCCGTCTTCAGGGGCATTTGTGTTCATAACTTCATAAATTAAAGGAATAATTCCGCACACGGATGCAATTATTGTGAAGGTTATCGATTTGTTTGAATAAACAGCTGAGGCCATCGCAATTGCGGATAAACATACGATAGCTGTACCAAGTTCATATGAAATTATGTTGTTAGAATAATCAATCCATGGGCCCACACCTACCAACAATAATGCAAGAGGGATGAAACATGTAACCGTCCATGAAAATGTCAGTTCTCCAGAATATCTTTTCAGCAATCTTTGTTGTGTTAGTACTAAGAGAATCGACCCTGCTGCCTGAGCATAAATTAAATTGGCATTAGGAATCCAATCTCCCTCGTTTGCTATCGCAGGTCCAAAAATGTCAAAATCATTGATTGGAGAATCATAAGTTAACCAACCGGCCAAGAATCTTATTCCCCAAAGTAATCCGACTGCCATAAAGAAGAAAGAAATTCCAAGAAGATAATTTTGAGAAGGCATCAACAAGTATTGGTTTTTCTTACTTGAAAATTCAACCATCGCTAGCGCAATCATTGATGAAATTAGACCACCAACGAATAGAATGAGATAATTGTAATTCGTCGCATCATCACTGAATGCTATACCTATCAAACCCGTCCAAATTGCAATCATTGCAATTCCAAACATTATTACTTCAGTAAATTTTGTTAGGAAATCACCGAATTTTTCGGCATTTGGTGGCGTGATTATCAATGGTTTTTCCGCTTCTTCTGAAGTTATTACCGAGGATTGAACAATTGGCTGTATGACTACTTGTGGCCTTGATGGGGCTGGCATGTGGACAAAATTTGTTTATTAATAGTATAAAAAACAATTATCTATATTTTACCAACATGATTTGATTTTGATTATTTTAATTCGCCGGCAACAATATTGTAGTTGCCTAATTAGGCCAATATGTGGAAGTCGAATTGGCGATGGCAATTGCGGTTTTTTTCGCTGCAGCATTAACCGTTCCTGCAGGATTTGGACTTTCTACAATGATAACTCCAGTCGTACTATTATTGATGCCACCTCACGAAGCAGTAGCAGTGGTAGCAATTGTGCATGGTGTACACAATGGTGTAAAGTACGCTGTGTTGAAAGAACACGTTAATTTCGAAGCGGTAAAGAAATACGGGATATGGCTCGTAATCGGAGCAATAATTGGAGCCTCATTGCAAGGTATGGTGCCGGAAGATCCGCTATTAATTATTATAGGAATTTTCTTGATTATTTTGCCATTATTATCGTTAAGCGAAAAATGGACAGGTTATCGAATCCCAGAGGCGAACGATAGACTTGGAGGCTTCGGCTCTGGTTTCATGGGCGGACTCTCAGGCCATCAA
>JAYPOA010000046.1:0-14142 GCA_038130705.1 Methanobacteriota archaeon | reverse complement strand
AACATAACAATCAGGAACAGTGGCATAGCTACAGCAACAACAACATATGATTCCGCGAGCATTGCAAGAGATTCCAAGAACTCGTGGAGACGTGTTCTGTTCTCACGCATGTAGTGTTCCGCACGGTTGAGGAAGTACAGCTTTAGCGAACCACCAGCAGTCAATGTTCCGACCATTCCTTGGAAGAATTCCGTCATCCAAGGCGATGCAGCTCTGTCTACTGCCATCTTCATCGCGGTAAGTAAATCGTATCCTAAGAGAGATACGTCCCGATAAATCATAGCGGAGTCGTATGCTATCTCGCCGTAAATTTCCTCATTCAAGGCAAGCGATTTGAAAATCTTGTGAGGCGTAGCGTTCGCCGCCGCCATTGCTGCTGTGTAAGATGCAGCATAAGGCAGATACTTTTCAAGGGCGACACCTCTCAAATGAGCGGCTCTACCAGCAGCGCCTTTCAAAGTCCGGAAACTAATTACTGGTACGAGTAATCCAAGAACTACTGGAATCAGAATCTTCGCAAAGAATGGGAATTCCATGTATTTAAAATAAGGACATCCTCTACTTTCTAAAGTCTCATCTACCAAGTCTGCATTCCAATATTCCCACTCATAACAAGCAAGAGCGGTTGATTCATCTGGCCTGGACTCATACCAATCGATTAATCCGATGCCAGGCATGAATACCGCAGTTAGCAACATTCCACATACTGCCACTATAGCTAAGGTGGTAACGAATACTTGAGCCATGTATACCTCAGGCATGATTGGCATGTTTCCTTTGACGAGGTTGTCGGACAGTTCTTTGTCGCCTCGCGCTTTTTTCTTGAAGAGTCGACCTAGAATTCTGTGACAAATTTTCTGCCAAGTATTCAATTCCAAAATTTACACCTCCTAAACTAAATTCAACGTAATCCATCAACTCTTGCAAGGATTTCATGAGGTCGAACGTAATACTCGGTGATAATTTGACTTACTTGGTCTGCTTTTCTAATGTCGTTGAGAACCATCCACTCAAGGATCCTCTTCCTCGTTCTCAATTCTCTTCTCATCTCATCTTGACTAAAGTTGATTTTAACCATGATTTTCTCAAGAACATACGATTTACCAGAGAATATGAAATCATCATTTGATACGTTCCACCTGAATACCTCGTTGGTAATTACTTCCATCGAGTTAGGGTCGATACCAACAATTTCGACGATTTGTTTTGTTCTTCTTACACGGCGACCGTTAATACGAGTTTGAATCTGAATCGCACATGCCTCGAGTGCAGGCAAAAGAACACGAGGGATATCAATCGGTTTGTTTTCTAACCTGTGGACAAGGGAAGGTACAGAGTCAGCGTGCACTGTTGAATAAGCGCAGTGTCCTGTTGCCATTGCCTGGAACAATACATATGCTTCAGCACCACGGATTTCACCCACAATGATGTATTCAGGTCGCTCACGAAGAGCAGCTTTTAGCAGTTCGAATTCTCCGATTTCACCCTCATTGGATTCACCACCGAAACCTTGTCGGGTCAAACCTGGAACCCAGTTTGGTTGAGGGATATTTACTTCTCTTGTAGATTCGATACTTACAATCTTCATCTGCCACGGGATGAAAATACACATAGCGTTCAGGGTTGTTGTTTTACCTGAAGCAGTACCACCTACGAAAAGCATTGGAACCTCATTCTGGAACGCTACCCAAAGATATGCTCCCATCAGAGAAGACAATGTTCTGAAAGCGATGATGTCACACGGAGAGAACGGGTCGTCCTTGAATCTTCGAATACAGAATGCTGAACCTCGAGTAGATACTTCGCGGCCCAATTTCATGACGATTCTTGAACCGTCCATCAGCGTAGCGTCCAGTAGCGGGTCAGCTACAGAAATGTGCTTACCACAACGCTGTGCGAGTTTGATAACGTAAGATTCCAATTCTTCGTCGGTTTCCCAAACACAGGTGGTTTCAACGGATTCGAATTTCCTGTGGTAAGCGAAAATTGGAACGTTGGTTCCATCAAGAGAAATATCTTCTACGTTGGCGTCGTTCATCAAAACGTCCATCTTTCCGTATCCGACCAAATCTCTTCTAAGGTAGTAGAATAACTTGGATTTAGATTTCTTGTTAACCTTCATTCCGTACGCTTTGATAACTTTGTCCATTGCGGTTCTCAAATACGCAACAGGGTCTGCATCGATTTCTTCGATGTTTGCTGTAAGAGAACGAATGAAAATGTCGAGAAGTTCGTCTCTCCATTCTTGTTCTTTTTTGTTCAATGGAGGTTCAATAATCTGATAAATGATGTTCAGTGTCCTCTTATCTCTAACAATTCGAGCGAAAGCATGTGGAGGCATAACTGGATATTTATCCAATTCATCATATGTCGCTCGTTGTTGGTTTCTTGGCTTTCTCCTGGCTTCTGCCCCTTTTCTTGCCATAGTGCAACCTCCCCCTGTATGTGAGACACGATTGCGCTCGGTTATGACTTTTCGCCATTTTGAGTGCCCCTACGGGGCATCTCAAAGGAGATTTAACCAATTTGAGACCAAATCCTCAAGATTTTCCAAATCCGATTCGTTTGGAAATTGTTTGTCGGCTTCATCGATAATTTGACCCAATCCCCATCCTTTTTCTCTTTCATCTCGAATAAGCAAATCATCCAGTGTCCCATCCTCTGAACGGCCTCTGGATTGTACTCTTTCATACCGGATATCTAAATTAGCTGTAACGGCTACTACTACGAAGTTTTCACCCCAGTGTTCAAAGAAAACTTTACGCTCTGCGATTCCTCTTAATCCCTCGATTAAGACAATCTCGTTTTCAACCAGCAGGCCATCGACAACCGCAGTCAATCTCTGAGCGATTACGTCCTCACCAAATTCTTGTCTTAATTCGGTAGCAATCTGTCCAAAAACGCTTGGCTCTTCAGGGATTCCGCGACGAGTTACTTCGGCTCTAACAACATCGCCCATCGAGACTACAGGGATAGAACGGTTAGCGAGAATTGTTGCGAATTCGCCTTTGCCTGCTGCGGGTAAACCGCTGACTGCAATTACAAGTCCCATGAGACATTGCGAGCGGTTTCAATTGTTGAACTCTGCCCTTCCCCATTTTCTATCGAGGAGTTTCATCAACAATATCGATGCGGCCACCAAACCTACACTAACCCATAAAATCCCCTTGAAACCAGCAGCCATAGTTTCGTCATCAAAATCTACGGCTTGGGCCTGTAAACCATTTTGTTGAACTTGCTCAGCCCAATTTTCGTAGAAAGATACGTCTCCTTGAGTAAAGGATAGTAAGAATAAACTCAGTAACGGTAGAACGGTCCCGATCCAAAACCAGGTCATGATCTTGGCATCGAAAATTGCCTTGTTTGGGGATAGTCCCATCAAAAATGCAGTTAAACAAACGATGTAGATGCTGTTAGCAATCATCACGATTAACCCTACGGGCAAGACCGCCCACTCGTCTAACTTCCAAGCCATCAAGCAGAGGAAAATTACCGAAATCCAAGTTGTAGCCAAGAAGTAAACCGTTACTTTTGCCCGAATCAATTGTGGCACTGATAGGGGCAGACCATTCATGTGCTCTGGTGAATCTAAAGCGGTTAACCACGAGTAGAAATTGAAGCCAAAGAACCCCAAGAAAGGTGCGTAGGATAGCAGGTTGATTGGAATTGGAGCTTCAGCGAAATCAACCAGCCACGCCATCATCAGAAGCACAATCAGTGGAACAGAGTATGATACCGTCATTTTCTTTAGTGAACCAGAGCGAATCAAATCGACTGCTTCTTTGGCAACAAGTAAGCGCAATGGCCCTTTTCCAAGGAATTTAAGGCGATCGTAGGCAGGTAAGAATATCTCCTTTTTCGATGTGACTTTGATCTCAAAGTCATCCCTGACCATTTGAGACGCTACCCAGGCAATGAAAATCGATGCTATCAAAGATGGAATTGCAAGAACTAAACCATCGGGTTGCTGAGTTGCTAAGCCCCACAAAAGATATTCTCTGTCAACCAAACCAAGTCCGAGTATTGTTCCTAATCCAACAACAACCACTGGAGTAATTCTACCGAACCACCCTCCAAGTAACCAAAGCGAAGATGCGATGAAAGAGAATGCCAACCCCTGAGCGAGTGTTACTATCATCGCAATCCAAGTTCTCGGTAAACTATCATACTCCAAAGGAGTCCTAACATTGGTGAAAAATTCGAGAGTTATACCAACTACCATACCGCTGATTACCGGAGTTAGAATCAACAAAACGTAGTATGTAAGGTCCTTCATGTAGTACGCAAAGTGGGCAGTAGGATTGGTAAGTGGTTGTAATGCAGGGGACGCAAGCAGGTAATTCTTGGTACCGGTTCTTGCTAATACCCTCTCTCTTCCAAGGAAAGCAAAAGAGCCCATTCCGAGACTGAATAATAATAGTGGCAGATGTAGAGCTATTCTCATTTCATCCCAAGAAAAGGTCTGAGCGTCTGAAATCGAGTCAGCGCCTTGCGATGCTCCTTCGCCAACTAAGAATTGTAAACCAATTGTCGCAACCATTGTTACCAATGCGACCAACAACGGGAAAAGTAGAATCCTTCGCTTTTTTGCGAAGTCCAAATTTTCTCTGAATTCTTCTATGAACATAACCCTGAAAGTTGCGGAAAAGGCGTTCCATCCCGTCAACGGTTCATTCAAATTCTTGCCGAGGGTTGATGAATTCAATTTTTCAACTTGGGTTTCACCATCGAGTTCGGACCAATCCTTACTCGTGATGGTGACCGGCAGAATTCATTCCTCCTCGCTTGAAGATTCATCACTGAGGCGTTCTGCTTCTTCGATTGAATGTCCAACTAATCGAATGAATACGTCCTCTAATGTTTCATTTTCTGATTCTTTTAGACCAGAAACTGTTCCTGCAGCGAGAACCTTACCGTTGTTAATAATAGCCATCCTATTGCACATTCTTTCGGCCATTTCCAGGACGTGAGAACAAAGAAAAATAGTACCGCCGTCATCTACCATTTGCATTAACCATTCTCTGCACTTTCTCTGATAGATAGGGTCGAGGTTAGCAAATGGCTCATCCAGGAAAAGTAACTTTGGCTCGTGGATAAAGGCCGAAGAAAGCATAACTTTCTGTCTCTGTCCTTTTGACAGGTCTTTACACATTGTATCTCTTTTCTCATCCAAGCCAAACCAGTCTATCCAGTGCTCGACTTTAGCCTCAAGGTCGTCAACGCCTCGTAATTTGCCGACGAATTGCAAAAATTCGCTCGGAGTGAGGTATGATGGAGGTGATTCAGATTCCGGCACAATACCGATGTTTGCTTTCAACTTCTGTGGCTCTTTGGCGGCGTTTATCCCTAATACTTCGACCGCTCCGATACTTGGTCTGAGCTGTCCGGTCAACAGCTTGATGAAAGTTGACTTTCCAGCGCCATTTGGTCCAAATACCCCAAAAAATTCTCCCGCACTTACCTTTACATCAAGAGGGTGCAATGCTATGAAATCGCCGTATCTTTTGCCCAAATCCTTTGCGACAACTAGAGATTCCATCTCATCGGACATAATACGACTACAAGCATTTGCACTTTCAATGTGTGCTTGCAAGTTTGATTTGGAATGACTTCGTCGCAGGTATATGTCCGAGTGTGTCTTAATCGAAGAAATCCCGTGTGAAAACGGTGACGGCGTTATTGCTAAAGTAACAATTAACAGACCAGATAAGTTGAATGCCCTAAACCAAGAAGTGGTAAATGCGCTAAAGGAAATGTGTGTTTGGGTTGAGGAGAACGATTCAGTTAGATGTGTTGTTATCACAGGAGCAAAACCAAACCCTCCACCGGAAGGAAAGAGGGCAAAGCCCAACGCTTTCGTAGCGGGTGCAGATATTACTGAATTCGCTGGGAAAAATTCCTCCGAGATCAAGAAACTATTCACAGACAACGCTATCGAAGCAATTTGGAACCTGTCAAAGCCAACCATAGCAATGGTCGATGGATTTGCATTGGGAGGAGGATGCGAAGTAGCTTGTTCGTGTGACATCAGAATCGCAAGTGAGAGAGCGATATTCGGCACACCTGAAATTAAACTTGGTCTGATTCCGGGTTACGGAGGCACTCAAAGATTAGTGCATCTAGTTGGATATGGCCGCGCTATGGAGATGATGATGACTGGTAACAATTTGACCGCACAAGATGCGCACAGAATTGGATTAGCCAATCACATTTACAGCAGTGAGGAGTTAGAGGGAAAAACCCTAGAAATCGCTCAAGCAATCGCCTGTAAATCGATGAATACTTTGAGAGTCGCAAAGAAAACTATCAGAGCAGCATTAGATAATGGGCTAACCGAGGGAGTGAAAATAGAAGCTGATGCCTTTGCAAGTCTATTCGATACTGAAGACCAGGAGATTGGAGTTCAAGCATTCATCAATAGAGATGAACCTGTTTGGAAACATAGATGATTAGTCGTTTGACATTTCATCTCTAAGAGCCGCCAATGCACCAGATGCGCCGGGTGGTGGAGGCAGAGGTGGTAGCCCTAAGGAATCTGGTGATGGAACTCCTGGAGGAAGGAGTGGCATTGTTTCAGTTTCTTCATCACTACTTTCAACCTGCACGTAACCCGTATCCACAGGTATTCTGAGTTTCAAAATCGTGTTTTCATCGATTCTTACAAGAGATGCTCCGTAAACGTGACCTTCTTTTGCCACAGCTGGTTCTTCTAAGATAGTATGAGTGCTCTGCGGGTCCTGAACTATTGATAGAATGTCTTCGCCTGATGAATGGGCTTCCCACATCTTAGCGGTTGACGCTCGAATTTCAGCCATTTGCTCTCTTCTTCGCTCTTCGATTCTGGCTCTGACCCTATCGTGCCTCTCCCTCTTGTCTTGAATATGAGCCGCAATTGCCGCGTCTTCGATAGATTGAGGTGAGGATTCAACAACATATTCGCTCGCGATGTGCACTTCTTCTACGGTTACCTGTACTTCCTCAAGGTCGTCATCAGGCTCAACTGATACCACATCCTCATCGCTTTGATTAGCTGCAAGAACCTTGGCAAGTTTTCTTTCCCTTAGGGTAGCTCCATCCATGGCGTCCTCGGTGACTGCTGGAGGTATGTCGAGTTCATCCTCTTCCTGAACTTCTTGTTGAGTCGCTTTAACTGGTTGAACTCGTCTAACCTGTTTCTTTGGTTGCGGAGTTTCTTCGAGATAGACCCAAACTATCGCTAGAAGCAAAGCGACTCCAACGATTGCCCACCGGCCATTATCGTCGAATTCACTTTGGAGCATGAAAAACAAAATGATGTCACCAATCAATAGGATTAGTACAATCAGTCTTGATAATCTCATCCTGCTCAACTTTACCCAATACGCTCGTACTCAAGAATCTCTCTATTGAATATCAAGATTAGAGATTAGATTCGAAATCGCTCTTCTTCTGTGAGAATATTGTTGTTTCTCGCTCATTTCGATTTGTCCAAATGTCTTACCGTGAGTACTAATGTGTCCCATCTCACCAGATTCGACAGGTGTTCCATCCTCATCTAAATCGTTTGGAATAAATATCGGGTCGAAACCAAATCCTTCGCCATCAGCGACGGTGTGTGCTATTCTTCCGGGACAAACTCCTTCGGCTACGGTTGTAATTCCATTATGATATAACACTGCTACAGCTCTGAATTCTGCACTTCTCAATCGTGCATCCATGACTAAATCTTCACTTTTCAAATGATCGAGTAGTTTCAAAATGCCACTGCAACCAATTGTGTTCAGGGCATATGATGAATATACTCCTGGAAATCCTTCAAGGGCGTTAACAAATAATCCCGCATCCTCCACTAGAATCATATCGTTTTCATTTGGAAGTGATGAAATCGCCTGTTCAATTTTTGATAAAGCCACTATTTCCAAGTCATCAGATTGTGGCTCAATGGCCTCAAATTCAAACTGTTCTACATCGATTCCATATTGAGAAAAATGTTCCTTTGCTTCGGCGACTTTGCCCTCATTACTGGTCATGAACCAAATGGTCATAATTGAACCCTATCGCACCAAGCACTTGAGATTGATTGATAACCAAAACAGATTCTGATAGTTTTGTGAATTCATATTTGCTCGTGGGAATTGGTGGTTTCATCGGTGCTATTCTGAGGTTTAGTGTCTCCGAAATAGTTGGCACACCTCAAGCAACTTTAATCGTGAATGCATTAGGTTCTCTCATCCTTGGTGTCGTAATTGCAGCATTATCTAGTGAACTGATTTCAAAGGAATTTGCTTTGCTCGTTGGCACTGGCATAGTGGGTGCTTTCACAACGATGTCAACATTTTCAGTGGAGACAATTGAACTCTGGTCAGAAAACCAAACAACTGCAATTGGATATGTGATTCTGACAATGGCGATTTGCCCCCTTCTCGCTCTTGGGGGTTGGAAGATTGGGGAAATTATTTCTTGATTGAAAGCATTCTTTCGAGCGCTAATTTTGCTCCTTCCTGAATGTCTGGTTCCACTATTATTTGGTTGGGTATTTCGCCATCAACCAATTTTTCTAACACATCCATCAGATAAGCTGGATGAATCATGTACATTGTAGAACAAGGACAAACTGTTGGCTCAAGGCACTGAATGTGCAAGTTTTCATGTTCAGCATCTAATCTTGCTACCATGTTTATTTCTGTTCCAACAGCGATTTTTGTTCCAGGTTCTTGTGCAGCCACAAATCGTCTGATGAATTCTGTACTTCCATTGGCATCCGCAGCTTGGACGACTTCGATTGGACATTCAGGATGGACAACAACAACCCCTCCTGGATTTTGTTCACGGAATTCATCAATCTGCCCAACCGTGAATCGCTTATGTACAGAACAAAAACCGTGCCAAAGAATGATTTTTGCTCCTTCAGCAATGTCGTTTTCTTGCCCGGGGGTCCAAACGCTCATTTTGTCGAGAGGGATTCCCATTGCATTACCGGTATTACGACCTAAGTGCTGGTCGGGGAAGAATAGTACTGCGCCATCAGGGCCTGCTCTCTCGAAAGCCCAGTTTAGTATACCCTGGGCATTTGAGGAAGTACAAACAATACCACCGTGCCTTCCACAGAAATCTTTCAGATTAGCGGCACTATTCATGTAAGTGACCGGAATCAAACAAGATTCGCCTTCTTTTGCTGTTGCTGGGTCGGATAGACCTGTTCTCTCTAAAATCTCTGACCAAGCAAGTTCAACCTCATGAAGTGCGGCCATATCAGCCATAGAACACCCTGCACGCATATTTGGGAGAATGACGCTTTGTTTGTCTGAAGTAAGGATATCTGCTGATTCTGCCATAAAGTGTACCCCACAGAAAACGATGTATTTTGCGTCCGATTTTGCGGCTAACTCGGAGAGCAAGAATGAATCCCCAAGCAAGTCAGCATGCATCACTATCTGGTCCCTTTGATAATGATGTCCGAGTATGAGTAAATCGTCGCCTAGCTCCGCTTTTAGTTCAGATATCCTTTCTGCAATCGCAAGTTCTTCTGGGCCCATTTGATCATTTGTGAAATCGATTGCACACATCGGAAGCGCTATCGTCATGATTGTCCCTCAACCTGCCGTACATGCGCCCCTTTTTGAACCATACACTACACCCGTATTCTCAATGCGAGGCTGGGAAGAGGGAGAAATCATCCATCTCGGCGCTGAAGCCGAGGTCATGAACGGCAGATGGTATGGTAGAGATGCAATCCAAAAAACTCGAAGACCAAGAGGTTGGAGGCACCCAGAACTTGACAAAAGTTTGACTCAAAAGAGAATGACAAACGAAGTTAAACTCACTATTTGGCTATCCAATATCAAAGCCCCCGTACCGGCAATTTGGGATGTCGACCTTGACGAAGGCAGAATAATTATGGAAAAAATAGGTGGAACTCCTTTAATCAACATCCTTCAAAATGACCTACACGATGACGATACTTTGAGAAATGTTGGAAGGTCGATTAGAGTTTTACACAGAAATGCCATCAATCATGGTGACCTGTCCACAAATAATGTCATTATCAACAATAAAAATGAAGCCATCCTAATCGATTTGGGATTAGCTACGAGAGACTATGAATTGGAAGGTTACGGTGTCGATTTACACGTGCTCCATGAAATATTCAGGGCAAGTCATCCAAGCATAGAGAATGCAATGGAACTTGTTCTTGAGGGTTATTTATCGTTAGACGATGAACTCGGTCACCCAGACAAAGCACCAGGCGGATACCCTCCAAAGGCGGTCGATGTTGTCAAGAGATTAGAACAAATTATGACTCGGGTTCGCTATCATGGAGGTTGAGATCTCCAGACTCTTTTTGACGTTGTAATACGTTAATGAAAACCAGAACAATCATCAGTATTACTCCAATTTTCAATACGTTTGATGAGTATGTTTGAAGCGTCGGCTCTTTAGGTTGGACCTCTACACTCATAACACCATTTTCATCGACCTGCTGGTATACATAGTGGTTTTCCAAAACTTTCGGATCCCACTGATTAATCGAATCTGCAGTAAGAGGAGTTGTCAAGTTAGTTTCCAAATCATGAATCATGATTTCAATATCGGTGTATTTTTCTGAGGATGCATTAATGGGGTCGATGTTTTGGTATGCGGCATACATCAATATTCCATAATCCATATGGGGGTCAAATGCCTCAAATTTAGGGTCGGAAACAATGAAGCTTTCGCCACTCGAAGTGTTGAGTAGCACTAATCTTGTTGTAGCGTTCACGTCTACCGTGGCTGAAAGGTATTCTTCATACATTGAAATCTCAATGATTGAGGCATTTTCAGTATCAACCATTTTACCTGCGTTAGCAAGTATCGAATCTTCAATTTCATTGGCTGTTGAATTTATCTTAGTCGAGATCAATCCTTCACTGTCTACATACCCAATTTGTATGGTATCGGGGCTTGATTCAAACACCAATGCTATCTTGTCACCTGAGGTTTCTAACAAAGAAACTCTTTCTGAGTTCGGAGGAGATACTCCCGTAGTTTCAGAGCCCGTGAAATCAAAATAAGTTAGCTCGCCATTCTGTAAAACTACAATTTTATCATCGGAAATAAATTCAATCTGAGTTGGGTCCTCAATATCAATTGTAAATAGCGCTGTACTTGGATTATTGATATTTACAAGCATCATTTGTGTTGAATTAGCCATTAGCAAATGATTCCCAGAAATAGTGTAAGTCGAGTTTTCATCAAGAATGGGTTGTAGTACATCGATTTGTGATTCTAAATCAGATAAATCGTGGATAACTAAAAGCGAGTTTTCATCTTTTGAATCAAGAGTGATTAACCATCCATCCGCCGCTTCAACACCAACAGGAGCATCTACACCACCTGCTGGAATTGATTGATGAGTAAGGTCCCATGTAACAACTCCTGCAACTAAAATCAGGATTACAGCAAGCAGAATTCCGGTTTCTCTACTGGTGGGCTTTGAGAATTGATTTGTGGATTTTTTGACCCCATTCACAATTACAAGAATAGCTTTTTTTGGATTTGTTAGGACAGTAACAAGCCTTGCGTTTATCGTTCTTTCATCGAAAATGCTCCAAAATGGTCCCGCCATAACGCTGGCAATCTTTACCGCAATGGCAGCCACAATCATTCCACCAATGATATCGGTTAACCAGTGTATTCCTAGATACACAATACAGAATGCTGTTATCAAAGTAAATCCGAATACAATGCGCCTGTAATTTTTCCAACGCTCATCTTTGTCGAATCTATGCAGACAGAGCCAAACAGCAAATGGGAATGCAATATGAAGGCTCGGCATACCGTTTGTAAACGGGTCTATTCTGCTGAACCAGTCATTTATTTCTGGTGTGTGGTCGTATGCCAAAGTCTTCATTCCTGGAATATAATTTCCCGTCACGTGAACGTTGAAGAACAGATAAAATGGAATCGCTAAGGCGTAAACCCAGAAAATTGTGAGACTTATTCTGTCGGCCATGTATCTATCATCAAAATATGCAAAATAGAATACTGAGACATAGCATATTACCATAAATCCAACAACATAGAAATGTGTCATCAAAGCAGTAAGCCAATCAGCCATGAAAGTTTCTTGAACCCACAAGACCATGTCGCCCTCAAGTGTGTATATCCACGGAGTCATGTTTAGCATACCATCAGTATTTGCCATCAAAATACGATCTACTTCATCCAAGAAGTCCTTAGCGTTGTAAATTGTTAGCACTAAGACAAGATGTAACCAATATCTTCTGAGGAAGTCCACAAACCCGTCAATAGTTATGTTTGCCCATGGAGGCTTGATGATAGGCATCAGCAAAACACCTATGGCTAACGCTGAAATTAGCCAAGTGAGATAGATACCCTCCATGCTATATGCTCCTTTGCCTTTGTAAATTAAGACTATACATTAGCGACGGGCCTTTATTGTGATTTTATTCAAATCACCAAGCACCGTGAACGTAGGCTTTACCGTTGTCTGGGTCTTGCTTTTCCCCCAATCTCCAAAGTCTTTCGAATCTGTGAATTCCTGACGAACAACCGCTTGTCCATTCGAATGACAATGCATAATTTCCCACCGTCCTTATTGTGGGCTTTTCTTTTGGTAGTCGCTCCACTGTTCTTCTCAACGCGATTGATGTATTATCCTCGTTTCTTTGAGGAGAGCAGTTTGCGCACGGACAGGCGTGGCGTAAATCGTCGTACGTGATCTCATGTTCGGTTCCATCATCCCATGTCAGGTGCATATCGAATTCCCTTCTCTCGATTCTTTTTAACTCGGGAATTTCCATTATTTCACCTCAAATAATTTCTAATCCACTGCCACTGTCTTCGGTTTCAACGAAGTTTTGAATCTTTGAGACTACTTCAGAAAATGCCTGTGAGGATGCGCCCTCTGGTTCTGAAACAATTCTGTGAACTCCGTCATCACCGCCTCTAACGAAGCCCGGGTCGAAAGGTAGTTTTCCTAAGAATGGTACATCGAATTCTTTAGCGGTTTTCTCCCCTCCACCTGATTTGAAAATATCCAGAGTTACAGACCAATCCCCATTTTCGTCTGCGGTAGCCTTGTGTGTTTTTCCACCAGGCCCTGCGACCTCTATTTCAGTACCTGCGGATGCTTTTCCATTAACCGCATAACCACTCATGTTTTCGATTATTCCGATTACGTCAACCTTTAGCGAATTAGCAAAGGTAAGTGATTTTCTAGAATCTAACAAGGCGACATCTTGTGGCGTCGTGACGATAACCATTCCATCTATATCTGGCAGATTTTGAGCTACTGTAAGTGGTTCGTCCGATGTTCCTGGAGGGAAGTCTATTATCAGGTAATCGAGATTACCCCAATCAACATCGCCAATAAATTGCTGAATCGCTCCAAGTTTGATTGGACCTCTCCATACGACTGGAGTGTCTTCATCTTCTAACAGGAAAGCCATAGATATGACTTTCACACCTAAATGCCCCTGTGCGGGCAATATTCTTCCACCTTCAACATTCAATCTTCTACCATCCAGTCCCATCATTTTTGGAACGTTAGGTCCGGTTATGTCTATGTCTAGTAATCCTACTTTCAATCCCTGCTGAGCTAATGAGAGCGCAAGACCCGTAGCGACGGTAGATTTACCTACTCCACCTTTACCTGATAGAACCATAATTTTGTGCTTAATCGCTTTACCCATCTCGGCAATTGCCATTTTTCTTTTCATCTGATTATACGCCGCTTCCATCTTTTGTTGGTCCTCTGCAGAGGGTGCTTCTGGAGCGCTACCGGGATTGTTTATCTTGACAGGTGAGTCAGCCATTGTTATTCTCGGCACGCTTGCCATACTTCAACCCTTTTTCAGTTCCATACTGAATAATGACGCCCAAAATTACAAAAAATATGATTTCAATTGCGAATGACATATCAAGATATGCGTATCCTAAACCAATACACAAAAAGAGCATTGGAATACGTGCCAGTGTTACGTTTTCTCCAAGTTTATGAAAAATTAAACCGATGAAAAGGGTCTGAAAGGTAATCATAGTCGCAATTATTCTGAAAAATATCTTGAAATCGTTGGCAGCCGCAAATATGTGAAGAGCGAAAAGTATGAGAAAAGTAAGTCCGTAATATAACATCCCACGTCTCATCAATATATTCTAAAT
>JAYPOA010000045.1:1787-14337 GCA_038130705.1 Methanobacteriota archaeon | reverse complement strand
AATCAATCGAGGATAAACGGGAGGTTTTTGGATAGGAGCACCATAGGTTGTACTAATGAAGGCCCATCTGAACCTCATAGTTGTCCTCTTTAGCCTGCTTGCGGCCGGGTTATCTGGATGTATTGGAGGTGGCGATGAGATGGGAGATGAATATACTGGGCCGATTGATTTAATTGTTTATTATGAGACTACATCTGGTATGATTGAGACATCTTTCAACAACGGACAGGCGGGTCCTGCCACTGGAGTAACTATCGAGTTTGACTATGCGGATACAACCTCAAGTGTCGCACCAATTACGAAAATTATTCTCGACCCAGACGATGGAAGCACTCCAATTGAGGCAGATCCATCGGATAATGCGGTTATCTCCTACACTTGGCTAACACACGGAATATTTGATGTGAAAATGAGTGTTGAGGACGAGGTGGGAAATACCCATTCAACAACTGTAGATGTTCGGATCGATATGCATATTGTTTGGACTGAAAGCAATACAAATTCAGCAACAATGAGTTTCGATGCTACGCCTGATTGCGAAGACGGCCTACCGCTTCCAGACAGGATTACTATCTCCTCAACCGTTGTAAACCAGGCTGGTATCTTTGGAGGGAGTTCGGATGTCGAATGGGAGTTACTGAACCCTGAGGGAACACAAATTGCAACTAATTCAGGCAATATTCCAAATGGCAATGAAGAAACCTGGGATTACACAACACGTGACCTTGTTTCTGGTGATTGGGGTCTTAATGTTGAAGTCACGGGAGGAGATGATGTAAATGTCGAAAATGATGTTACAATTGCATATCAAGAAGGGCTCGAGGGCCCAACTAACCCAAGGCCACAGTGAAAGTAAAGTGAAAGTGAACGAAAACTGTTCAGCCACACATTTACAAGACTTTATTACGCCTTGACTACTTTCATAAAACCGGGAAGAGACCTTCTTTTCTTAATATATGGAAGCACATTCGAAGGAATCATGGCAGGAAAGTCAAAGACAACCAAACAGAAAGAAGAAGAAGTGCCTGAAGTAGAGGTAGTAGCAATGGAGGAAGAATTAGAGCCTGAGGTCAAAATCGAGGACCTACCAGGCGTAGGACCAGCAACAGCTGAAAAACTGCGTGAAGCAGGTTTTGATGAAATGCTAGCACTGGCAGTAATGAGTCCACCGGACCTTGCTGAGCAAGCTGAATTGGGAGAAGCTGTAGCAGGAAAAATCATCCAAGCCGCAAAGAAAATGGCAAACATTGGAGGATTCGTATCAGGTTCAGCCCTTCTCGAAAGAAGAAGAGAAGTAATGAAATTGTCAAGCATGGTGCAATCAATCGATGATTTGTTAGCAGGAGGATTTGAAACACAATCCTTGGTAGAAGTATACGGCGAATTCGGTTCTGGAAAAACACAAATTGGTCACCAATTAGCGGTCAACTGTACTATGCCCATAGAACAAGGCGGGCTAGACGGTGATGTATTTTACATCGATACTGAAGATACTTTCAGACCAGAAAGAATTACCCAAATGGCTAGAGGACACGGATTGGACCCCGAAGCGGTATTAGAACGGATTCACGTAGCAAGAGCATACAACTCAGCACACCAAATGCTACTCGCAGAAGAAATTAAGCGAATGAGCAGGGGAATCAACGTCAAAATGATTATTGTCGATTCCTTGACAAGTCACTTCAGAGCTGAATTCGTCGGAAGAGGGATGTTAGCAAACAGACAGCAAAAACTCAACAGACACTTGAAAGATCTAAAGCAACTTGCTGATGTAAACAATGCATTAGTATTGGTCACTAACCAGGTAATGAGTAAGCCTGACGCACTGTGGGGAGACCCTACGAAGCCTATTGGCGGACACGTCCTTGCACACGCATCAACATTCAGACTATACCTCAGGAAGGCAAAGGGTGGAAGAAGAATTGCGAGACTCGTAGACTCTCCAAACCTACCTGATGGAGAATGTGTTTACCAGGTCTGCGAAGATGGTCTTCGAGATTGATAATTTGGTGAGATAATCGCTATGTTGAGGGTCTAAGTTATCGGCACCTTCAAATTAGGTACAAGCGGAATTAAACCTATGCGACACCTCATTGAGCGTGTATTAGAGCTTGCTGATGAAGAAGAAGGCCCAGTAATTCGCCCGTCTAGCGTAGAAGAGATGGAATCAAATGATGCAGAATTGAGGAAACTTCTGGAATCATTACAACCAAGGATTCGCGTATATGGCGTGGGTGGCGCAGGTTGCAACGCAGTTAGCCGTTTACATGAAGAGGGTTTGTTTGAAAACAAATATGTCACAGGACACGCAATAAACACAGATGCCCAAGCTTTGCTAATGAGCCCATTAGAAAACAAAGTCCTGATTGGAAGAACCGCTCGTGGAAGAGGAGCTGGTGGAGATCCAACCAAGGGAGAAACTGCAGCTTTGGAAAGTGAAAACAACCTAAAAAAGATAACACAAGATACCCAGTTAGCTATCATTACAGCGGGAATGGGTGGTGGTTCGGGAACAGGTGCCGCAGGCCACATTGCAAGGCTAGCAAAAGAACAAGGAGCGTTAACACTCGCCGTTGTTACATATCCATTCAATTCTGAAGGTTCACTAAGAAAGCAAAATGCTGAATGGGGATTAGAAAGATTGAGAGAATATTGCGATACAATACTCGTAATTCCCAATGAGAGATTGTTAGAAATTGAGGGAGTTAGAGATCTACCTATTGCAAGTGCATTCAGAGTTGGCGACGAACTACTTGTAAGAGCAATTAGTGGTGTAACTGAATTATTGACAACTGATGGAATGGTCAACTTAGACTTTGAGGACCTCAAGGCTGTAATCAACTCAGGGTCAGGAGTTGCAATGATTGGCCTTGGAGCCGCAAGTGGACCTGGTAGAGCCGAGGCGGCTACATTGGAAGCCCTTCATTCACCTTTATTGGAACTTGATATTTCTGATGCACGTGGCGCTCTAATCAACGTCGTTGGTGGCCAATCTCTAACTCTAGGAGAGGCTGAGAGATGTGCTCAATTAATTCAAGAAAGAGTATCTGACAACGCTCGAATTATTTGGGGAGCAGCAGTTGATGAATCTCTTGGAGAAGATATTAGAGTCATGTTGGTACTAACTGGAGTGCGTTCTAATCAGATTCATGGAGCTAGTGAAAACAGACAGTTACGGGCCCTAAAGTCAAGAAATATTGAATTCGTAAATTGATTAATCTTTAGATACATAGTAGATTATTACGATTAGGCTCAACAGCCCAAGACCGCTAATGATGTAGAATGCATCCTTGTTTTGATACTCTTCGATAGGAGATTCAACTTCACCTGTGAAATTTATTCCTTTGACAACGAGAGAGTTTGAATTCCATTCATCTCCTGAACTCTCACCGTTACCGTTTACTGCATTACCGTGAAAAATAAAAGAGGAATAAGTGGAATTATCAGATGGCGCTATCCAAGTAGCATTCCACGTTCTTTGATTATTGATGGATTGATTATGAGTATATCCCCCTTCGATAAATTGCCATCCTTCACCAATAATTTCACCTTTTGAAATAATTACTCGAAATCCCCCTTTAGCATCATCTGGATTCTGACTTTCTGCAACCGGGCTCTCTATTTTAAGGGTGAAATTGTAACTCTGTGATGAATTAAACCTCTCTGGAAGTCCAGTTATGTTGACTGTGGTTGTTTCGTCAATCCCTCCATGACACACACAACCCTGATCCCCTCTGTCATCTATTCCAGTCGGAAGACTGTATACTGGGGTGGCGAATACTAAACAAATTAGTAAAACAGCCATCCTCTTCATATTTGTTGCCAAGAGGTCTAATGATTCAATCTTTTCATCCTATGTCGGATAGGTGTGTTGAATTTTTCAAGAGTGATTTCCCTTTTTCTCTAATTACCCATTTCGTAGCACGTCCCTTACCTACAGATTCAACAATTTCTCTTTCTTTTAGATGTTTCATGTGATAAGAAAGGAGTTGTCTACTAGTCTGTAACTTGGTTCTCAAATCTCCAGACTTGATACCTATATTTCCTGACTCTGATAAGATTTCTAAAATTGCAATCTGCATTCCTGTTGCCGGGCTTTGAAGCTCTTTCAGCCTTGTTTGATCGATTCCTGAGGTCGCAAATCTTCTGACTTTGGAATCTAGCCAAGTGATAATTCGCCCCTCTTTTTCGAGAATTTGAATGTGGTGGGCTGTCACTCCGTTACCTAAACCGAGTGCATTTTTCAATGCCGAGAAGTGTATTCCAGGATGAGCCTCGATAAATCCCAGTATTCTACCTCTGGTGAAAACGCCCCTCTCACCTCTATTTGTTACTGCAAGTATCGGCCCTAACAGAGCTAACAATATTGAGTAGCGCGCTGATTCGCTAACAATAATAGCAGTCGTAGTGGACGTAATCAGACCAACTGCCATTATTGCCATCATGGTCAAGACGACAATCTGTGTTGCTGGAAAAATTATTTCTTGCACACCTGATTCCATAACTGGCTCATTGGCAGGTGGGCTATCTGCTATCTCCGCTGACTCCGGAGCAAACTCTGCGTCATCGGATTCTGCTTCGTCACCAGCAAGAGCACTTGCTTCAGGCTCAGAAGTTTCATTTCTCTCCGATTGAGCATCTGCCGTTTGTTCAGAATCATTTACTCCGTTGTTTTCGATGTAATCTGACCATGAATCCTTAATCTCATCACTTTGGTAAATCGAAGGTATGGTTAGTAGCAAAAGGAGGACTGCTAGCACTCTCCAACCCGCTACCTCATTGCCCAACATACTCCGCCATCTCTGTTATACATTAGATACTCATGGTAAATAGGTTTGACCATTGTCTGATACATGCATTCAATAACTATTACAATCCGAAAGTAATCGGAGAGATAGTATGTTGCCGTTTGAAGAACCAGACATTCCAGAAGAAGATGAAGAAATCGACCCTTTCAAAGAATTGGATATTGGCAACAGCAACACTAAACAAAATACTGTCGACCCTTTGGCTGCATTTGAAGATGATAACGCTCTCGCTACATTTGATGAAGATCCACTATCAGCGTTTGATGAACCTGATTATTCACCAGATGAAGACGTTGTAATCTCTTTCCATGATGAAGAAATTCCCGAAATAAAAAATGATTCTTCACCAACAGGAGACAAAGCTGAATCAACCAATAAACTGCTATTGGAGACAGTTTGGGTAGACGACATTCTCGACCCCTCAGAAGTGGAATTACTTGCAAGAAAAAGGAAGGAATTAGGATTATCATTCATGCGACATTTGCAATTAGTTCGGGAAATTATTGAGGGATAGATTTGGCTCCCACACCTTTCGAACATGGGCTTGCTCTTGCGTGGTCAGACGGCGCCTTATCGAGAGAAGGGGCAAAAATGTTGGAAGAATTACAAAAGAAACTCAACATGAGCGACGAAGAAAGAAGCATTCAAGAAGAATCTTGGCTTAATGAGATATCGAAAAATGACCGCAGGTCGTTCGGCGATGGAGATCAGATACTCAGAGAATGGCTTGATACGTTAAGTGATTACGAATCAATGGCATCTGCGATTAAATCGATGGGGAGGTCTGCACTTGATGTGGGATTGTCAAAGCGAGCCTGGCTTGAGGCACATTCGTTTGCAGAAGGTCTTGGACTTGGAAATGATTTAGCCTCCGGAGTCTGGTTGGAAGAAGAAGTCGATCCTATCAAAGAATGGCCACCTGCTTTAGACCCACTTGCAATAATTCTTGGTTTAGCTGTCTCAATGACTGATTTCTTTCCAACGAAGGAAGTTGAGTACATCGACGGCAACCCTTCAATCGTTGTATCATTAGAAAATACAATGCCTTCTCAGATCAACTGGATGAACGAACTTTCTCTGTTGAATGGACACTCTTGTGCTTGGGGTATGAACGATGACAGTCAGATATCGGATGTTGAAGTTCCCCAAGGAGATTTGGTATACCACAACACTATACTTTCTTCGTGGATTAGAAAGGTTATTTCAATGCGAAATAATCGTGGAGAAAATTCACTTAGTGGATTACCAAACAACTTTACTGTGATGCCATCTTCCGCAAATTTAACAATTTCACAGGACAAAATCACTCTGTCGGTGATCGTAGATTTAGGAGAAAGTGGTCTCGTGAAACCATTTGCAAGCGTCACAGTTTCTGACACAGTAACACCTGATAGTGCCCCTAATAATTTACCAGCAAGCTGGATTGTAATTCATGACGGGCTCGGACAGTTGCTGATGCATGCAATTGATACACTCCCAAAACAGATATTGCTTGCTTCAGGTTTAGGCGATTTAGGTGTCGGGAAAATTACTCTGTCCGATGGATGGATTGTGGTTCAAACCGAATCGTGAATTACAGTTTCATGAGTGATTTTGCAATCTTTGCGAATGCTTTGTGAAACACTACAATACTTTTCATGAGATTTTTCAACGACTCTCTCAACCAACTTCTTTGGAACATCGCCCACTACGTGATATGTCATGTGAATAGTGGTAAAATATCTTGGTGGCTCGTCATTTCTAGTCGATGATAATTCAACCCAAACCTTTGAGAATTTTCTATCCTTCAAACCGATAACCACGTCAACAATGGAACAGGCGCCAATTGATTGCAATGCTATCTGCATGGGGCTGGGGCCATTTTCCCAATCTATTTCGATAATTTGTTCGTTTGAATTTACCCCAATCAGATTTGTTCCACCTGTCCACTCCACACGGCCTTCCATAGACATGCCAAAGTGGAGTGTGAAATGAAACCACCGTCGACCGCTTTGTTGATGAAGGGGGTATAAGTCCCACAACATGAGCAACATGTCAGGAACACCTATCACAATGGATAATGGAGTGCTAAAAGTACCTAATGACCCAGTAGTTTACTACATTGAGGGAGACGGAATTGGTGTTGATATTACCCCTGTAATGATAGACGTAGTTGATGCAGCAGTTAGCAAAGCATACAACGGAGAAAGGAAAATTCACTGGACGGAAACCTTAGCTGGAGAAAAGGCATTCAACCAGACTGGTGAATGGCTACCAAAAGAAACTCTAGACCTAATGAGAAGCGGTCTAGTTTCAATCAAAGGTCCTTTGACAACACCTGTTGGCGGTGGGATCAGGTCACTCAATGTTGCCCTCAGGCAAGAATTGGATTTGTATGCCTGTGTACGACCTGTTAGATGGTATGAAGGAACCCCTTCCCCAGTAAAATCACCTCAAGATGTTGACATGATAATTTTCCGAGAAAACAGTGAAGACGTCTACGCTGGAATCGAATGGGAGGCTGGTTCTGATGGAGTCAAGAAAGTAATTGACTTCTTAGTCAATGAGATGGGCGTCTCTAAGATTAGATTCCCCGACACATCAGGAATCGGTATCAAGCCAATTAGTAAAGAAGGTACTGCAAGAATCGTTCGAGCAGCTATTCAGTACGCAGTCGACAATGACAAAGATAGCGTAACATTAGTTCACAAAGGAAATATCATGAAGTTTACAGAAGGTGGATTCAGAGACTGGGGTTATCAAATTGCAAAGGACGAATTTGGTGCTGAGGAATTGGATGGTGGTCCTTGGTGTGTTTTTACAAATCCTCAAACTGGAAAGACAATCACAATCAAAGATGTCATCGCTGACGCAATGTTACAGCAAATAATTACCAGGCCAGCAGAGTACGGAGTTCTGGCTACAATGAACTTGAATGGAGACTATATTTCTGACGCTCTGGCCGCACAAGTAGGTGGTATCGGTATTGCTCCTGGTGCGAATATCAACTATGACACGGGAATTTCAATTTTTGAAGCAACACACGGTACTGCACCAAAGTATGCTGGCCAAGACAAAGTTAACCCTGGTTCTCAAATTCTATCTGCTGAAATGATGTTAAGGCACATGGGCTGGATTGAAGCAGCTGACCTCATAGTCAAGGGAATGGAAGCAGCAATATCAGCAAAAACTGTTACCTACGACTTTGAAAGACTAATGGATGATGCTACTCTATTATCATGTTCAGAATTTGGAAATGCTATGATTTCCCACATGTAGGGTAAAGATATCAATTATTGATATCTCGGCTGTTAGCTATTACACCAAATCCAAACTTTTCTTCTACTGCACGTGCCACGAGTGTAAAGTCTGAATCTCGTGTTGCAACCAAAATACTGCCAATCTCATCGAGAGGTTGATTTGCCATCGCGGCGGCGATACACATAATGGTTTGATCTGGTGATTCTGGGTAAATGTCTCTATTCAAAATAACGGACCTCGCAGGCTCCCCGTGTTGTCTCTTCATTGCTGTAATCTCATCATAAACTTCAGAATGGTCGAGCAAGAACTGTTTCAAATCTTCTCTGATTTCTTCATCGTTAGCCTCATCCTCGATGTGAAGATCTAACGGTTTCCAAGTTGAGAAGTCTTTGACAACTTGGTTAGCCATGGATTCTAATTCATCTTTAGTGATAATTTCATCAAGTTTATTTTTATCAACCAGTGTTTCAGAAAATCTTGATTTCATATTTTGTACATCTTGAGCAAGTCCTACGAGTTCTTTACTCACAACTTTTGGAATCCAGAGGTGAACCCTCTTTTCATCAGCTCTATGTTTGAGAATCCGATGGAATCGTCCTCTTCCGCCAACGTCAAGTGAAACTTCAGATGAGATTCCTAATAGATTTGAGACCCTGTATTGTAACTCATCCATCAAAATATTTGTATCGATAATTATCAATGGTGACAATTTCAGATGTTTCAGATATGATCTTTGCTTGACTGGAAGGTTATTCCTATGAGTAGCAAATAACCCTTGTTCGGCTTGAGCAAGTCTCTTTCTATCCATGAGGGATAGTTTTGGAGAACTCTGAGCTCTCTCAAGAAGCATCAATCCATCAAGTGGTCTTTCAGCTGATGCTTCACTTGCAATGTTGTATATTTCCTCTGTTGAAGGGTCGTGAATCATGACGTTAGCATATCTGTTTTCATACGAGTATCTGTTTACTCTTCTTCTATCCCTTTGAATTGAATTTAGTGCGGCTTTTACTCTACCTGTGAATGGCTCTGCTGGAAGAGACCTTGATTGAGCGTAATTTCTCAATATATCCAATTCTTCCTCAGAGAATTTAGACTTTTCAACTTGATTTATCTTACCAAATTGATCTTCTTCTTCAACCAACACGGTCTTCCTAACGAAGGATTTCAGCATCTTCGTAGCATCATCTGTGCTTTTACCAGTGGTAGCAATCTTTGAAACTTTAAGATAGAGTTGGAACCTTTTAGTGAGTGCAGTCTTCAAGGCTGGTTCTTTCTCCAACAAATCAACTGCTTCATTCCATTGTTCTGAGTGTGCATAATGGATCAATGCTTTTCTGTAAAGCAATATCTTATGCTCGTAATCGAAATCCTGGTGGTCACCTGCACGCTTGTAATCTCTCGCAGCATTCAATTCTTCTTCATTTGATAGGTGTCTTGCCGCGCGTGCCAAGGTGTGCCATGGGGATTGTGGGTCGTTTTCTTGATACCATTTTACTAAATTTGGAACTCCAATATCATAATCCAGAACCAAGTGCTTTACCGCTTGCATCATTGGTAATGCGGTCTCTGAAGAAGATAGTAATCCATCTAACAGTTTTACAACATCGTCCTTTTTGTAACCAGTCTGCAATAACCAAGACGCTCTATTTAGCCGAAGCGTATCGATAACTGCTCCAAATAATCGTGACTCTAAGTTGGATAATTTACCTTCATCAAGGCTTGATGCAAGTATGTCTATGACCTTGGAATCTGCTAATCCGTCTCCTCCATCTTTCAGTGCTTGACGACAATTATTGAACGCTTTAATACCGTTTTTATCTAGTGTTGAGACTAACCAATTATCATCAGATTGAGCCGCACCATCCAACAGTAGTATCAATCCCCTACTTGCTTCTGATATTGAGTCAGGTGCTTCGGCATCTTCGACAGTAGAAAGAGCGTCTCTTCTTGCTTTTCTAACCTCTTGGAAATCTCCACCTTTGAAGTTTGCTGGCAGCAAATGAGCGACCAATAATGTAGAGTATGGGTGGTCAGCACATCTTTCTTCATTTCCAAGTAAGATTTCAGATAGTCTCTGTAAATCTAAATTTTCAGTGAAAACATCGATTAGTTGGTCTATTGAAACTTGACTTCCAGATTCGTGAATCCTTTTGGCAACAACATACTTGAGGCCTTGCGAAAAATCATCATCTTCAATAATTTCTAAAAGAGAATCTGTAGATAATGAATCTAATTGACCCTCTAACCATTTACCAGCTCCATCTCCTAGCTGTTTTACTAAAGAGATAAGGGCAGAAATGTCAGCATCCGCCTCTATCGATAGTGTATCAAGTAAGGAAAGGGCCATATCTGATTCTCCTTCTTTGACGAGTGCAGATAGCTTCCACCAGGTCAATTTCTCTTTATTTTTTGAATCAGTAATGTAAGCAAGGCCTTCATCCAATTCCTTACTGGACAATTTTTCCGCAGAAGCAGGCAATAGATTCCAAGCGGCTATCTTTCTTGCTAAGGTTAATTCATCGTCGCCAGAAAGTTTTCTAGATTTATTCCAACTCTTTGACTCTCCGTTACGTAGTTTAACCAAGTCAGTTAACGCTTCAGATAATTTTGAATTTGATTTTTTGAGCTCTTTTAGATTTTCTGATGCGTCATTACCAAGATGTATATTCAATAATGCGCTAATAACACTCATTTCACCCTCTAGCGATTCAAGTCCTTCATATTCTCTGAGCCCTTTTTTACTACCAATTTGATTCTTAGCCTTCTGCAATGCTATCTTCAATGGCGCGTTGTTAATTCCTATTTCCAAAATCCCCAGCGTCTTTGCAAGACTTGCAGTATTCATTGGGTCAATGAAAGCAACTTTGGAATCTACTTCATCAGAAATATTTTCCTCGTTTGCCAACTTTGGAAATGACATAAACTGTGCCAATATAGGAGTGCATTCAGCCATCTTGTGCCAAACTTCATGGACACCTGTGTCTGCGCAATTTTCCCTTAGTTGCTCTATCAATTGATCATTTTTCTCATCCCAATCCTCTGAAAATAAAGATTTCCTTATCTGAAGAACGGCTAATCTGAAAGCTTCGGATTCGGCCCCTGAGATAATTACTTCTTCCGTTTTTGGAAGCCACTGCAAAGGACCCGTATTTTGTGAAACGCCTCTTCTACTCCTTGAGGTGCTCCTTGCCCTCAACATCTGAGGTTGATTGGATTCATCATCTTCGTTCGGTATGTGTAATTCGTAAAGGCCAGATAAAAGAATGGATTTCCACGGTTTTTCAAGCATTTTCCATTCAGGTAGTTTTAGCACCTTTCTTTGTCGTGCCTGAGGCGATAAATTATCGATCATTGCGGACTTGAGGCAAGCGAGTAGATTCGATTCCTGTATCACGCTCACCCCTCCTTAGCCATTGCGAAAAGTTGACCTCTTTAGAGCCACCGCTGGTTATTACACTGCAAACAACCATGAGTAGTAACTCAACAGGCACTATTCATGGGGGTAGCAAACACCATCATTTTGCTACTACATCCGATAACTGCGAGTTTGATTATTGCCTATATGTGGTGGCAATATGGCTGGAAAGAAAAGTCGAGGACTTTGAAAGGAAAAGAAAGGATGGAAAATCTCGAAAGGCATGAAAAAACCGGAGAGAGAATTCTAATCTTAGCATCATTATCTGTTCTGATTGCTTTTTTTGCTAGATACATCACAGGCCTTGGATTAATTCCTCAGAGCCTGCACGGATTTACCGGACCTATCGGGATAATTCTGCTATGGGTAATGACAAGATGGGGCAAGAAGTCTCGTAAAGATAAAATTGCAAAAACAAAACACGGAAGGGCTGCTGACCTTCTTATTATCTTGATGTTTTTACATTCATTCCTCGGATTCCTTTACATCTTTGAGGTCGTTTGATTTTGGAGACAACCACTTTGGCGACCACCAATTCCATTTACCCATCAATCTCATTGTTGAAGGAACTACTAATGCCCTAACTATCGTAGCGTCCAAGAAGATTGCCAAAGCGAGACCTAAGCCTATCTGTTTGAGTATAACAATCGAGGATAGTCCAAACGCAAAGAAAACTACAACCATAATCGCCGCTGCACCCGTAATGAGTCTGCCTGTTCTTTGAAGACCGTTTGCTACTGCTAATGTGTTGTCACCTGTTCTTTCCCACTCCTCATGAATTCTTGAAAGCATCAATACTTCGTAATCCATTGACAGGCCAAATACAATACAGAACATAATCACTGGGTTTGTTGCTTCAATAGGCTGAGGTGTGAAATTCAGAATTTCAGACCCGTAGCCCCACTGGAAAACGAATACTAACATACCGAAAGATGCTGATATCGACAAGATGTTCATCACAATAGCTTTTATTGGGATTACCACACTTCTAACTTGTATGAATATCAATATCAAAGTTGAAATTAAAATGAACGCAAGTGCAATTGGTAAATTCTCGACAACAGCATTCAGTACGTCTAAATTGTAT
>JAYPOA010000045.1:0-1777 GCA_038130705.1 Methanobacteriota archaeon | reverse complement strand
TTGTATGCTGCAAATCCTGCTATCAAAAACGTGCCGCCATCACCCATTTGGAAGTTTTTTAGATCGTTAATTCTATCTTCTCTCAAATCCTCTACGTAATATCTTCCTTCCTCACTTGTAACTGGACCGTCAAGGGAAAGCACAGCATAACTTATGTTGTTAGAGATGAATTGCTCCCTTAGATACTCTCTAGTAGCCAGAATTTCTGGTGATTGAGAATTATTCATCCAAAAGTCTACGACTTGATCTTCTGTCATCCCTGGCATTGGTAATCCATATCCAAAGCCTTCCAACACAATCTCGTCTGTAAGTTTATCATCCATCCATTGATACATCGCTCTAATGTTGTGCTCTGACAATGGATCTTCACCATCAAAATCAAAAACTACAAGTGCGGAATTTGTGGCGGATTCCGGCCACAATTCGTCGATATTTTCCAAGCCCATTCTGGTTTCGTCATCTGGAGGTAAAGCGTCCCTCGAAGCGATTGAAAATTCCGCTTGCAAGAAAGGAAGCCCTGCTCCTAAGAGTATTATCAGAGTGGGAATTAACACAGCCCAAGGTTTGTCCATAACGGTCTTTGCGATTTTTGCCCATATCCCATCCTCGGTATTATCATCAACGGCGAAGGAATATGGGACCTTTCCTTTGTTAATGGTTGGACCCATTACTGCTAAAATTGACGGTAGAACTACTACCGAGAATAACATAGCTACAGAAACGGCGAGAGTACCACCAATTCCAAGGCTAGGCAGACCGGTATTCTCGAAAAATAGCATACCCATTAGACCGATTGCTACTGTTATGCCACTAAAGAAAACTGCCTTGCCGGAGGTGGCTACTGTCATCGCAGTAGCTGTTTTTATATCCCTTCCTCTTCCAATTTCTTCTCTAAATCGATTTACTATGAATAGTGAATAATCGATTGATACACCAATTCCAATCAAGGTAATAATGTTCACAGCATACTGTGTTACATCTGAAACATTAGACAACCAGATGGTAATTCCCATAGCGGACAAAACTGTTAGTACAGCAATACCAATGGGCAAAAGCGCAGCAACAACCGTGCCAAATACGATTAACAAAATCAGTAACGAAAGTGGTCCAGAAATTATCTCAGCTGAAATCAAATCTTCTTGTATTCTTGTATCAAAGGTAACATCAATCGCAATTTCTCCAGTCCTGTAAATTTCAAAGTCACCATCGACTTTGACAGTATCTTTCAAATCTGCATAGAGTTGTTTTGCCTCCTTCCTTTCAAGATCGATATTTACGATATTTCTAGCCCAAAACTTCCCATCCTTATCTTTGATGAAATTGTTTCGTTCATCACCTGATTTTTCCCATGAGTACTCGATGCTGACTTCGTCTTCGTCTGCAAACTGTTTAAGTGCGGATGTGATTTCATCCTGCCATTCTTGGTCTGTATCATTTAATTCATCATGCCATACGAGTAATACGAAGGATTGTGACCCATCTTCAACAGCAAATGCGCTATCTTTCAAATCAATTGCTTCTATTGATTCAAGTTCACCTTCTCCCCAAGATTCAGCCCAATCGGGCCCAAGGGCAATCATGGAAGATAGCATAACGCAAATCAGCATTCCAAGAACGATGACTAATTTTCTTCTATCATAGGTAAATTCACCTAATTTGAAAAAGAACCTGCCCCTTAGTAAATTTGGGTCCGTTACTCCTTCCATAGATTACTGCGCATAAAACTAGTATTTGATAAGGTGTATTTATGAAACTTAATCGAATCACAAATTTGTAA
>JAYPOA010000044.1:8852-14409 GCA_038130705.1 Methanobacteriota archaeon | reverse complement strand
GTCCATTCATATGCTTCCTTTGAAGGCAGAGTTACTACATTGGAATGGTCGCCGTTTTCACAGTCATTTGTTAAGTTAAATTCGTGAACTTCACCATTGACATCTATACCAAATGTCCATACAAATTCATCTGGGTCTAATCCTAATTCGGTTAGGTTAACTCTTCTTTCAGCGCCACAAAGTTCGAGCATATATTGCACGGCTGAACCTGCACCTCCAATAGGGATGTGCTCATAGATAACTCCCTCCGTAAGGTTAGAATCGTCTTCAGCAGGCTTTAGTTTGAAATCTCCATAGTTGAACAACCTTGACATCTTGAGTGAAGTTTGTTTAACAGTAGTTCCAGTAACCTCATCATCATCCGGAGTCATGGTTACCTTCAATTCCGCTTCTAACAATAAGCTCGGATCGAGTTCCATTCCTATCACAGAGAATCTGAGTTCAATTGGAACTCCTATTGGTAAAACTTTGGAGGTTGGAGCAGATGAATCGACTTCCCAAGCAATTGATGGGATTTCCAGTCCAGGCTTTAGGACATCATATTCTAGGTCGATCGTGACTTGTTTGTTACCGACATTTGTCAGTGTGACAACCCAATCTCTTCCCATTCCTGTGTGATAGTATTGCTCATCAGGCCAATTTTCTATCTCCACAATGAATACCGGTGCGACCTCTAACTGGATGGTCCTTGCTGCGAGGAACTCACCATTATCTGAATCGTAAAGGGATATTGTTACTTCATGTATGTCTCCGTTTGCAAGTGAATAATTTCCACCAAGTGCAGGAATATCAATAGTTAGTTCATTTGTGATAGTACCATCAATCGGAATAACCATTGATTCATACTGCCATGAATTTGTCCAATTTCCTTCGATTACTGCAACTACGTCAAGCAATTCTTGCGTGTTTCCAGTATTGCCAAATGTAACATTAATTATCTCTTGCTCCCCAGGTATTACCGAAATCAAACTATCGACATCGATCGTCAGAGCGTGATCAGCAGAGATATTTGCTACTATGGAAGCGGACAAATTCATACCATTTTCAGCTTCAACCCAGACGGTAACCATGTGGAATTCATCTGCACTTGCATCTGAATCGGGGTTGAGCCGTATTTTTACGGAATCTTTGAATCCAGGCGCAACTACTAATTCCGTAGGAGATTCAAGACCAAAACTAACATCATTTGACAGGCTTGTATCTAACCAAACAGAGTAGGTTGTAATGACGTTGCCCGTATTGTTGATGAAAACACGAGTCATTGGTGTTTCATATGGAGATAAATCGATTGTGTGATTAGTTGGCTCCAATTCGAAATTAATTGACTCTTCAACGCGTATCATTAACGTCTTAGTCGATAGTAATTCTCCGGTTTCCTTATCCTCGACTCTCAAAGTAAGTGGCTGGAATGTCTCAGCTGGAGCCTGTGGGTCAGTAATTATGCTAAGAGTCATATTTGCAACATGGTCATTACTTGGATTGGAAGTGTCATGCATGGATGGTGGTAATTCATCTACTGTAGTCGTTGTGCCTGCACCTGTATCTAAAGTCGCAGTCCACAAATCCGGTAGGTCGTCCTGAATTACGACGCGGTATGAGGAATGATTGTTCCCAGTGTTTGCAAGTTGGATAACAAATTCTGTTTCATTTCCTACGTCTGCATCCAGTGGACCCTCAGTAATTATTTCTCCCAAGGTTATGCTTGGAACCACTATTGTGATGTTTCTAGTAACGCTACTTGCTAAAACTCCACTTGCTTGCTGCGATGCAGTGAGGATCGGTGTCGCTGTGACTGGTAATCTCAACGTACCTGCAAGTGGTAATTTATCACCTGGGCCGTCGATCGCTAAGTATGATTGGATTGGTGAACCGATATCCAATCCAGAAACTATACCAGGGTTTACATCACGTAGCCATCTGTTTGATTCAGAAAGTCCCCCCGAAGATGCTGCGATGAAGCTGTAGTTGCCGGCTGTGATATTCGCTCCAACACCTCCAGCAATACCGCTTCCAAGATTATGTTTCACCTCGACAAGAAGGTCGATTATTTTGTTAATTCCTCCTGAACCGTTTGCATTCAAGATTTCTTCTTCGGTGAGTATTATTTCGTCTTCTACCGGCCCTGGGTCGACGGCGATAACCGCTCTCATCACCAATTGAGTTTGATTGTAAGTAGGAATTCCGCCGTTAGTTGGAGTAGCAGACATCCAAACGTAGATGCTGTCACCAGCTCCATTTCTTTCGGACTGTACCAATGGGGAGGAAACCGGTGCGGGAGTGACTTGAACATACACCGTAATGCTCTCACCCGCTGGAATTACATCTGTTCTTGGAGTTGATAACTCAATTATCCAATTGTCTGCTTGTGCGGAGAGTCCAGTAGTCAAATCAAATGATGCTGGCACGTTACCACTGTTGTTAATATTGAACTGCAATGACGTGGTTTGTGAAGGAGTTACAGTGATCGGGCCCAATGGCGCCTCGATTGTTGCTTGATACTGATCTCCAACCATTACGTGGCCTACACTTCTTGCTGTGTAAGGGTCGGTGGAAGTGCTTGTCAGATTTAGGTAAACATTCTCTAATGTTGGTTTGACTGCATCATTTGGAACTGTGACGTAAACAGAAACCGTAGTGGATTCATCTACTCCAATGCTTATTGTACTCCCCTGCAGGGAATTATCATGCCATCCCAAATCAGAACCCAATTCGACGGTGAGTGAATCTGACTCTCCTAAATTGTTGATAACCCATGTTAGAGGGAACGTGGCCCCAGGTTCTATTGCCATCGTAGCTGGTTCACCAATGTCGATGATGTAATCCGAAAATACGACCGTCTCAGTCGACCTTGGCACCTGATTATCCCATGACGTACCGTTAAAATGCACTATAGCGTTCATTGTCCAAGAATCCAACATGTTAGCTGCATTAAACGAAACAGTGACAGTATCGGGGGTCGAGGGATTAACTAAATTACCTGGCAACAGAGTTACTGTGTTTGACCAGAAAGACATCTCTGTACCGTTTCCATTGTGAGTGAAATTTAGCTCAAATGTCGCTGAAAGAGGCATTACGCCATCATTCCTTACGGTTGCGGAATATGAGTGTACTGAGTGATTTAACCTTAGATATGAGAATCCACCGCTTGGACTTGGTATGTTATCGTTAATGGCCGTGCCAAGATTCAGTGGAGTTACATCAAAATTCAAGCTTGCGGCATCATTTCCCGTATTAGCATCGCTTCCAGAACTAACCCTAGCAAATAGTGTCTGGTCATCACCTGATGGCGCCGTCCAGGTGTAAAGTATTGGATTGGTTTGGCTTGCCGCTTGCAGGTTGTCAATGCTAATTGTAGTAAGGACATTTTCAGAAGAAGAAGGAGAAAGTTGGTGAACGATGTTCAAATTTGCAGAACCGGTCACCGGGCCGGAATTTGCCACGACAATTCTGATAATGTGTTCTCCGGGAGCCAATGTGATTTGACCGCCATCATCGATTGAACCGCCACCCGATAATGTAAGAATTGGCACAGAGAAATCTGGAGTAGTTCTGCCAGAAGTTTCAGCATTTACCCCGATTACTGGCACGAGAGCTTGAAGTAGCAATACGCCCAACACTGCGAACGCTGTCTTCCTATTAGTCACTGGTAGCACCTCGTTTAAATGCGTGAATTTGTACAGACTTTCCTTGCCTCGTCCAAACTGCTAGAAGTTGATCGAGTAATCTATTATGGACATCATCATCGATTCCTAATCTTCTTCTTTCTTCCCACAGAAGAAGTTGTTCCGCTTGAGTAAGTACTCCATCTTTCAAGTACAATTCAAGGGTTCTTCGATATGAGTCCCTATCAGAGACTGCGTATACTAACTCATCACCGGGTAGCATGTCGGCCCTATCCTGTAGGATATTTCCGAGGTTCAATGCCTCATCGTACGATATGTTACGTCTGTCGAGGTCGCTTTGAATGGCAGATGCTATTTCTTGCAATGCGTATTTTGACGTAGCCTTGTGAATTTGCCGCATGTATTTGCGGCATCTTCTAGACATACGCGTCGCTGCCATAGTTATTTGTTGAAACTGGCGGATTATAAGACAATCGCCTATATCACAGCATTTGATGCAGTTCGGTTGTAATTTCATGCAATATGTATAAACGAATTACAGAGATGAATTTTTGCTTTAGAAAGTCCAATACAAGCATTGATTTGCTATGATTTTTTAGGATGCGCATGGCAGAAGCAATAACACTCGAAATTGGCGATAAATCACCACTGTTTGAAGCCCAAGACTCACATGGAAACACACACAAACTACAAGAGATTCTGAATGAAGGTAAGAAGGTAATTCTCTACTTCTATCCAAGGGATTCGACGCCTGGTTGTACAGTTCAAGCGTGTGACTTTAGAGACGATATGTCGAGACTCAGCGCTAAAGGTTACACCGTTTTCGGAGTTTCAAAGGACTCTGCGAAAAGTCATGACAATTTCATTGCAAAGCAAGAACTAAACTTCCCTCTCTTGATGGATGAAGACGGCTCCCTACACGAGGCATTTGGAACATGGCGCATGAAAATGAACTATGGCAAGGAATACATGGGTTGTGCAAGATCTACATTCGTAATTGGAGAGGATGGAAATTTAATCTTCGCTAGGTACAATGTGAAAGCGAAAGGCCACGTAGCAATGCTCACAAGAGAGTTGGGAATTGATGAGTGACTTGATTTCAAAGAAAATTACTTTGGAATCAGGAGCCACAGCGTGGACTCCGTGTTATGTTGGAACTGAATCGATAGGAGCTGGCACTAACATTGGCTCTTTGTCACATGTCGGAAGAAATGTTGTAGTTGGAAAGAATTGTAAAATCCAAGGCTCTGTTTACATTGCCGACAAAACAACAATTGGAAATAATGTATTCATTGGCCCTGGAGCAGTAATCACCAATGACAAATATCCCCCTTCAGGTGGAAAATGGAACCCTGTAAAGGTGGCAGACGGTGTTGTAATCGGGGGCAATTCAACCATCGTTGCAGGAGTTTCATTGGGACAAGATTGCGTTGTAGCCGCTGGAGCGGTAGTAACCAGAAGCGTCCCAGAAAAGGAAGTATGGGCAGGTAATCCAGCAAAATTCATGATGCATAGAGAAGAGTATGAAAACAAGAGGGAGAACTATGAGTAAAATCGCAATAGTAAAATTTCTTCAAAATTGTATTGAATATGCAGATGCTTCGATGCAAAGAAAGAAGGAAAGAGGCGATGACCCCTCCATCATTTCTGAGTGGGAAGCATACAGAAATTACACTCAATATGCATTAGAAGAAGTAGAAAAGGGAGACCTCGACCACTGGTTGAAACGCGAATATTCATCAGCAATAAACGAAATCGACATAGAAGAATTAGACCATCCCACAAGAGCGAAATGGCTTTCAGCAGCAGTATCTCCTCGCCCTTTAGCACTTATTTCGACTAGAAATGATGAAAGAGAAAATGTTGCACCTATGACAAGTTTATCCGTTGTCTCTAATACACCACCGCTAATTGTCATGTCCCTATCTCAGGAC
>JAYPOA010000044.1:0-8842 GCA_038130705.1 Methanobacteriota archaeon | reverse complement strand
GGAATGGCAAACAAAGAGACACTTATCTTAATTTGAAAGAAAACGGAATTTGCGAGATACAACTGATGGCACCTACCATGCAGGCCGCAAAAGATGTCGACATAGTGTCTAAAGCGACGGATGAAAGTGAATGGAATTTAATAGATAGCGAAGGACCTATTCATGATTTAGCAGTAATCGTACTGAGGTGTAGGATGGTGAGGGACGATGATCTTCCAGAAGGTGCTGTGGCAAGATTAGTAACACTAAGAGTTGAATCAATAATTACCCCAGAGTACCTCCCTCCTGAAGATGGATTCTCTATTTTGTGCCAACACGGAATGGACAGATTGACACCAAGTCCAATAGACTGGGGCCATTTAGCAACCCATCACAGAAGCTGATTCAAGCCATCTTCAATTGAGGTTTTCGCTGACCAGTCAATCGCTTTATTCATACTAACATCTGGTTTTCTTCGCAGACTATCTCCGTGATTCTTGTCACCATATTCAATTTTAGAACCGGTCTTCTTTGAAATTAAGTCTGCAAGATTTTGAATTGAGATTTCTTCTTCACTTCCTAAATTAAACGAACTTCCTGAGAGTTTTGTCGCATCGTTGATTTTCAACAATGCCTCAACTACATCCCCTATCCAGGTAAACGAACGAGTTTGACTACCGTCCCCGTGAATGATGATGGGATTAGACTGCAACATCATTGATACCACCTGGCCATTAGCATCACCACGTAATCTCGGACCATAGGCGTTGAATGGCCTGACAATACAGATATCTTGCCCGGCCCTAACCGCATACTGACATAATATTTCACCAATGTATTTCGAAGAGCCATAGGAATGGCGTTGGTGTAAATGAGCAGGGGTGAATACGCTTTCTGACGCATTAGAAATTGGCATTTTTTCAACTTCTCCAAAGGCTTCTGGCGAGGAGTAAAATATCAATTTGGCACCACAATTTTTTGCGGAATCAATAGCATTAATTGTTCCATTCACATTGACATCCACAACTAAAGATGCTTCTTCGTGAAATCTTTTTGTTCCGTTCACAGCAGCGAGATGGTGAATTACATCAGGCTTGAATTCACCGCATATTTTTTGGAAAAATGCGGAATCCCTTACGTCACCTTCGATGAAATTTGCTGAACTTGGAAGATTTTGAACTTCTCCTCGTGAGAGATTGTCAATCACCGTGACCTCATCCCTTCTAGCGACCAATGCGTCAACCAGATGAGACCCAATGAAACCAGCACCACCGGTGACGAGGATACGCATTCAACCACCTATACGCTCAATTATTTCTAAGCGCACTTCATTTCCAGATTTTGATAACCTGATTCTATCCCCATCGTTTACCTCGATACAGGGGTCTTTGTCAAAACCGTGTGAATACGGAAGATTAAGTAAGCTACATGCGGGCAAAGTCAGAGAACAGATATCTCTTGTTACAACTGCCTTGGGACCTTTCCCTGTGTAGACTAGGCCCATTAGGACATATGGTGCTACGGTCGAACCAGAACCTTTTGGATATATCAGAATCTTATCTTCTATAACCCTACCATCAAGTGGGTGTCCTGTTTCCTCGATTTCACCAGTATCACGATTAACATATCCGAGGTATGTTATCGGGACATCGGTCACCATAGCGTGCCCTTCAATTGTCCAATCTTCTTGTGAATCCAATCCTGAGCCGTTAATTGATACATCTCCAGTTTGTAAGGTCTTAGAGGATTGATGCTGAGGTTGAGATTTTGCTTCAATTGTTGGTGTCTCGCCCTGAAGTAAATCAGATTCGAATGCATGTAGTACACAATCTTGTATTGAGGCTACAGAAGTAGGTATTCGGTTAAGACCACTTGTTAGATAGTGTTCTGCTTTCAAAGAATTTGTTAGCAAGTGATTGTATTTCTTTCGATTGTATGGAGTTACTTCAGGACACGTGTCTCGCAAAATCACCGCACCTGCTTCCTCCAAAATTCCAATCGAGCCGTCTGCTTCTGCTAATTCGTAATTGTATGTGGAGGTGAAAACCCACAGTCTCCCATCCTGAATTTGCTTGCCCATCTCGCAATGAGAGCGAACAGCTGACGCCGTAATTCTAATCTCTTCAAGACTGGCTTGTGGGCATCCGATAACTACGAGATCGACCTTCGCCTTTGGTGATAACTCAGAATACCTTGAATTGAGGTCTTCAGAGGTAAAGGTCAGATGATATTCATCGCCAGAAAGATGAGTATCAGAGTGCCCTTCTACCCACAATTGTGCACAACCATAATTTGCAGCTGCCGCAGTAAGTGCCTTTTTTGATGCAAAACTGATGTATTTCGGAAGGCCTTTCAGGTAAGGCATTGGGCCATAGGGGAAATTCCAATCAGGCCTAACCTGTTTTCCAATCCAATCGCCCAAGATTGACCAGTCTGAAAGATGTATTAGTTCACATTTTACATCAACAACCATGTTTGGTCTGCGATTTTCTTCAAGATGTAATCCCCATCTCGGTGCATAGCCCGTCAAAGCGGTAGCTAAAGCTGAAAGTCCTGATTCTCTGTTGGTGACCAAATTAGTCCAAGTATTGGAAAACGCAACTGCATTTGATTCTGCCCACGAAGCAATACCTGATTCATCATCGACTCCACGATCATATGGCGTGCATGATAACGTTGCATCAATCCCCAATTGCTCATATGCTTGTATAATCTCAAATTGCTGTTCCAAAAAATCTGGATAGTCAATATCCATCTCTTCCATTTTGCGTTTATCGCATCCTGCAGAGTTCAAAGTTGTTGGAATTGCAACTGTCCCATCACCTGCAAGGTCGGAAAGAAAGCGCCTCAATCCGTGCCCTCCTGTAATTACAGAAACTCCAGATACGTGGCTGTGTGCTACTTTGACAAATTCTTTTGCACCGGCGGTTTTAGCTAGGTCGATTACAAGCCTCGCCGCTTTCTGTTTGGTTGGACCATGTTCTCCTGAAAGCATATCCGCCAAGCTTTCAGGCAACTCCATATTAGAGGGGAATATCTCCCCGCCCTTGAACACTTTGCATAGTTATTCTCTAATTCTCGTTAGTATATCGCCAACCATGGCAGACGACAATGTTGGTGGCAAGAAGAAAGAGCGAAAACAGAAAACAGATGGAAAGAAGAGAAGACAAAAAATGTTCAACTTTGCAATAATTTTGTTAATTTCAATCAGTCTTACACTAAACGGATACAGTATTTCTCAACTTGAAACCGGAGAAAATAATATCGATTCAATGAGTACTAACTCTTTGATTGAGTTTGGTATCTTACACGGAACGCATGGATGCGAAGAGGGCGGATTCAGTATTCAAACTGGAGTAGACCAAAATTCGAATGAAATCTTGGAAGAGGATGAAATTATTGACATCAAAAACGTATGCCACGGCGATGAAGGAAACCCCGGACCAATGGGTAATCGTGGATATAGGGGGTACAACGTAACCGATGGAGCGAATGGTACGAGCGGTTTTAACGGTACAGACGGATCCTCATCATTCATACACTCTGATACCGGAGAGATTGGCCCGTGTGATGATGCAGTAGTAATCCAAATGGGAAATGATTCGGAAAGTCAAGAAGTTACCTCAGAAATCAAAATGTGTTTTGGACAAATGTTTGAAGGACGAATTACCGATATTGAAAATTCGATTGGAGATTCTTTTACCTCAGGATGTTCAGAAGGTGCTATGCTAAACCACCGTTTGATATTCGCCGCAACATCGTCGGGATATTGTATGCTGTATTCTGCTGACGGCAGAGAAATCAGTCAAATCTCTCCGCCAATAAATTTCCTTCCTGGATTAAATCTTGGATTTACTTTCTATGAAGACAGGATATGGTTTGACGCTTTTGACGGTGCTCAAACGCACATTTGGTCTACTGATGGAGTCGAAATTAGGAGAGAGTTTACGACATTTGGAATAGACAACAGACATTCTCTTCATTCTAGCGAGGGAGTACTGACCCTTTTCAGTGAGAATCAGATTACAATCATCAGTGAGAATAACTCAACCATTGCAGGGTCTTTTACTAATCTCTCAATTTCAAATGACGTTATGATTTACAATTCAAATGGGATAATTTTGGGTGGAAACAACATAGGAGGAGAATTGCATTCTAAAGTGGAGTTCCATGATGGAATCTATTACTTCCTTGCTACGAGTGACAACAATGGAATTCAATTACACAGTAGTAACGGATTCAATTTACTCAGGTTGTCAGATTCATTATCCTCTATATCATCTAATGATTTAGAGCCAACCTATGCTGATGGAAGTATTTTCTTTAGTTCTGGAGAACTATTTGCTTACAATATCGACAACTCAACCTCATACAGCATGAATAACGATTTACAAGTTGCTGGCAATGACGTTATTGTCTTCGAAGGAAGAGTGTGGTTTCCTTGCTACATAGCGAATTACGGAGTCGAAGTATGTGCCTCAAATAGTCAAAACGCCACGATTGTCTCAGACTTCGCAAATGGATTCATGTCATCTAATCCGAAATTATTCACGACCTATGAGAATAAATTGTTTGCAATTCTTGAGGATGAAAACGGCGGGGGAGTACTCTGTGAAATCACTGAGAATTCTATCACAGAGGTATACGACCACGACACAGGAGCCTTGGTTTCAGGAAACCGTGGAGATTTATGGTTCAATGACAATTATGCATATTTCATAGGAGATACGACTAATCACGGAACTGAATTGTTTGCCTGGTCCCATGGCACGTTAACTGGAGATTGGATAATAATCTAATTTCTCCAATCGTGCTTTGCAGCTAATGGCTGTCTCCAGCCTTGGCCAAACGCTCTACTTGACACTCTTGGGGCAGGTGGCATCTGCCATCTCTTGTGTTCATTTTTAGATAATCTTGTTAGTACGTCTCTAACCGTTTTATCATCGAAACCTTTGGCTATTATTTCTGTAGCATCCATTCCCGATTCTATGTGGAGGCGCAGTATTTCATCTAAAACCGGATAGGGGGGGAGGCTATCTTCATCTTTTTGATCTGGAGCTAATTCAGCACTTGGTGGCTTGGTTAATGTCGATTTGGTAATTATTTCTCTACCCTTGCGAGAATTATATATTTTTGATAGTTCGTAAACTTCCATTTTGTAAAGGTCACCGAGTGGAGCGTATCCTCCTGCCATGTCTCCGTAAAGCGTACAATATCCTTGTCCTAATTCAGATTTATTTCCTGTAGCAATAGCCATCGCATTGTTTGAATTAGCATAAGCCATTACGATTAATCCACGTAGCCTTGCTTGAAGATTTTCACCAGCAATTGGATTTCCAGACTCCAATAGAACTGAAAGCTCGCCCTCCGTTGAATCGTGAAGATTGCTTATTGGTTGCATTACAAATTCAATACCCAATGCCTCAGCAGTTGCTCTTGCATCGTCGATACTGTGTTGGCTTGAATGTCTCGAAGGCATTGATATTCCTGTAACATTCGACGGCCCAACCGCCTCCGCAGCGACGCATACGGCCAAAGCGGAATCAATCCCTCCAGATAGCCCCAGCACAATCTTGGAGATTCCGCTCTTTTTGCAATAATCTGACAACCCCATTGTAACGGCATCGAGTAAATCATCCAAACCAAGTTCGAGGCTTTCGTTTCCTGAAATTTTTTGAAAGTCCCCGTCACCAATCCACAGTGTGTTATCAGGACCATCCAAATCAACCAATAAAATTCCTTCTTTCCACGCTGGAGCAATAATTACATCTCCATTTGGCCAAGCGACAATAGAGCGACCATCGAACAATAGGTCGTCGTTCCCACCAACTTGATTTGCAAGTAAAAAAGGATGATTAAGCGATTTCGCGGCCTTTCTTGCAACATCAATTCTTACCTTGCATTTGTTTGCATGGTAAGGAGAAGCAGAGAGATTAACTGTAGCATCGAGGTGTACACCTTGTCTCCCCCAGTCCATTATCTGAGCAATAGGATCACTATTGTAATCGTTAGGTGTTTCACCAGAATGTTGCCAAGCATCCTCACAAATTGTGACACCAATATCCAATCCGGCTATTGTTCTAGCAATTCCCGGCCTTTCATCTGACTGGAAGTAACGAGCCTCATCGAACACGTCGTAAGTTGGAAGTAATTGCTTGCGAGTTACTTCACGCGGTGATTCACCTGTTCGCACTGCACCATTACCGGGTAATGCTCTCTCAGAACCTGCATCTAGTGGGGTTCCTACTAAAATTGGAATTTCTGACTTCAAATTCAATGCACTTTCTTTACATTCGGTAACGAAATCTGATTGCAGTAGTAAATCCCTCGGTGGGTATCCAGAGATTACTAATTCTGAAGTAACTGCTAAACTCGCACCGTTTTCTTTGGCTATATTCGCCATTTTTTCGACGAGTAAGGAATTACCTCGTATATCGCCAACAAGCGGGTTTGCTTGTAGTAGTGCGATTTTGGCAGACATGTTACTCCCCTTGTCTAATCCAGAAGGCACTAACCTCTATGCTTTTGGCTCCTATAATTCTTCGAATTCTTCTATCTCGTATTCGTAATCATCTTCAAATTCGTTATTCTTGGCGGTAGCAAATCTCATCCAAGCCAATACATACAGCAAACCAACACAAAGCATGGTCATCGTCATGCCCAAAACATACGGATTAGTGGCTCCGATTGTATTCTCAAGGAATGCCTTTTCCTGAACTGGTTTTACGTCAATGAATGCAGAATAATGCACTTCTCCATCAATTGTGACTGCAAGTCTTTGCAAACCTGGTTCTGCGGGCTTCCAATCTACAATGTACGTGCCGACAGATTCTGCAGCAACTACGAATCTAGTATTTGCGATTTCTTCTGAATTTCCTGTGAGGTCAATTATCTCGACCTTGAGTGGAACCTCGCCTTCTTTCATTCCGTCATTCCTGACGTGTATTTGTACAACGACCGGTTCTTCGACTTCGATTGAAACTTTTGAGACATCAATTCCACTTCTCTCTAGAGAAAATTGTGGTTCATATTTCACGAGATGCCAAGTATGAGCTGGATTGTTTTGGCTATTTTCAGCCTTTGAAAATTGATTACCTGCTAAATCTCTGCCTTCGAATCTTACCTTTAGTACCGTTTGTTCCTGAAGTATTTCTGCAGAAATTGAAGAAATATCGATAGTTCCCGTAAATTCAAGCCTCAAACCTGAGTTATCATCACCATTCAATTCCATTTTCATATCACCAGACATTAATGGAATGTTATCGGTTACCGAAGTAACCCACCAATACATCCTCACAGAATCCTCATCTATACCGTGATTTTCAGATATTAGGACGGTTATGTCATGTAGCTGTGGCTCCAATACCGCTTCTTCCCTTGGTGATGTAAATTCAACTACCTCAGGCCCGTATCCGTCTACTAATATCCACTGCACTGCTTCCGTTTGGCTGGTTGTATCTACTCCTTGTTCAGGCATACAATCAACATTGTATGTCAATGGGTGAAGTCCTGATGAGAGAGGCGCAATTAGAGAAGCAGTGAAATCTCCCTGAATCGAATTTGTGTATGTCCTTACCCCGTTTATCTTGACTACGATTTGACATTCGAATTGTGGTTTATCGAGTGTCTGAGTGAAAAAGACTGGGCCTGATAATTCCATAGATGAGCCCGGATTAACCCTCGCACCTGATTCGGTCAATGCACCATTTTCGACCCACAATGATAACTCGTTTGGAATCATCATTTCTGAAGAGAATCTCCACCTATTGTATGGGAATAAAGCAGAATCTATGTTTCCTGCTCTATCTGTAACCTCAACTTTTGGCTCTCTCCTGGTATCTCCAAGGTCAGGTAGTGACCACTGCGGGGTAAAGTCGAGATGGAGCTTCAAATTTTGCTCGAAAGGTCCCGGGGCTAATCCGAAATTATCAGTAACTAGGCATGAATTTACAACAATATGATGAGAACCAGTATAACATTCATTCGACGCTGAATCCCATATTAATTCTAAGTTATCCGACGGCACATTGCTTGCTAAAGACACTTTTATTTCGGATACATCTGAAATTCCATTCATTTCTGAGAATGAAACATTTAGCCCGTAACTTTGCCCAGGGTGGAGCCAACTTCTTCTTCCATTTTCCCACTCGAACCCATCTGCATCTACTAGCGGGGCACCATCATTTCTTATTTGGTACATGAATAAATGATCGTCAACATTTCCAGAGCCACCTCCTAAGATAGAATATCCCGACTGGTCTGTTCCAACCACATATCCCGCTACCTTTTCACCAGGGAAAGCAGAGGTGTCATCAACTACTGCGACATAAGAGCCAACGGGTGAATCTAAATCGTTTGGAATGGTCATCAGGCGAGGAATATATTCATTCTCACTCGGCCATCCATCATTATCGTAATCGTTAGCCCATTCTGTCCATAGCATTAGAGTGACGTTAGTTGGCAATACGGGTTGGTCAGTAATATTGATAATAATCTCTCGATTTTGGGAGGATGTGAAATGGTCAAAGAATCGTATATTGGAATCTGTAACTACAGGAGCAAGAGGGTCAATCTCAAAGGTTCTATTCAGCGCAGGGGTGTCACCGAGATCTCCGCCTGACAATGGTGAGATTACTGCTTCATAAGTGAGATTACCACTCGTAAATGGCGTAGTTGTTTCAACTAACCAATAATTACCGGAATAGTCGCTCGTGTTAGCGATGAGTTCTCCATTTCGGAACAATGAAAGGTCGTATTCCCCAGGGAATGGTTTACTATTTCCAAAGGGGGTGCTGAATCCAGCATCTATATGGAAAGTGATGTTTTGTTCCGCTTTTAGATACTTTTGTGATTCAACGATAAC
>JAYPOA010000043.1:0-14484 GCA_038130705.1 Methanobacteriota archaeon | reverse complement strand
GGACAAGGTCAGGGACAAGGTCAAGGACAAGGTCAGGGACAAGGTCAAGGACAAGGTCAACAAGGCCAACAAGGTCAGGGCTCACAGCAAGGTCAACAATCTGGTCAACAAGGTCAGTCTGGTCAATCCGGACAACAAGGCCAAGGCCAGCAAGGTCAGCAAGGTCAGCAAGGTCAGCAGCAGGATAACGGACAAGGTCAGCAACAACAAGGTGGCCAACAAGGTGGTCAACAAGGCGACCAGTCCCAACAAGATCAAGGAGGCCAAAACGGTCAAAATGGTCAAAACCAGCAGCAACAAGGCCAAACCCAAAACGGTCAGCAAGGTCAACAAGGCCAGCAAAACGACCAACAACAGGGTCAACAGCTTGACAACCAAGAGCAAAACGGCGACAACGACAACGATGGTGATGGAATCCCAGACGAATTGGATAACGATGATGACAACGATGGAATCGTCGACGATCTAGATTCTAATCCAAACGACCACGACAACGACGGTGTTGAAGACGCTGAAGACAGCGACGACGATGGCGACGGAATCGATGACCGTGAGGAAACACAAGATGGCGATCCAAACACCAACATCTACGACCATGACAACGATGGAATTAACGATGCAGTTGACTTAGATATCGACAATGACGGTATCGACAACCGCAACGACGTAGGTCCAAACGGTGAGGATTACTCCCGTGACCACGACAACGATGGAATGGATGATGCAGTTGATACCGACGATGATAACGATGACATCCTAGACGTGGATGAAATCGGTGGTGTTACAGGCACATACCGATATGACCACGACAACGATGGAATTTGGGACAGCACAGACACCGACGACGATAACGACGGTCTCTCTGACTGGTTCGAAGCCAACGACGGTAACGATCTAACAGGTCAATTCGACCACGACAACGATGGAATCGAAGACCACGAAGACGACGATGACGACAATGACGGCATCGAAGACATCTTCGAAATTTGATTGTAATTAGTTGCAAGTTAGAAGTCGTATAACCCGTTCCGTTGGCTCGGGTCTTTCGACTCCAGCGGGAGTTCGCCCCCGCTGGAGTCCCCCTTCCTTTCAAAGCATTATTTTGGAGCTTGATACCCTAAGTCTTGGGTGATACTTTAACGCACAATCGCGTAGAGTTCTTGATATACTAAGCGCTAGTCAAGGAATGATTCCGAAGTGTTAGCTATGCTTACAGAAAGACAATTTATTCAGAAAATAGAGAACAGGCGCAAATCTACAGTGTCCATTGGTATTGTGTTGTTGATGATTACAAGCACATGGTTAGCGATGATTACGAGTATCAGCCAAGACTTTGAAGTCGATACTGAACTTATTGACGCCGACCCATTATCGATGAGCCCAGTCCAGTCTACCGACCAGGGAGGTCAGGGAGAATGGAATAATGGGATGCCAACACATCTGGCTTTAGACATGCATGATGCACTCTGGGACATGGCATGGGCTGACCCCGGGGTTTTCTACGGCAAAATAGATGACGTATCTGCTTTGGAACTTGAATCCGGATACAGATCTTTTGTGGAGGACTCAACACATGACGAGCACGACAATGACGGAATCAATGATCTAAACGACCTTGATGATGACAACGATGGAATTTACGACTTACTCGAAAGATTCGATGGTTGTGAATCTACAGACCCATACGATCACGATAATGATGGTATCCAGGACCACCTTGATTGGGATGACGATAATGATGGAATTTTGGAAGGGCCAATCGATTACGACGCTCTTGAAGCACAAGGATTGGACCCTCGGAACGTGTCCATGCACAGATATGTCGAAGCAAGCACAATTCATCCGCTAACCGGACAACCGGTTGGTATTGCATACAGGGCAGACCAGCTACCATTTGACCACGACAACGACGGTGTTCCAGACGAAGACTCCGATGGTTCAGGTGCCGGAAGATATGATGAAGACGACGATAACGACGGTAGAATTGATCAATTCAAGTGGCCTTGTGACTTCGACAACGATGGCGTCCAGGATTACTTTGACGAAGATGATGATAACGACGGAACAAAAGATTGGGTAGACGAGCACCCGTATGACCAATCATTGTCTGGGCTAATGGCAAACGCAGCAGCTGCAGATTCCAATGATGATTTGAATTTCAGCAACCCAGTTGTATGGCCATACAACTCTTACAGAATGTATTCTGCAGGTGTTAACTTCGTTGACCTACAGGCCGCAAAAGTTGACGCAGATGACGACTTTGACTTCGCAGGAGGGACTTCAGGAGACGGAGCAGCAGGAACTCCAGCTTTCACAATTATCGAAGACGGAGACTTGGATAATGACGGAATTCCAAACTTTTTGGACCCGGATAACGACAATGACGGACTACCAGACAGCTCGGACACAGATGATGATAACGATGGCATTCTAGACATGACAGACCCTGATGACGACAACGATGGAATCCCAGACGTATGTTGGAATCTTGACTTCAACAACGACGGATTAAATGACTACACTGGACTTGATTCGTCACCATATCAAACTCCCGGAGGAGATACAGACGGTGTAACAGGACAGGATTGTGAAATGGATTACGATGCTGACTTAGACGATGATAGATTCAGACCCTTTGACAAAAATTACAACGCTATCTGGGATTGGTTAGACCCTGACATGGGAGGAACTCCAACCCCTGATGACGCAGTTCAAACACAATTTATTGCAACCGATTTCGCATACGATATTGATAACGACCAGATAGAAAACGAAAACGACTCGTATCCTTTGGACAAGAACTCAGAAGCGTGGATGGCAACATGTACCTCAGTAGCAAATCCTAATCCAACAAATCCTGATCCAAGGTGTTTGACACGAAGGGCTTCTTTCTCCCAATTCAATGACTGGGATGGAGACGGCATTTCTAACTGGGACGATATTGATGATGACGGAGATGGAATCATGGACATCATCGATATAGATTGGGATTGTGATTTCGACAACGACGCAATTTTCCACAGCATTAACGGAAGCAGGTACAGAGATGATGGTCCAAACGACCTCGATACGGATATTGATGGTGACGGATTGGATAACGATATCGATTGGGATGACGATAACGATGGTCTGACCGATCTATATGATCCAGATGACGGTAATTGTGGAAAAGTAGACTACGATTCTACAGATGCTTATGCAACCCCATACTATCCAATTGGAGACGGTGGCGATATCGACGGAAGTGGCGACAGCCAGGATTACGGAACAAACCTCGACAATTATTGGGAACTGGTTTGGGGCGCAAATCCTTTCGCAGATGTCATCCTAAACTACAACGGATATGACCCAACTACCACAACTCCAACAGGTGGAGAAGTTCCAGAATTCTATTGGTTCTTATTCACAAGGTGGTCATCCTACAATGGTGGAAATGAATGGGATATCGATGCTGATGGCGACTCTCTAATTAACGGTCTCGATTCTGACCAAGATGGCGACGGAATGCCGGACTGGTGGGACCAAGATGAAGGAAATGACGGCCTGCTTGATGTTAACGACCTGAAGATGGGCGGAACAATGAATCTGACACAATGCGGAATGACAGTAGGACAACTCGGTTCAGGTTGGACGTGTGGATATGCATACGCAATAGCATACCAGATGCCTCTAACAGGCACTAATGCTCAATTCGGCTCTCCATACTCGACGAGACCAGACTTCCACTTCGACCAGGGAGCAGGTGGAAAGAACACTTGGACCTGCACCCCCGGTGCTCAAGGTGGATGTTACCACTATGATTTCGGTGGGGACGGAGATGAAGAAAGCGCACTATCATACACACAACTTGCAGACAACAGAGACGCTTTCCTAACATGGATGGGTCTTGCAACAGGAATTTGGCAGTGGAACTTTGATGATACTGCAGTAGCAGATACCGTTGGGTTCCCAGACGAATTGGGAGCAGATTTAGACGCTAACGATGTCGACGGAGACGTAGACGGGGATTTCACAAATAACACGGTCGACTTAGATGAAGACTATGATTCAATTTATGATTGGAATGATGTTGATGATGACAATGATGGCATTTGGGACTTCTTTGAGGTCGATTCAAATGACGACTTGGACGATGACGCAGGACAAGATTACGGCACATCCTTCTTCGTAGGAACTAACTGTGAGGATAAGGATGATGATGGTAACGACCAGGATGTCGATGGCGATGGTTGGTTCCAAGCAGTATGGGATAAAGGTGTAATGAGCCAAGGGCTCAGGGCACCAAAATACTACGATGTTGACAACGATAACGACGGAGTTCCAGACGCCGAAGATCCTGATGACGATAATAACGGAATCATGGATGAAGACCAAGAACTCCTTGCGGGTTGTTTCTCTGGAGAGGAACAATCACCATTTGACCACGACAACGACGGAATCGTGAACTGGGCAGATGATGACTTTGATGGCGACGGAATTCCTAACAACGTCGAAGCTGCAATTTCGCTGACAGCACCATTCGACCACGATAACGATGGAACAAGGGACGATATTGACCCTGATGACGATGAAGACGGAATGGAAGATGAAGACGAAGTATTACTCTGGCCTCTTAGATTCTCTTCAGAATCTACAAATCCATGGGACCACGATGACTTCGGTGGCGGAGTTGCTATCGCGAACCCAATGGATCCTTCAACAGGCCCTGACGCAATCGATAACGATGATGACAATGACACGAGAGTCGACACTGATTACGACATAGTGGAAGATGATCATCAATCAGAAAGCTGTAACAGCGATTGGGATAATGACAATGATTGTATCTTAGACGCTGATGATAAGGCTCCGACATTCATCACTTTAGACATGCCAGATGTACTTTGGATGGATGCACAAAGCCCTGCCATTTTCAGTGGTAACGTGAAGTGGGTCAATCCAACAACTGGTTTGCTAGAAGATGCACCTGGATTACCAGTACAAGTTCACATCGAATGGACTGGTAACAATACAACAGCGATAGAAACAATCGACGTGATTACCAACATGTGGGGTAACTTCACTGTCGGGCAGTTCTTGTATCCTGAAGACTTACTTGTAGGAGACAATACTACTTACAGAGTGTATGCCGAGGTTACAGAAATGTTCGCCTTCAATGGCAATCAGTCTATGTCCTATCTGGTTGGTGTAGAAGCCAATATGACAGTGGACTACTCCGCTTGGACATACTTCAGAAGTGACGAACAACCGTTCTGGCTTGACTTCAAGGCGCACTATGCTGCGGATTGGACAAGAGGTCTGTACGATAACAGAATCACACACTCACCAATTACTTTCGAGATAACTGGTGGCCTGTTTGGAAACCGAACAAACCCTTCCAACTTTACTGGATTGAGTAACAACGGATACAGAACAGACGGAGATGGATGGGCATCACTGACCTTCGTTCAGAATCTTGGTGCAAACGGAACTTGGAAACAGGTTCGCTGGAATTCAACCATGGATAATGGAGTAGGTCAAATCCCAGGTGGTTACGAAGAAATTGTTTGGAACGACCTTACCAAGAAGCACGATGTATTGACAGACAGCATGGGAATGCCAGTTAGATACAATTACACCAATACGAGCTTACCTGCAGGTGACATTGAAATTACTGCAAACGTAATCCCAGGACTCGCGAGCGAATGGCCGTTCCCGTACTTACATGGTGACTCATCTGATCCGTTCTCTGTAAGAGTAATGCACAGAATGAATATCGAGGGTGAATTGCATGTAAGCGGATTATCTGCGATTTACTACTGGGATAGCACGATCAACAACGGAGACGGTAGTTTTGGTAACTGGGCTACATTGTTCTTAGAACCTGCATTAGACGCAGCAGGAGTAACATTTGAGGAGGCTAAGTTGTTGAGACCTTACCCAACTTTGTGGGACGGAAACCTGTCTAACCTAACAGGGGAGGCTGAAAGACTCAGAGGATTCTTGGACGTAAATGAAAACATGACAGAATGGAGAATCGCTCTTGTTAACGGCGGTGACAGCGACTTGCCACCTTGTGGCCAGGTTGACCCAACCGACCCATCGAGTCCAATCCGTTGTGAAATCGTTCCTGAAATGAACACTGGAGAAACCTTCAGAGTTCAGGGTACGGTTACCAATAGGACCAACGATGCATGGGACCAAGATCCGATAGCGCTTCAAGTCGATATCGACGGTAATGGTCAATTCATGGGTAGTGGAGAAACCGCTTACACTCAAAGACCAATTATGAAGGATGGCGATGCAACATTTGATTACAACTGGACATGGTACAGTCAATACGCTGCAGGAACGTACGGAGTAAGAGTTGACTTCACAAACAATGCTTACTACTTTACAGGCAATTCAACTAATTTGGCAGCAACGGGTGCTTACATCAACGTATCAGTCGTTGGTACTACACAATTCCAGATGACAAGCCTACCAAGACTGTATAGAAACACAACAACACTTGTTGAAGCAAGGTTGTTGGACAACTCATTACAACCAATCAGAAATGCTCCAGTAACCTGGACGTGGTCTTTCGATGGTAGGAGCGGAGTGAATTACACTGACGACCTAGGAACTTTCTCGATTCCATTCGAGATCAATCCAAGTGACTCTCTAGGTAACTACTCACTACAATTCGAGTATGATGGAAATCTGTTGAGGAAAGGAAATATCGACAGTCAGAATATTTGGGTTGTATCCAGGACATTTGTGAACGTGATTAGTTCAAGTGACAACATAAGGCAATCCGGAGACAGATGGGAGTTTACAGCCCAAGTCACTGATGACAACAAGACTGTGTCGATAAGAGATTCTGGTGGAAGAGAATTAAACGGACCAAACTCACCTAACGGTGGACTTGTAGATGTTATCTATGAAGGAATAGATTTCGAGGGCGTCTATCACAGGCAGGTTGTTGCTACACTCGCACCTAATGGTGGACTAATCTCATTACCGACACCACAGGTGGACGGAAGTCACCTTTGTTTCTATGACGGAAACGGTGATGGTGTTCCTGACAGAGACCAAGATGGAAACGGACAATTGGATGATTACGAAGCGATTGGATGTTTGAAGGCAAACGTTTCACCATTGAATCCGCAACTATTGAGAGACGACCCAGACAGTTTCCTTCCTGATGGATTTGGTCCTGTTTCGGTATATCTAAGATTCAGAGAGACATTGCCTAATGAAGGATGTCAGATGATTGAAGTTCAATATCTTTCAATGCAAGGTAAGTGGGATCCATGTATAGACCTGTTAGGTAATGACCACTTCAGGGTACAGATGTCATACAATGCAAACGGATTCTCCTTAATAGGAAGAACATCCCTATCAATCGATGACCAGATTGTATACACAAGCAAGATTAACCCACAGACGGGCTTAGTAGAATCCAAACCAATGGTGGTTACTGGTCAATTGAAAGATGAATTAGGTACAAACCTATCTTTCAGAAATATCAGAGTGAATTACGAAATGGTGAACAGTCCAATGGGACCAGTCGCTTGTTATGATGGAGTAACAGATTTCGATGGAAAGTATGAGATCACCTGTCCATTATCAGACGTAATGGCTGGTAAAGCAAAGGTAACAGTAATCTACTCCGCTTGGGATAATAACGATGCATATAGGTATCAGAACAAGACAGTTCAAACAGAGTTTGCTGTATTCAGTAACTCGACTCTGCAAATTTCAGAAGTTGGACCGTTCAAATCAAGTGTGGAGACATATGTTTCACCAATAAATGGAACAGCATTCCAGGTGCTATACCTCAAGGAAAGCTTCCACGTTGACGCAACTTTGACTCAAGCTAATGGCCAACCAGTCGGTGGTAAGTGTTTGAACATCTATCTTGACCCACAAAAGAACGTAAGACCACTTTCCAAGATTACAACCAGAGATGCCGATGGCTCGGTTGAGTGGTTCAGTGGAGACCCTACTCAAAACCCGACTTTGAAAGGGGTTGAAACTACTGGTGGAGAGAAAGAAGGATTCAGATTGCTAAGAGTAGCATTTGAGCCTGATATCCAAGTTCCAGGCGGATGCGACAAGGATACGAGCAAGGTTCTAAACGGATCTTACCACGATATGTGGGTACTCGTAAGAAGTCGCGTTGACCTGCAAGTTAAGACATCATGGTCTGCCGTTAACAACAACGGATTGGATACAAACGACCCCGTGTTTGGTGAAGTAGCGTTATTGAGAGACCGCCTTGATTTAGCTGTAGAGAACGAAGAAGTATACTTCGTCAGAGAATACTGGGACAGCACTGCTATGGAGTGGGTTGTTGAAGGTAGAAACGAATCTTACACTACTGAACAAGGAATAGCATCTTTCACATGGAACTTTGCTGGTAAGACCTGTGCAGGAGAACCATGTACCGGTGAATGGAGAATCAAGGCATATTATCCAGGTTCTACATTCTTTGCCGAGTCAACAGATAACATTACACACGAAGTTCATTATCTGAAATCGTCAATTAGCGATTCAAATGAGGGAATTTTCACTCCAGGCACTCTTTTGGCTTTGATAATTGTATTACTAAGCGCGTTGATTGCTGGAGTAATGTACTATCAGCGAGTTGTCGCAAGAAGACAAGTCGAAGCACTGAGAGGTATCTTGACAGACACAATGTTACAGTTGCAAGCTGCAAACGAATACATTGCAATTATCTTCGATTGTTACAAGCAATTAGTGAAGCACTTCAGAAGACATGGATTCATGAAGAAGGTTTACGAAACAACACGTGAATTCGAGAGTGCTGTTAGAGAGGCCTTCCACATGGTGCCTGCTGACCAATTGGACAACTTCTTGGCTATATTCGAAGAAGCGCGTTATTCAGACCACGAAATTGGACCAAGTCACAGAGACCGTGCTATTCAAACATTGAATGCTATTGCTCAAAGCCTGTCTATGGCATTGGGAGATGGTGGCATGATTACAAGAGGAGATCAGCACGAATCCAAACTCTATGGTGGATTGACCAAGGCTGGAGAATTCATTGCTGCAGACGGTTCTGTCAAACAGGCTGGAATCGATGAAAACAACGAACAGTCCAATTTCAAGATTTGAGACAGTTAATTTTGGGTTTGGTGGCGGAGCCACCATCCCAACTTTAGCCGTAGGGTTGATGTGTTATGTCCGTTCTCGTGGTAACATGAGCGATTGGAAATCACTTATCGACCAGGCCATGATGCAAGAAGGAAGCAACACAATAGGGGCGCATGCCACTTACGGTCAAGCAGTTAGGGCAGCCCTATCGCAAGCACAATTATTGCTAACCGATCTTGAAGCAGCACAAATAATCGAATCCATTTACGGGGCGCTAGTAGCATATTCCCAACAGGTTATGCTTCGAATGAAAGCTGAGGACCCAGAGATTGGAGGTGTAGACCACGCATTTAGAGCAGGTCAGGCATATGGTGTATCTTGTGTTCTCAATCACCTGATTGACCAGCTAACTGACGTTGCATCTATCACGTCTCTTGAAGCGCTGGATGACTTTTCAGATACCCTTCACAATGATATCCTCGTTCAGGCGAGGGCAGCGGGTTTGACTGTAGAACTTCTTGATGCGAAAGGCGAAATATTGTTTGATTAATTTTCAAAAAACGCTAAACTCAAGCGCGAATAGACCGTTTTCCCAAGCGGTGCATTCATAACAGGGAGGTCGGTCGGCGACATGCTTCTAAGCATCGAGGGAGTCATATGAGTAAACCAATAAGCAAGACAAACCAAAACCTCGTCGACCTAATCGGCGAGCTAAAGGCACAGTCTCGTGAGACCGGTACTGCTTTGTGGCGAGATGTCGCAATGCGTCTTTCTAAGAGTCGCAGAAATTGGGCACAACCGAACTTGAGCCGCCTTAGCCGCCATTGCCCTGAGGGCGCAACAGTCCTGGTACCAGGAAAGTTGCTTGGCAGCGGTGAAATTTCGTCCAAACACGACGTCGCAGCCTACAGCGTAAGTGCCGGAGCTCGTGAGAAGATAGAGGCAGCGGGAGGCAGAGTCCTAACGCTACCTGAACTGATGAACGAAAACCCAAGCGGATCGGGGGTGTACATACTTGGCTGATTCAGTCACCTACGTATACGACGCAGACGGTCTAATCCTTGGTCGATTAGCAAGTGCAGTTGCTGATAAGCTACTGAAGAGCACCCGTGCAGGGAACTCCGACAAAGTAGTCATCGTAAATGCGGAGAAGGCGATAGTTTCTGGTAAGCCATCAGCAGTATTCGCTAACTACCACGAAAAATACGCACTAAATCACGCAAGAAAGGGACCATACTTCCCAAGAATGCCTGATATGATACTAAAGAGAACCGTCAGGGGCATGCTTCCTTACCAAGCTAAGAGTAGCGGTAGAAGAGCATTGAGAAACCTGCGTGTTGAAATCGGCTGCCCTTCCCACCTATCCGGCGATTTGCCAGAAGGGCATGAATCAGGGGACGACAGCAAGATTCGAAGAGACCTACCTCAGAGATTCGTTAGATTAGGAGAAATCAGCGAAAATCTCGGAGCACCTGCTCACAGATGGGCCGGAGGTGAGCAATGATGGCTCGTAAAGCAAAGATTGTACACACATCAGGAAAGAGAAAGACAGCAATTGCACGTGCAACTGTGAAAGCAGGCAAAGGTCGTGTGAGAGTAAATAGCGAACCTATCGAGATTTTGCAACCATCTCTATCCAGAAGAAAGGCAATGGAGCCACTTATCATTGCGGATGCGATGAACAGATTATCCAAAGTTGACATTAACCTATCCACTCAAGGTGGAGGAATCATGGGTCAAACCGACGCAATCAGAACAGCTATTGCAAGAGGCCTTGTTCACTATAATGGTGGAGCAGAAGGTATTGATGAAGAATTGAGAGACGAATTCTTGAGATTCGACAGAAGCCTTCTTGTCAACGACCCAAGAAGAAAGGAACCAAAGCACCAACTTGGTCGCGGTGCCCGAAGAAAGAAGCAGAAGTCGTACAGGTGATTTGATGATTATACCAGTAAGATGTTTCAGTTGCGGCGGTTTAGTCGCTCACAAGTGGGAAGAATTCAGCGAAAGCATTGCAGCAGGAATGGAAATGAATGTTGTTTTGGATGACCTCGGATTCGAAAGATACTGTTGCAGGCGAATGTTTGTATCACATCTCGATCTAATCGAAGAAGTGGCACCGTTCAGTGCTGCATTAGAGTGAATCAGACTCAAAGGCAAGGGCCTGTGGGTTAGCTTGGCCTATACTTGGCGGCTGGGGGCCGTCAGACCCCAGTTCAAATCTGGGCAGGCCCATTTGCCAGTATTTTTACTATCTAATTTTAGACTTTAGAGCAATGACTTGATGGAGTATGAATGATACCACCAGCCATGCGCCTGCGTGTATTTACTCTGACACTGATATTCTTGATGTCTACAATTTCTCCGGCTATAGCCTCAGATACTGTGACTACAACCGATACTGAAATTTCCGGTAATTATACTCTAAACGGCAATATTACTGTAAGCAAAGGAACAACATTGACCCTTAAACCAGGGGCAGTAATCGATATGCAATCATACTGGATCGAAGTCGATGGTACTTTGATTGCTAACGACGTAGAGATAATGTCAACCATTCAACCCACAGGCTCAGGTTCAACAGGCTCAGGAGTTTGGGACGACATAACTATCACTTCAAACGGGACGGCCCATATCCACAATACATCAATTGCAAATGCTAAATCGTGTTTGATTAACGATGGTAATCTATACTCTTCAAATTTAACTCTACAAAATTGCATCATCGGAATAGAAAATTCAGGTTATGCTTCAATTACTGATTTTGATGCTAGTGATATTGACCAGGAAGGAATGAGAAATACCGGCACTGCTGAATTGGAAAACATAGATTTCTCGACAATGAGCGGTGGAGTAAAATCTTCTTCAGACCTTGATTTAAGTGTAGGTACTTTTGCTTATATGGGGTACGGAGTATCCTTTTCAGCAGGCAATTATGATGTTTCAAACCTTCAATTTACGAATTCGGTAGCTACCGGAGCGAGCATCTTCTCAGGTGCAAGCGGAATAATTGACGGCATGAGCGGAACAGCTGGTAATGCAATTACAGTAATGGACTCAACAGGCTTTACTGTATCAAATGTAGACATGTCTGGTGAGAGGCTGATAAATTCTTGGTCAGCGGGTGACTTGACTATCGATGGTGCAATTTTTGAATCTGATAGTAGAGAAACACCAATCGACATAATTACATCTGGAGATGTGATCTTGAATGAAATTAAACTCACAGGCTCTTTTAGTTCCTTGCAAGGAAATTATGACGCTCCATGGATTGCAATCGCTCTTTCAGGAAGCGGAGACTATTCGATAACAGAATCATCTATTGAAGCGACAGATGTTGCATTGAAAGCTAGCGGAACGGGTACAGTAACAATTGAAAATTCAGAATTTTCCTCAGATCGAATGGGAATGGAATTCACAAGTTTATCTGGAACAGATATCTCACAAACAACCCTAAACATGTCAGCAGGATCGGAAAAGGGAGTTGACATTTTACAAGGTATTCATGCATTTACTGATTTTGAAATAAACACACCATTCAACCAATTCGCAACAAATACAGTTGGCCTAGAAGCATGGTATGCCGAATTTACGTCTCAATCACTTTCCGTTAACGGATTCTCTGAGGGCATGTTAATCCATGAATCAATAGCATCTTTTGATGATTTGACAATCTTAGACTCAAACAATATCGGTTTAGGAACCTATTCTTCGAGTATTGATGTTGAGGACCTGTTAGAAACGAGAACATCAGATACGGGAATTGAAATGGAAAATTCAATTATGAGAGTAAGAACATGGACGTCATCAAATCATGAGGATGGTGCAAACCTGATAGACGCCGCATCGACTCTTACATCATGGTCAACATCTTCGATTGGGACTTTATTTTATGACGCTAAGGGTGCTGGAGAATTTAACTACGGTTCCGCACAAACATTGGTCATAGGAACAGACTCCGTAAATCGGATTTACGACGTGACAGTCTCGTTTGAAGACCTTGTTGGTAATTCAATTGACGCAACATGGGAATCGCTCGGATTCACAGGAGTGGCAAATTCAGGTACTGCATTAGTTCCTGTCCTCGACTCCGGGTCTCAGGTTTTAGCAAAGTTTGCTGGGGTCGGAACGGTTTCTACGACCTCCGGTAGCGAAGGCGGAACACTACTGATGCAAGTTCCAATTATGCCCCAAGGTGACTGGTTACTTCCAGGGGGTCAAACAATTGTTCTAGGTGCAACAGACGACGGTTCAGCCCACACTGCTACAGGAAATATCACTGTGCCAGCAAATTCACATTTAATTGTCGAAAGTAGTACACTAAATCTTCCTAACTATGCAAAATTGACAGTGAACACACTCGGTTCAGTTGATGGTGTAGATGCGGAAATTATTGGAAATGTTGAGATACATTCTGATGGCTTTGCATCCAACTTCGAAATACCATCCATCGGCGCTACTGAATTAGTGGTCGAGGGAGATTTATTGTGGACTTCTTGTCAGAATTCAATGGACTCATATAATCTACAAATCAACGGAGACATTCAACTTGACAACTCATGCCAGGTGACAATTAATTCTGGCAATAATCAAGGAAATGTAACCGTTGGAATTGGTGCTAAATTTGAGATTGTAAACACTCTTGAAATAACCGTTTTGAATAAGGGTGAACCTGTTCAGGGAGCAACTATATCTGTCCAGGGGCAATCTCAAACAACATCAACAGATTCGGAAGGTAAGGCAACAAGAACCGCATCTGCCATAGTTGTAGATTCATCTGGAACCACAGAATCATTTATCGAGAACATAACGATGAAGTGGAATGAAATTACGGAATACATAACGTGGAATCCGACCTCATCGAAAGAACATACTTTTACTGTCTCGACAATGGATGGTGGATCAATCAACGAGTTCACTGAACTTGAACGTATTTGGAGTCCGTACTACCTCTCTTCGGATTTACATATTCCATCTGACCAAACAATGACTATTCAGGACGGAGTAGCATTACGCGTATCTGAGGGAGTAACGATTACCGTCGAAGGAGTATTGAATGCAGGATACTCAACAATTTCTTCTACAGGAGGTGGAGCAAGATGGGCTGGTTTGATTGTCGGGGGTACTTTGGATACAAAGGTCAATCTGGTAGGAACAAACTTGGTTGAAGGGTCACCACTGATTTCGATTGATGATGACGCGCAGGTGCATATTTCAAATGGCTTGATCTCACGTTCAGGAGGAGCAGAGCCACTTATCAGAATTAATGCAATGGCAATGGTTAGCATTTCTTCAACATCAATAATGGATTCTTCATCTAATTGTATAGAGATTCAACAGGGAGAACTTTCCATCTCCAATTCTGAAATCAAAAACTGTGCAGATGATGGAATTTGGGCAAGG
>JAYPOA010000042.1:0-14595 GCA_038130705.1 Methanobacteriota archaeon | reverse complement strand
TTTCAAACTCTGAAGAATCGCTTCCTATTGAGGTGATGCTGGCATCTCGCTTTTCGGAAAAATCTGCACCAGGTCGGTTTATTTCTTGAGTCGCACTTTGCTGACTAACGAAAAACCAACCAGTATTTACGATGATTAGAGCAATAGCCCACAAGTAGATTTTATTCTTCATCTAAGTCACCAAAGCCGAGTATCTGTATAACTTTATTCATCCACACCAACTTCATTAGTTTTCGTTTTGTATCAGTGACTCCTGACCATGGCCCAACCTCTTGCGTTGAAAATCCAACTAATTCAACTGAAGTTGCCCCCAAAGCATAGGCTATACAAACCGCTCTATCTCCGTCAGTAAAACCTCCAGGATTGCTCATATTTTGTATCTCAATGGGAGTTTGATGGGTGAGAAGAATTGGATAATTTGGCCCGGTTTTCTTTAGAACTTTTCTCCATTGTTCATGATTATCCCCGTGAGCATGTAGGCACAACGGAATATTGGCATCGATTGCTTTCTCGATGTATGGAAAGCCATCACCGTCACTTACCAACAATTTCACATTAGAATAATCCGATACGGCTCCGATTGCTCCATCGGCGACAATTGCAGGATGTGCCGGAGAATAACTTGCTGGAGCATTGGCACCAATCACGACTACGTGTCCAGGCAATTCTATAGTTGGTTTAGGATTGACAATCTTCGATAATTCTAAAGCGCTATCGATATCATCGGATAATTCCCAATTGAACGCGGCCCTAATCTCATCTTGAATTGCTACCAGTTCAGAGTTCACTGGCTGCATAACACTCCGCAGAATGAACTATTTCATCAATAAGAGGGTTCAAATGCCTCCTGTCCGAGTTTCTGCACATGCCCAAGCCAATGGCTATTCCGGATGTCGATGACGAGGTATCTCTGGCGAGATATCCGTTCCTTCCGCAAGCCAGAAGTTGGATTTCTGGATTAGCGGGAAGGCATCAAATCGATATTGACGAGCTATTAGATGGCGTCTTCATGGAGAGAGCTAGAATTAGGGCTCGCTCAAGATTGGTTGATTCTGTTGATAGTGATGAGGGTGTGAGTTTGGCTTCTGTCGGCGACATTCATACCGAAGAAGGGCGATTGCTTGAGGCGTTCTCGTTTTATTATGCTAGATTGGTAGTCGGTGCAAGTGAAGATGAAAGATTGATTTCACGATGGGCTCAAGCAGAGGCGGAAAGAGCACAAAACATCCTCGAAAAGGATTCAATGTTAGAGGTAGTAGCAAATACTTACCTTTCGGAGATAAAGTTTGAAAATAATGAATGGAAGATAGGATTATCTGATTTTGTCGAACTTTGTACTGGAATTACAGGCGCTCGTTGGAGACTACCAAATTGCGACATAAATGACGGCTGGGTAACTCTTTTTGATGAGGGCGACAAATATCCCTCGAATCGTAAATTAGCTAGATTACTTCGGGAGAGAATGAAGGAAGAAATCAAGATTGAAGCGATGGAAAAAATGGATAAAATGGATGAATCCTTATTGATTCGACTTGCAGAACCTGTGGGAATGATACGCGGTTTAGTTGCATCAAAAACTGCTGAAACCATAGCATTGATCGGCGCTGGGGAGCAAGATTGGCCCCCTTGTATGAGAAAGGCTATCGGTGAATTATCACAAGGTGTGAATGTAAATCACTTCGGAAGAGTGTTCCTCGCATCAATATCCAGATGTATTGGAATCCCTCAGGAAGCCACCGTTGATTTCTTCAGAAATGCTCCAGACTTCAGTGAAGCCACTACCTCGTATCAGGTGAATCACGTTTACGAGAGAGAGTACACCCCTTCCGGTTGTTCAAAACTCAAAGTGAATCACAATTGTGCAGTACAGGTTGGAGACGATAGTTTATGTGACCAACCGTGGATGGACCATCCACTAAAATATATCAGGGCGAAACAAAGACGGAGGAGGCTTCAAGAAAACCTTGAAACCACTCCAACCTCAGACAATTCAAGCGATGCTTGATGAATGTGAAGCGCTTCAGCCCTACCAAAGGCGGCGATGAAAAATGACAAGGACCCTCGTTTTGACTGTTGACCGAGACAACGACCTCGGAATTAAAACAGCTATTAGGGGCCCCGTTGTTGGCCGAAAATCAGTGTTAACTGCGGCCTTGAAATTGGGGATTGCTGACCCAGAAGAAAGCGATGCTAATGCAATCTTTGGTGCGCTTCACCAACACGATAACTTAGCAGAATCCAATGGTGAAAACGACGAAGTTGAAGTTGCAATTCTAACCGGTGATGAGAAGGTTGGAGTAAGGTCCGATAGAGCTGTAGCTGCTCAGTTAGAGGAAGTTGTCGCAGAATTTCAACCGGACCAAGCAATCCTCGTAACCGATGGAGCAGAAGATGAATCTATTCTTCCAATCATACAAAGCCAAGTTAGAATTGATCACGTACAGAAAATCATTGTAAAACAATCCAAAGGTATCGAGGGCACCTACTATTACATTGCAAAGGCATTGGAGGACCCTAAATGGAGAGCAAAGATGCTCGTCCCTCTTGGAGCAATTATGGCTATATTCGGACTTGGAATTATGCTTCCTGATTCCTTAGGAGGCATCGTCATCGGAGCGTTACCATTAGCATTTGGATTGTTCATCTTATCCAAGGGCCTTGGAATCGAGGCAACCGTTGGAAGAATCGCCATGGAGATGAGAGAAAATGCTGATGCCGCAATGTTCTCTTCATTGTTGTGGACTGCAACCGTATTCAGTGCAATCTTCGCAGTAGCGACTGGTTATGACCAGTACCTTGAGTTGATTCCAGATTCAAATTACTCTATCGTTTGGATTGGGGTAATTCACTCAGCACTTGCTTGGATTGTTATTGCGTTTTTGACATCAACAGCTGGATTTATGCTACTTCGCTTGCAGAAAGGATCCTTCTCTGGGAGATTGATTGTGCTTGCCGTATTTGGAATGGTCGTATATTCATTCCTTGACAAAGGCCTGCAAATTGCTATGGAAGTCCTTACCGGGGCCGATTATGAATTCTCAGTACAATTCATTGGAGACGTAATGTTGGAGCCTTTGATGTGGATTGCGGTCTTGTGGATCACTACAACAATCGTTAGAGCAGTGCAAGCAAGACAGGCACAAGCTGAAAGATACTGGGGAATTTAGTTTCTTCAATTGTGGAATACTGCCTCATTGAAGCACTGAGGGCATGTTACCTTGATCGGTCTAACATCAGGGATCCCCAGAGGGGCCGAACAAGATGGGCAAAGAATTGCTTGCTTTACCTGAGATTGATTCATCCTTCCTTCTGTGGAAGGGTTATACTTGAGTCGATAATTTTCAGGATTATCAAGATATTTGGGCCCAGTTGGGGCATTTTGGGCTTGAGAAAAGTCGACTTCCTCCTTGTATGCAACTGGTTGGAAATCTGCTGGTTCGGCTGGCGTTTGACTCATTCCTTCAGCTTTGAATACTGCAATCTCAGACTCTATTTGGGCCAATTGAATGCCGTGTGTTCTGCTTACTGCATCCATCTCCAACATTAAATCATAACCGGATAATCCTGCTAATTTTGCTAACACATCATTTGGCAGAGGCATAAGACGTCCGAATATGTTCTATCATAGAAAGGTCACGATTTTCAAACAAAATTATTTTATTCAATATTCCTAGGAAATTTGAACATTCAGATAATCTTCGGAAGGCCATGTCCTCTTCACCAAGATTGTGGATGTACTCCCCGAATAATTCCCCCACTCCCTTGCCCGGAAATCCTATTCTATTTACCCAGTCTGAGGTAATCGAATTGAATAGCCCTAAAATGCCGATCGGCGATGAGATAGACTTGGCCGATTTAAGAAAATTTATTGGGGATCATCAAACAAACGACGGAAAGAAAGTTTCAGATTTAATCGATATTGAAAATTCGAGGCCCCTATTAATCGCTGGAGAGCTCGCTAACCCATACCGCTTATGTGATATCGATGCACCATCAATGCCGATAATTCCTGTAAGAATCGAAAACATCTGTCGTACATGGGCAGATAATTTAGATGCAAGAGACGTTAATCCTGGTGTCCATCATGTAACAGTGGTGCGCTCTCCAGGCTGGTGGGAACTTTCTTACATTACACTAGTTGAACCAAAACAAATGAAGAGGATTGTTCAATGGTTGGATGGCAGTACTCCAAATACGTGGGCTCCAAAGCGATTGGCTGAAGGTGTAATTCGACTAGAAAATGATTATTCTATAAAATCTCCAAGTATTGATGACATCTCATGGGATGGTGTAGAAGAGGTTGTCAATACTGAATTGCCAAAACCTAACGGGCCTAAACTCGATATGTCGACAATTGTCGTCCCAATTAATACTAAGAGTGGTTGTTACAATAGCAGAGGAAGAGTGATACGTTGCCAACATTTCTCACAGAAAGAATTTCATGATAATCTATTTCGCCGGGGTTCATCTTTCCTGTGGTCTGATCTGTTAAACGTACTTTGAATTGGGGGGCCCGGGGCATCCCCGCTTAGGTGACTTATATTCCAGAGTCGTATTATTATTCATGAACGGGAACGGATCGCAAAAATCTGCCAGACTTGAAAGATTGAAATTTGAAATCATCGAATACATTTCAGTAAACCCCGGATGTTCTGCTGCGGACATAGTTTACCATCTTTCAAACACTAGAAAGATGAGGAATCACGGACTGACTTCGAGGAAAATTGGGTTCTTTATTCCAAGGTATTTGAAGAACATCATTCATTTCAAACTCGATGCTTCAACTGGCAAGAGAATTTACAGCGTAGCATGAAAAGGTCAAATCGCATCAGGTTATCCCATTGATTAATGGGCGCACCTACTGCTGAAGACTTATGGCCTTCTCTTGATGAATCATTAGGTCGACAACCCTGCTTTCCAAGTGGAGATGTTTGGTCGGTATTACCAACCTTGAAAGGCCAAATGCTGGACATGTTAGCAGACATTGGCTCGAAGGTCAGAGAAGGCGTAAGTATCGATGATTCAAATGGCATCGTTCATATTTCTGAATCCGCAATTATCGAGCCGGGTGTGCACATAATTGGACCCTCATATATTGGCCCAAATGCCACACTCAGGCATGGATCATACATCAGGGAGTATTCGTGGATATGTTCGGGCGCTTTGGTTGGACATGCAAGTGAAACAAAACATAGCATTCTACTTCCTAATTCGAAAGCTCCGCATTTCAATTATGTCGGGGATTCTGTTCTCGGACCTGATGTTAATTTGGGTGCGGGGGTTAAATTATCTAATCTCAGAAACGATGGTAAAGAAGTACACGTGATATTAAACGGAGTAAGAGTGCCTTCTGGACTAAGAAAATTTGGAGCGATAATAGGAGAAGGATGTCAATTAGGATGTAATGTAGTTACTAATCCTGGAGTTGTTTTAGGTATGCAATCTATGGTGATGCCAAATACAACAGTTACAGGAATCTTTTCCTCGGACTCTAAAATCGGGTGATTGAATGCTATTTGGCACCGACGGGATTAGAGGAATAATATGTGATTCCCCTAAATCAGATGACGATTCAATTACAGATTTACTGGAAAGAAGGTCAATATCTCCGAGATTTATGAGATTGGTTGGAGAAGCGCTCTCGAGGTTTACTAAACCGAATTCAAACGTAATTATCGGGTGGGATGACAGACCAAAAAATTTCGAGTTAGCAAAAGCATTGACTATTGGCCTAAAACTCGGTAACTGCAAAGTTATCCATGCTGGGTTATGTGCCACTCCTGGTTTACACAATGCTATGTTAGAGACAAAATCTGCTTTTGGATGTATGATTACTGCAAGCCATAATCCTGTGAGTGAATCTGGCATCAAAATTTTTGATGAACATGGGTTCAAAACCAATGTTGAAATTGAGCAAGATATTTCAGAACTGATAATACAAATTGCCGCCGAAGATAGAGAAGTAGACACTACTCACCTTGAGGAGTTAGAGAAACCCAATTCATCCTTCGATGCAGACAAAAATCATAGAGAGTTGATTTCAAGAAGATATTTGGAGTTCAAAGAAATATTTTCAGAGATACGTCCTCAAAAAATACTGCTAGATTGTTCTAAAGGAGCCCCTAGTGTCTGGTTGGCTGATTTCTTGTGCGAAGTAGGGTTAGAAGCTGTTGAGTTATCATCTGCTTCTGAGGCGTTGAACAAAAATTGTGGCGCTGGAGAATTATCACCAACAGATTCCTGGTCTTGGGAAGAGGTCGGAAACAGTGACCACATATTGATTAAATCATTAGAAGAAACCGAATCTGGGAAAATTATTGCCGCCGCATTAGATGGTGACGGAGACCGTTGTTTACTGATTGAATCTACAGATTATGGATGTCGAGTCATCGATGGCGATGAAATGGCAGACCATATTTTACGAGCAGCAAAAGGAAACTGGACCTTAGCGGCAAGTATCGAATCGGATTTGGCCTTGAGTGCATCACTCTCAAGGTTGACTGCCGATGTCAAATTTGTACAAACCGCTGTTGGAGATAGATGGTTATCAGATGCTCTAAAAAATACTACATCAAACAAGATTGGAGTAGAAGATTCTGGCCATATTGTGCTCTCCGCCCCTAATCCTAACGGCGGTCGATGCTTGGTCGGGGATGGTGCTGCAAGCCTTCTTGCTACTCTTTCTGCGATGGCGGTTTATGAAAAACCAGACAAATTTATTCGCGGTTTCAAGAAAAGGGTATCAATAAAAGATACGAAAAGAGAACGATGGGATGGCAAAAATTTACTTTCCAATAATGTTGAAAAAATTATCAAAAATTCTCTTGATGGTTTGCAAAGAAAGAAGATTGCTGGGGAATCTAATCTGCTATTGTTGGAGGGGAGTGGAATCTCTTTCGGAATCAGAAATTCTGGAACCCAAGCGAAAACAAATGTATCCCTTAGACTTGCACCAAATATTAGTCCAGAGATTCCATTACAGGTCATGGATGATGTCATCAAATTCCTTACAAAAGAACTCGTATAATGAAACAAAATGGATAAATACGGATGCATGATTCCTTTAGGCATGCAACCACAGCAACCACAACCTCAGTTTGTCAATACCCAAATTCCTAATCAAGGATATCAGCAACAATATGTGGTAGGTGGAATGCCGACTGGAACGGTTGTTATGGGAGGATTACCAACAACAAATGCTCAGTTAGCACTAATCCTTTCAATTGTTTCAATATTTGCGGGCGGACTTTGCTTAGCGATCCCGTCGCTAATACTTGCTAATGGTGCTTTAAGAGTAACCAATCAAATTCCTGGCCACCCTGACGGGCAACAAGCAAAAATTGCAATGATTATCTCGTGGGTAGTAATCGGCCTTTACACTCTGATTATACTGTTTTACGCTTTTTTATTGGCATCCCTAACCTCCATGCAAGCATAACCTTGTAATGAGATTTTCAAATTATGTGTTGGATATTTCTTGCTCATATTTCTGTCCCAACCAAGTGACCAATCCGAGCAGAATTGCAGTAACTATGAGCATAATCAATACTGTAGATTCCGAGGCTCCTCCGAGTAGCAGGAAGCCTGCAACTATCCAAGCAATTACTAGATCTATTGCACCCATTATCCTCCATGAACGCCTTAGTGTTACGATTCCTATTAGCCAAGAAGTTGTAGAAAGTAATACAATCGAAGACATCAGTAGAACGGAGGATTGCTCATAGTATCCAAATGAGCCGCTTGGGATTAGTAAATGAGCGCAAAATAGAGTTGCTGCAAGCCAAACCTGGTTATTTGAAATCACAACATACACGGACGCAATTACAGAAATCAGCCCTATTGCGATTATGAATGATGGAGTTGTTCCGTCTAATACCGTCACCCAGTTACCAAGAGCGTTCCAACTAAATGGAAGGAAAAGACCAACTCCTACGATAACCGCTGGCTGAATCCAGCGTATTGAATTCCTAATTGCTAGTAAGCATGCTAAAATTCCCGCTATTCCGAACGATATTACAACCACCATTGCAGACCATCCAAATCTTCCTGCAGCGCCTCTATGGTCGCTAAGATCTCGCTTCAATCTCTCCGATTCTACCCATTCAAACAATAATACTGCCATTACCAAAAATATCTCAAGAGACCAAACCGGTACTGACCATGAGTATGTTGAAAATTCGAATGGTGATGTTTGAATTTTGTCAATTCCCATCAACGATGTTAGAATACGTGATGACATGAGTAAAATTACAATCCCTTCTAGAACTGAAGGAATTCTTAGGCCCAAGTCTTTTCTTCCTACCAATGAGATAAATCCAAGAATTATGAGAGCGCATAACAAAATGAGTAATTCCCACTGATAATCAAGTGTTACTCGCTTATCTCCTAACCTTCCCGCAACATGTATCAGGGTTAGCCCTGCCATTGAGATTGCCACGGGAGATTCGATGCCCATAATGTCTGGTAGATTCATGTTGACTTGTTGCGACCTCCAACGAGCTATTGCGATGAATAGGATTGAGATGAAAGATGCAACTGCTATTGACGTAATCGAAGTTGCAGAAATCCAAGCGGCGTATATTCCAAACAACATTGTTACTAAGATAAATGAAATCACTATTGTCGGTTTATGCTGAATATCGCCAACTACCAAATCATATTCTCCTTCAGCGGATTTTCTTCTTGAACGTTTTTTCTGCTTTTCAGCAAGTTGAATTAATTCTGGGTCGATCATCCTTATTTTTGAATCGGAGTCATTTTCTAATTCGGAATTGATTTGTTTTTGTTCAATGTATTTTTGCATTCTTTCATTGCGTTTTGATACCTCTTTCATTCGGGAACGAAGATCTCCCTGGAATGCTAACCATGCTCCACACAATACAAAGTAAATACCTGTGACAACGGCTACTGTCGAATCCTCATACGAATTTGCGGTGATTGCGAGAATGATGATCACTGCGAGAGACATAATTGCTGAAGGAAGTAATTTCTCTAATTTGGAGGCTCTTGGTAAATACAATATTGAAATTGCAGCTATCGCTACAATTGCTGAAATTCGGAGATTTTCAACTCCTTCAGGCAGTATCGTACTTGTTTCTAATGGCCTTGTTATTGGCTGGTCCAAGGCAAAAATAAGGAAAATAATAGAAATAAATCCTAAAGTTGTAGTAATTAGATAATCAGGCATAATTTTGTTTTCGCTTGTTTCACTTCCCTCCATGAATTTCTGGAAATTTTTCTCTGCGTGCATCATCATCAGAATTGAGCAGAAAACTAACACACTCATCCAAATTGAAGAGTAGCCAAATCTCCACTGCATGATAATTGCGGCAATACCCCAGGCGATGAGAATAAGCCTCGGAGTGCCTTGATGCTTGCCCATGAATATAATCACGGAATGAGATATCGCTAACGCGCTCATTACTGCAATTAACCCAATTGCAGGTAAGATATTGACATTGGTTATCATGACAATAGTAAACAGACTGAAAATAAACCCTATATTCCATAATTTGAGATAGCCACTATCTCTTAGCCTTGCGCTTAATTCTGACATGCCAGATAATTTCCCTGCAAGATTTACCCCACTTTCACCCAAACTCAGATTTATAGGAACCTGAGAAAGCACTAAGATTAACATGTAATACGACAAATCATATTGGTCGATATTAATTGGAATTAGGTCGTGTGAAATTATTTTGCTCTCCAGATTTCCTGCTAAGAAGAGAATCCACATCCAAGGTGCAATTACTGCAGTACCAGCAAGAGATGGTGAATCTCTTTGAAGAGAGAGCCACGAAAGACCGAGCCATACAATTGATTGTAAAATCAACAGATTCCTTGCACCATCATGGGTTTCCGCATTTACTAAAAGGGTTAACAAAATTACAATGATAATTGAACCTACCCAAAGTACATGATCTGATACCGATTGCTGATGGTTTAGAATCAAGATAACTGTGAGAATGGCGCTGATAGTTGCATAAATCGAATATGCGTCTAATATCGGTATTCCGATTAAACCTCTCACCATCAATATTAGGATGCACAATAGCAAAGGTGCAGGCCACAATACAAACGGAACTAACTTATTCCAATCGACACCGCGAACAACCAAATATGAAGGAGCAAATGCAGAGATGAGAAGTATCAATTGCGCCAAAGCATATCCGGTTTCAAGACGGTTTGCAGCTATTGCCAACAACGCCCCAATCATTCCAAGACCAACTGAAACTGACCAAAGTCCAGGCTTACCCAGACCCATCGAATAAAATGCTGAAGAAAACCAATTTTCTTCTTTGGCGAAACGCGTAGCTGTTATTGAATTTATACTGGTTACTGCAAACATCAGTATGAACAATAATAATTCATCTTCAAACGGCCGAATTTTTATCGAGAATATTTCCCAATTGTTACTTATTGCATGTACTCCAATCCACAGGTAAGAAACTGCAATTCCGAGCGATGCAAGATTCCCTGATTTTCTGAAATAAGCAAGTCCGTGAAGAAGTAATGTTCCTATTGCAATCATTATTGCAACCCCTTCCTCGCCGTATGGTTCACCTGCTGCTGAACCTATTGCAAGAAGAACGATGGTAGCTTGAGTAGCAATTGCATCATCATCATGTCTTTGTGCTATTCCAATGTTCAAAGCGACAAGGCCAAGAAGACTCAGCCCTAACTGGGTTTGGGTTATCCAATCCCAGGAATGCATTGAGATTGCTAAACCATAGAGTAGTTTCATCGAAATAATTACCCATGTAACACCTAGAATGTGCATTTGGTTTTTGGGAATCCATATTTCCCCAAGCCATAGGCCAAATAATGCCATCGACAATAATCCAACTGTAGCGAGAGTTGGGCCGAGTGTTAAACCTACAACTGCACCAATCGCTGACCAAACGACTACCATTGCAACCATTAGCCCAAAGTGAAGTCTTCTCTCACCTTCAACGGCATATTCGGTCACAGTGTCTCTTTCTGGGGGTTGGTCAACAGTACCGTCTCGGTTGACCTCGCTTTTTACCTCTTTAGTAAACAATTCAACGACTTCACCCATCGCTTCATCAACTTCCTTTTCTGTAGTTTCTTCTGCAATGGTTTCATCCTCTACAGATGATATCAGGAAATTATCAAGGTTAACACCAGACGCTTTTTGGAATTTCTTCTTGGAGATGAGTTCGTCCTCAGACTCTTTCTCCATATCATCACCTCGATACTAACGGCTTTCAATATCTCGGTTTCAAATTCAGGAAATGGGGGATTTCTTGGACTGTTTTTGTGTTTTCAAACCGTAAGGGACAAAGAGTGCTTTTGGCTGGGGTTGGTATGGCGAATGATGTAGGTGACCCGTCGGGTAACCTCTCAGATAGCGGCATCAATACTGATGCCAAAATATACTGGAATTTAGACAATTTATCGCTAATCGACCTTGCAGTCGAAAGAAATGAGGGTTTCCTTACAGCAGAGGGTGCATTAGTTACGGAAACCGGCGAAAGGACCGGACGCTCACCAAATGACAAATTCATTGTTGAAGAAGCCACAACATCGGGTGATGTAAATTGGGGAAAGGTGAATGTGTCGATCGATGATGATTCATTTGAAAGATTGAAGGCTGAGGTGATAAATCACCTGTCTTCACGGGAATCCCTATTTGTTCAAGACCTATTTTGTGGAGCAGAAGAATCCGAAGCTCTACAGATTCGAGTTATCAACGAAAACGCTTGGCACAATGCGTTTGCTAGAAACATGTTTGTCAGACCCACTGCAGAACAGTTGGAAAACCACTCACCAGAGTTTACTGTTTACCATGCACCTCACTACGAAGCGAATGATAGTTCGCTAAACTCACAATGTTTCGTAATTGTAAACTACCAAAAGGGGGAAGTAATTATCGGAGGCACAAGGTATGCTGGAGAAATTAAGAAATCCATCTTTAGTATCATGAATCTTATTCTGCCAAAGAAAGGCATTCTACCTATGCACTGTTCAGCAAACACCAATGGCGAAAACACCGCTGTTTTCTTCGGACTTTCTGGAACGGGTAAGACAACGCTTTCTGCGGACCCTAAGCGAGAGCTAATCGGTGATGATGAGCACGGTTGGGGCGCTAATGGAGTGTTTAATTTTGAAGGCGGTTGCTATGCTAAACTCATAAACCTCTCAGAAGAAGACGAGCCTGAGATCTTTGGTACAACAAAGAGAAAGGGCACAGTTCTAGAGAATATTGGCGTAGATGAAAATAATATTCCCGACTTCTTTGATACGAGTAAAACCGAGAATACCAGAGGATCTTACCCAATCGAATTCATAGATAATAGAACTGCAGATAGTAAGGGCGGTCATCCTCAAAACGTGATTTTCCTAACCTGTGATGCGTTTGGCGTATTACCTCCAATAAGCAGGCTTACGCCATCCCAAGCGGCATACCACTTCATTTCAGGATACACTGCTAAAGTAGCTGGAACTGAAATTGGTGTAACAGAACCACAGGCCACATTCTCTGCTTGTTTCGGTGAGCCATTCATGCCAATGCACCCGGGAGTTTACGCGGACTTATTGTCGTCAAAGATGGATGAGCATGGTTCAACGGCTTGGCTCATCAACACCGGCTGGTCAGGTGGACCATATGGCGTCGGTAATCGAATGAAAATCAAATACACCCGAGCAATGCTAAACGCGGCACTGGATGGTGATTTAGACAATGTTGAGTACATTGTTGATGACCGATTTGGGTTTGAAATCCCAACCTCATGTCCAGGCGTACCTTCTGAAGTATTGATTCCTAAACAAACGTGGGAAGATGGACAAGCTTACGACGTTACAGCCGATAAATTGGCGAACATGTTCAATGACAATTTCAAAAGATATTCCGATGGAGTTTCCCCAGATGTAAATGCGGCCGCTCCTCAAACTCATTGAGAGTTACATCGCAAGGGTCATCAATGGCTTTTGATTAGCACTTACCATGACCGATGTAATTATGTCAACAAGCGCTGGAAATATTCGAATTCATCTCTTTACAGAAGAAGCACCAGAAACCACTGGGAATTTCTTGAGATTGGTCGATGAAGGATTTTACAACGGACTTCATTTTCACAGAGTTATTGAACAATTTATGATACAAGGTGGATGCCCTCACTCAAAGGACCCAATGAGCAGAATGGCTGGTACAGGAGGCCCGGGTTGGAAGATTCCTTGTGAAGCAAGTGCCCTTTCAATGCAACACGACAGACCTGGAATTTTATCCATGGCAAATGCTGGAAGAGACACTGGTGGTTCCCAATTCTTCCTCACGACCGTTGCCACACCTTGGTTAAATGGTAACCATGCAGTATTTGGTGAAGTCGTAGAAGGGATGGATGTCGTTCAATCAATCGAAGGTTGCCAGAAACTGCCTGGTGACAGGCCGGCACAGCCACAGCAAATTATTGCGGTAACTAGGGCTTGAGGTGCACTAAATGGTTCGGCTCGCCATTCACGGGGGAGCCGGTGGAGATGGACCGTGGAAAGGCCCAACTGATTTAGATCCACAAAGAATTGCCTGCATGGAGAATGTTCTTACGACAATTGGAACACTATTGGAAGACGGTATAGATTCTACAGAAGCTGTGACATTAGCAGTTGAAATGCTTGAGAATGAGCCATTATTCAATGCCGGAATTGGCTCAGTATTAGCTGCAGACGGAAGCGTAACAATGGATGCAAGCATCATGAGAGGAGAAGATAGTGCCGCTGGATCAGTCGTTAATGTAACAAAAATCCGCCATCCTATTCGTGCGGCAAAACTGGTATTAGACAATAATTGGCCGGTGATGCTAAATGGTGTCGCTGCTGATGATTTTGCAATAAAGAACGGTGTTGAGAAAGTCGAACAGGCTTGGCTAATAACAGATTTACGAAAGGCGCAGTGGCAAAAATGGAAAGATGCAAAATCTAGACCAGGATCTACCGACGAAGACGATTCTGCTATGTTAGACCATGATGAAGGAATGGGCACAGTAGGCGCTGTTGCAATTGATAAAAACGGAGTGTTGGCCGCCGCAACAAGCACTGGTGGTATGACTGGAAAACCTGACGGTCGAATTGGAGATACACCAATCATTGGAGCAGGTACTTGGGCTGATAAAAAGGTCGCAGTCTCCTGCACAGGAGTTGGTGAAGCTTTCATCAGAACCTGTGCGGCGCATGAGGTTTCGACAAGACTACGGCTTGGTGAATCACTAGAAGTTGCATGCAAGAGCATGCTCGACATGGTTGCTCCACTTGGAGGGCGTGGAGGAGTGATCGCCATTGATTCTAATGAGAATATTCAGATTCCATTCCAGACGGCGTTGATGTATCGAGGATATTGGAAAGATGGAGAAATAATGACGGGAATCGGCCCCGATATGTCTAATTCTTGTGATTGAAAAATTGACTTATATTTATTTTCAAATCACTTTCAATCCAGCATTTTGGAGCGCCGTGCAAAATGCATGCACTACGGCATTTAGGTAAACAAATGATGGTTGAAATAATAATCTCGTATTTTCGATAACTAAGAAATTAATTAATTAAATATAAAATAAATTTATTAATTATCTATTAAAGGGG
>JAYPOA010000041.1:0-14653 GCA_038130705.1 Methanobacteriota archaeon | reverse complement strand
TTATGCTTCAACGCCAATATTGGTTGTAGCAGTTTCATCGATTAGAGACTTCTTAGCTTCGACTTGTCTCGCTAAGAATGAAACTACATCCAGAATTTCAATGTCATACTTTTCTTCATCTTCAAATTTCAGACATTCGAAGTGAGAAACACACTTTGGACATGATGTGATCATCATGTCAGCACCAGTATTTTTGATTTCTTCCATTCTTGAAATTCTCAATGCTCTTGCATTTTCATTACAAGACATCATGCTTGATACTCCACAACACATTGCATCTTCTCCATGATGCTCCATTTCAACAAGTTCTACACCCTCGACTCCAGCAACCAGTTCTCTGGGCTCTTCGTAGATTCCCATTTGTCTTCCAAGTCTACACGGGTCGTGGTAGGTTACTGTTACGTCATTTTCAGCCTTCATGTTCATATCGAACCCGTTCTCGATTAGGAACTCAGTGGTGTGCATTACTTTGACGCCATCTAATTCATAGTCCCTTGCAAACGTTCTGAAACACTCAGCACATGATGAAACAAGAGTATCAATTCCAGATGCTTCGATTTTCTTTTGATTGTAAGCCTTCAGTTTTTCAAATACTTCATTCAATCCTTGCCACTTTTGGTCGTGGCCACAGCACTTCAGGAAGTCTCTGCCGAGGTATGATACATCAGCGCCCATTTCTTCAAACAGAGTAAATGCTGCAGTGGTGGTTTCGCCTAGGTTCATTTCACCTTCATTTAGGTGACTGAAAACCATTTCTTGGTCAAGATAGTCAACACATCCGGGATAGTATCCAATGTTGGAATCTATTGGATAGTCTTCAACTGCTATGAAGTCAGCACCGCTTTCTTCTTCTGCTTCTGCTGCAAGAACCGCTTGAAGAACAGTGTGAGGTATCTCTGCCGCAGGTCCACCTACAATCAGAGTTCTTCTGATGTCAACATATGAGTCATAATCTACTAATTGTGGGCAGGCATTGGTACATGCAGTACATGTTAGACATGAATACATCGGGACACCATCGTCTTCGTTGTTCCAAGAGTTGTAGATGATGTTCAGTTTGTCTCCGGCATTGAACAATCGGACTGGACAAGCATCATCACATAGGTCACAGCCGTAACACTTGTTCATTTCGAATTCATATCCTCTCGCCATATTTCTGAGCAAGACGAATACAATTGCTCCTAATGTTACACAAGGGACAAACATTGCATAGGTCAATTTAGCATCAAGTGCCTTAGGGTTTGCATGGTAGGTTGGATTTTCTGTAACACTCATGTGTTCTCCTTCAAGTTCCATGTTTAGAGAGTTGGATAAGTCGACAGTGGTTCCTGCTAATCCATTACCAGCATTCTCTCCATACAGTAGTAGCGGTTGGAATGCTTTGATTGTAAATGCGGTTTCCACAGTGACTGTGTCATTAGCCGCGAGCTGGTCTATTGAATTGACTCTGAATTCGTAATCGTATAGTCCAGCACCAAGTTCAACTCCAGTTTCACCAGATGCACAGTCTGTGTCGATTACAGTCTTACCGCTGTCTCTATCGGTAATGATGAGGCTTGATTGAATCATTCTGGATGTGGATAACCCACCGTCAATGATGACCTCACTTGCGCGAGTTGAGCAAGTAGCGTCAACTGGAACAGTCTTGAAATCAATATCATCTGGCCAATACTGATTAGATATCGAGAAAGTACCCGAGGCCCAGATGGTTTCATCTCCTGTGTAGTTATCGATTCCATTGGCTCCATTCACTCCTGAATCTAGATCCTGATGTCCATTATTATCTGCGAAATCGATCATGTAGTATCTCGTAGGTTGGTATATGTTCCAATCCATCCAGGCAGCAGCTGGTACAATATCACCTTCAAATCCTTGAAGTGTCATAAATTCATTTACCTCATGAACTTGAACATCCGTTGGTTGCGACCTCATTTCTTCAAGTTCATCATAATCGGCTATCGTCAGTAGTCCCTTAGCATCCCAGAATCCGTTGTCATATACAGGGTAAGTAACAACGCTTGCTGCGGTAGCAACGATGAAGGCTCCTATTACCAAACTCTTGCCGTGAGCAGGAGTGAATCTTGCACCCCATGCATTATTGAATAACCATTTTGCGATGAAATATATCATAATCCACAACAGTATTCCTGTAAGGACCCACGGTATCATGTTGAACAAGTCTGCAATCCAAGGATCTCTCGTTCCACACAATAAATCTCCGTTACTATCTAATTTACAGTAATCACTTCGATTCTTACCGTACAACTCCAAGAAGATATTGATCGAGAATACGGAGATGAACCAAATGTGTGCAAGATAAACAACTCCAGCACTTGCGAACCATGGGTCTTCAACAGGTCTCTTTTCACGACCTCCCAAGAAAGGTGGTAGTGCGAGAATTCCGACAGGTATTCCAGTTAGGAATGCTCCCCACCATGCTGCGTTCCATGGGAATGATGGTTGCCCAAAGAAATCACCAACAGGTCCGAGTGGAACGTCAAACTGAGGCAAATATTCTCCCCATCTTAGGTATCCATATGAAAACAGCACGTACCAATCTGGGAAAACGAATCCTGCTTGTGCGAATGGGTCAGCAGCACTATGCAGTGGAGGTGGAATGAGCCATGCATAGAACAGCAATACTGCTATCATGAAACCAAAGATTAGTGAATCACGTAAGACTTCATGAGGCCAGAAACCGTGTCCTGATCTTGTTCGCTTTCTTCTTTCTTCTGCGGTTTGGAGTTTTTCTTTTTCTTCCATGTATGTTGATGCAACAGCACCTAAATTTTCCATTAATCCCATACCTTTCACCTCCTATCAATGCGGCTCCGCAATTCCCTGAACCCACACTATGAACAGGTGTATTATGATCAGTGTGGTAACTATCACTGGTAGAATGAATACGTGAATGAAATACATTCTCGTAACAGTTCTTGGGGAAAGTGATGAACCAGCGAAAAGTAGTGTAGCGATGTACTTTCCAATTAGTGGTGTTGCGTTTGCGAGGTTGATTCCAATAACTGCAGCTCCGTATGCTAAGGTATCCCAAGGTAGAAGATAACCTGAGTAACCAAAAACAATTGTTAGTGCCATCAGTGCAACTCCAATCAACCAATTAAGTTCACGTGGGTTTCTGTATGCTCCAGTGAAATATACTCTACACATGTGCAAGAATACTGACGCTACCATGAAGTGAGTTCCCCAGTGGTGAACTGCTCTTATTATGTATCCAAATGGTAGTTGAGTCATGATGTATTCCATACTTGCATACGCAGGCGAGGGGTCTCCTTCTCCACCAGGAACGTAGTAAATTCCGAGGACTGTACCCGTGATAACGAGGATAATGAAAGATAGGAATGATATTCCTCCCAAGCAATACAAAGGATACCAATACCAAATGATTCTCAGTTTGTATTTCTCAGCGTGAGTGAGTGGCATTTGTCGATGCATGTTGTAATATGCACCTTTGCTCATGTTCCAGTAATCTTGGATTCTGAATCTCGTATCTAAGAATGAGAACACCCAAAGGAAGGTCCTCTCTGCCAAACCCATTTTCCCAGAGGTTTCGACCGCTCTTAGAATCTCTCTTCGAGGGACATCCTCATTCTCTTTCCTAAGAGTGAATGCAATTAATACAATAATGAAGGCTATGAAAAACCAAAGAACCCAAAATATCGTGCTCATCATATCCACCTCAGTCGCAGTAGGTCAACCAGCCCGTATATTCTGTGGACGCTTCGATAGTGTCCCCGTTCATGATGATAGGAATGATTGGTAATCCTACAGGTGCAGGTCCTCCAGCTCTTCTAATTCCAAGATATTCGAACATCTGACCGTTCGACCTGTTAGCGTTTCGATTGACTTCGATTGCGGTTGGGTCAAATCTGCTGGAGTGACAGATACAGAACATCTTAGTTCCACCATCGTCACCACCGCCAGGGGTCCAGTTATCGTCGGTAAAGGAGTTTGAAACTAGTTGCCAACCTGGAATGCAACAAAGGTGAGTACATCTTCCGAATGACATAACCAAGTTGTTATTTGGGTCGAAGACATCAGGGTTTGATAGTAAGAATTCTGTAGCATGTCCAACGTAATTCTTTGCGATGTCATATCCTGCCATTTCTTGAAATCGAGGTAAATTATCCGCTACCGGCTTGGAGGCGTTGGTGGAGTGTGGGACGTAGTTGACGATCACAGGAAGTCCATTCCATACACCCTGTGCTCCCGCCATTCCGACATTCGACTTGGCAGCCTCAGCTTCAAACGAAGACTTGGTCATGGGTTGTAGGTGCATAGCGCCATACCAAGCCTCATCTTCACGACCTTTTGCCCAGAATTTAACCGCCGAGTCACCACCACTATCTCCTGATGGTGGAAGTAGAATTGAAGCGAATCCTAACGCACCTAAACTTGCTGCTAAAACACCACCTGATGCGTTGAATCCATATCTCATGAACTGCCTGCGATTGACTTGCATATCGCCAAGAGCATTTGCGGAGTTTCCGCTCTCTGAAGGTGCCGGTCTGAGTCTCATGCCATCCATTGATATCACCAGTTATATTCTCTCCAGTCCTTTTGATGCTCAGGTATGTATTTGTTTTGTGAATGCTTGACAATGATTTTGTCAGGCAGTACCCATTTCATGTATACAATACCCATCATCAGAAGGGTCGTTAATCCCATAGCAAGATGGTAGGAAAGTTGTTGTTGGTCCCATGCGCTACCGTTTAGTAGACCGTAGAGCATTGTGCTAAACCAGTATAATGTCCAGAAAATTCCCCATGCAAAGAAAAACAAAGTCAAGGCGGAGTTACCTGAAGGTGCTAAACTCGCAGAGATGACAGTGCCTGGTTCTGCAGGGTTGAAAACTCCATGATTGATGGCGGCATCCATCTGCTCCTCTGTAAGGGAAGCATCTTGCAGAGCAGTTCTTGCGTCTTTGACGCTTACTTTGCCAGCCGCTACTTTTTCTAACAGTTGGGTAATTGTATCTTTAGCCATTACTGGTCACCTCTCCTGTTAACTTTGTATCTCAATCTTAGAAGATTGCTGCGACCTTTGTATGATGTGGAGAATCCGTATCTTAGCACTAAACCACAGAAAATGATTACAGCAATTACTGCTCCAAATCCTAACAATCCTAACCAATGTGCTCTGAATCCTGCCCCCATGGTAGAGATATCGATAGTGCCTGATGATTTCTCGGGAGCTTCTGGAGTTCCACTGCCGGCAATCAAGGTCTTGGTTCCTCTCTTATCTTCAGTTGTCCCGTTTTCAGACAGGCTGAATTGAAGTTGATTCCATAAATCTCCGTCAGGGGCGCCGTTGCCGTTGACTGCGTTTCCTGTTATCCAAAAGTTGACTATACCCGAGTCTGTTTCTGGAGCAGTCCAGCTAATAGTGTAAATTCTGCTGTTGGCGTTTTGGTGAGTCCTCGTCATTGTGTCACCATTCCAATTTTGTCCATCTCCTGAGAATTCTCCTGCGCTGACTCTTGCAGAGAAGCCTCCATTCGAGGATTCTGGGCCTCCGATTATCTCGAGTCTCATGTCATAAGTTGCCCCTGCTGCCCAGGTGTATGGGACGTCATCGAGAACTATCATGACAGAGTTAGATGGTTCTGCCGCATGACACAAGCAACCTTCCTTGGCTACATCGTCAATATCTCCGCCTGCCCAAACTTCTTCACCGCCAATGCCACTTGGGTAAGCGTTTCCAAGGCCGGGTAAAAGCATCAAAGAAACTAGAATAAGGGACACCAAACTTCGGACGAAAACCTTCTGCGTACGCATGGCTAATCCCACTTAGTTAATCCGACCGTCATTTCGCCTATAATCGTTGCTTGTTATTTTCCATAATTTTGGATGCAGTGTTACATTTTTGCCAAATATTCATACAGTCGGGAAATGACAAACCATATGATGAATAAGATTGAGGGTTAGCTATGTCAGATTATGCCTTTGACAATACCTATGATTTGAGCCATGAGCAACTCGAACAACTTGACAACGCTGAAGAGGAAATGTTGAGAAATAATCTGGGTAAGGCTGAAGAAATTTTACTCGCTATGTTGGAAGAGGATGAAGAATGTATTCCGGCGTTGAATAATTTGGGACACTTGTACGGAAGGCATTTTTCTGATTTCGAAAAAGCGGTAGAGATTTACAACAAAGTTCTATCACTCGAACCTGATAATTCATGGGCTAGGGATGCTCGGCGTAGATATCTTCGATACGTAGGAAGAGATTGATAGACCTCAAAGAGTAGGCGACATCATGGATGGTGCCCAAATTCTAATCGCAGGCATAGGCGGTTTAGGTTGTTCATGGGCAAAAAGGGCCCACCTAATTTGTGGTGAGAATGCGGATTTAGTTCTGATAGATTCAGATGATTCTTCCTTCGATTACGATCAAGCACATCTTATCAGACTTGGCAATCAATCTGATGAATCCGGTTGCGCTGCGCTTCCTCCTTTAGGAGAACAGAGGATGAGAAATGCATCTTCAGTAGTTAGGAAATTGTTGAATGAGGTTGAACTCGTAATAATTCTGACTGGATTGGGTGGCGGTACGGGTACCGGGGCATCTCCTGAATTCGCACGTCAAGCAAGACTTGCAGGTGCAATAGTTATCTCAATCGCAGCGGTTCCATTTGATGCACAAGAAACAAGGGCAAAGGTTTCGAAGGAAGGCCTTCCAAAATTGGATGCTAGTTCAGATGTCTGTGTTAGATTGGAATTGGACAGGCTTGCATGGCAAGCAAGAGAAAGAGGTACTGATTGGAGAGTTGGAGCCTCTTGGGTCGAAGAATTTGTAGATGGTTTGGTTAGAACTCTATTACGTCTTGGCTTGATTAATCTCGATATGATGGATTTGAAAACTATTGTAGGGCACTCAGGAGGCTCAACACTCTTGGTCGGCCAGGGAGATCCAGATGATGCAGAATCACTTCTTCAAGATGCATTAGGTGCGCCATTGGCTAACCTTTCCTTTGATGGCGCAAAAGCATGTTTGTTACAAATCGAAGGTGGTCACGGAATGACTGTAGGTCAGGTTGGGGCCATCGCTGATGCATTTACTTCGAGATTCCATGAAGATGCTCAGGTAATATTAGGGGCAAGGGTAAGCGAAGATTTAGTCGGAAGAATAAGAGTTGTAGCCGTAGTTTCTGGCCTCGATGAAGTAAGTCAGATTTCTATAGATTAATCGCTAGGAGCTTCATCTTCTTCTGAATTCCAATCCGTATCTTCCTCAATTCCTGTTTTACTATCCCAATCAACTTTCTCATTTTCTTGCCAATCATCTTCCTCTGAAATTTCTTCATCATCTTCGGTAATTTCAGCCTCTTCTTCATCGATTGTAGATATGTCAACTGCTCTTGCTCTGGTTAAAATTTCAGTTGAAACACGGCTTGCTCTCAATGTTGGTCTCATCAGGAGAATCATAGTGCAGATTGTCAAAACGTGTCCGAAAATCATGACTTCTCTAAGGCTTTCAAATGTACCTGTCAGCATTGCTACTGAACCCGCATAAGCATATCCAAAAGAAATTCCAAGCGGAAGTGATGCGTTCTCTGAAACCAATCTTTTTCCATCACGAACAGTATAAGTCGTCAACGACCATACTGCAAAAATTACGGATAATGCCATTAGGAATCCTTCTTCTAATATCGTGGAAATTTCGGTTGGATCCATCATGGCCCTTCTGTAAACACTAAATGCGTGCCATGTGATGAAAACTTGCGCAATGATCATCCATTTGAACGAAAATGCAGCCATCCCTTTTTCAAATCCAGAATTTTCTCTTTCTGTACGTGTTATTCTCAATGTCAAGAATTGGAGAAGAACAGATATTATCAGGAAGAAGAAACCACCTTTCAAAGCATCACTAAACGACATCGACTCCGCATTACTCACAGCCTGTCCAACCCAAATTAATACAAATGCAAATGATTGTACTATTGCAAATTGAGATGCGGTTGAAATTTTTTCCTTGTAATCATGCAACTTAGCATCGCCCAATCCATTTGCGAGCCACTCCACCATACCAGTGCGAAATGATGCGGCTTGTGCGATCGACCAGACTATGAATAATGATGCCAATAAAGGAGATATCCACGAGTTGTCATTTCCTCCTAAACTATACCACAACAAGCCCATAATGACGCTGGATAGAAGTATGGGGACGATGGTAATTCTAAAACTGAGGATGAATCTGACACTGAGTTTACTGTCGCTTTTTTCTGTTGGCAACGTTATCAAGGACTGTACGGTTTCATTATTTGATAAAATAGCAATCAAAGCGTATGATGCAGATAGAGAAATAAAAGCAAATGACACAAAGTTTTCTTGACTACTAACAAGAGCCAGGAGTATTATTGAGACTACACCAATCATTACAATGTGAGGTAATGTCCTTGCAGAGAACATATTTTTTATCAAATCTAAGAAACTAATTTGTTTCATAGACTCCATATTTTCCTCAGACATTGACCCGCCCCGTTGTTACTGCTGATGGGCCATTATGTTAAGACAGATGCCCCTGTAGGAATTTTTATGCCGAAGAGATTGTCCAAAGCTCTCCGAGGTAAAAGACGATGGATAGGATGCCATTGTCCCGGTTTCTCAAAACGCTCTGAACTTATCGATTTTTTCTCAGAATTACCGGTTAGGCTTTTTGATTTCGATAACGAAAAGTGCATACTTCAAGTCAAGCTTGAGGATTTCGAATCGGTAAGAGATACGCTTTCTTCTGGAAGGGTTGTTTCAATGACTTCAAGTGGTAAAATTAAATTGGTAAGAGAACGAATGGGATTACCAAATAAACCTCGAAAGCGTTGAAGAGTAATGTAATGGTGGGGTTATCATGGGCGCAGGAGGAGAAGCACCGCCGGTTAAGAGCGAGGATGTTATGATTCTCATCGGGGCATCAATTCTCCTAGTTATGTTAGTGATTCAAACATGGACTGTTCCAACATCTATTGATGATGGAGAAGGTAATGAATACACTGTAAAATATGATTTATCAGAAGGCGATGTTTTCACGATTTCAGTAAACGAAGGTATTGTCCGACCGACAGTTGTTTTGCCGTCAGGTGACATGGAATATAGTTCAAATAATGTAGAGAACGAGTGGAAATTTACAGCTGAGGAAGATGGAGTCCATACGTTCCAAATACTTGCATTAGAATCAGCAGAGATTGAGTATAATCTCAGCCGAGGCGTAATTATGGATTTCATAATGTATCCAATTGGCATTGCTATACTAGCATTTGGAATATGGAAGAAAAATGCTAAGAAAACATATGAACCGATAGAGGCATTACTGGAAGATTAAATCCACTTTACATCTTCGATATCATCGATTTCTAACATGCCGATTATTAATTTGCCATTTTTCGACAAGTCGAAATTTGGATATTCCCTTTCTCTGAAAACTGGGACGCCAAAATTTTTGATTGCTAATTTCATTTCCGGCAAAATCGATTCAAAATCAAATTCTGGCAATTTGTCATTCTTCTCAAAAATACTTGCAATGTTATTGTTTAGACTTAGGTCCAAATCGTGAATGTTAATCTCAGATATCTCTGAAAGGGATGAGTAGGCAAATTCACGTTCCAAATTGTCCGAATCAACGTTTATACCGATACCTAAAACTATTTTTGTTGAATTTCCGTTGGAAACAGATTCAATCAAAATACCACCTAATTTCCTTTTCTTTAACATTATGTCATTTGGCCATTTTACGGTAATTTCAGGATGATCAATTGTTGACAACACTGCTTTTGCAGCTGCAAGTTGTAACAAACCTGGTGGCACATCTTTATGCTCAGATATGTCCCACGAGCCAGCAAATGAACGGCTGATAGACTCCCATTTTCTATTGTGCCTCCCTCTTCCGATTGTTTGCTTTGAGGAGTAAATGTGATTGTAATTGTTGTCGAAGGAAAGTATTGTGTCATTTGTGGATGTGGTCTCTTCCAAGAAGAGTTTATTTTCATAACAATTTGATTGCCACAGAGCAACTAAAACAATCTCTTCACCATCTTCAAATGCTAAATTTTTAATGATTCTGTGTGATAATTTATATGATTTTTTTAGGTTCATTTTATCACATAAAATCCAAGCGTATCCCGATGTTGTAAGCAGGTCATTACTTAATATGCTGGTAACTAATCTAACGTCGAGCCCCAATTTATCGTTATCTATTAATGAAGCATCCTCAAGAGGTCCTAATCTGTCCTCGGTAAATTCTCTTAGATATGGCAAGTTCCAGATTATTAAATCGAATTTTTCAGGGAAAGGAAATTTTTCTGGTCCTACTCCCCCTTCTTTTACAACAGCGTCGAAACCATTTGCCAGAATATTACCCTTTGTTGCAGCCACTGCAAATGGATTGATATCACAGCAATAGACATCCCATCCCATCGAACAAGCTAAAATGCTAATCGCTCCAGATCCAGAACCTATTTCCAAAAATTTCAAACCATTTACTGGTCCTATTGAGATTAATTTTTCCGCGATCATTTCAGTATCTTCTCTTGGAGGATAGACAGTCTTTGGTACAATTATTTCAAAACAATGGTGTATAGAAGGACGCCACTCAATAACCTCTGAAGACAGCATGGAATAATCAATTTCCCGCCTGATGTTTTCTTCAGAAAAATGGTTACAATCGGTCATGTGAGCAGTACCTCTGAAAATGGCGAAGGTTTTATTTGTGTCTGAATAAAATCGCAAATCAATGGAAAACCATCAGAATTCAGTTTAGTGCCCGTTTCTATGTGCCTTTCTTTATGCGATGAATTTAATAACAGGTGGTAGGTCGGCCAAGAAGCCCAAGATTGCATTTGGGCCTGTAGCTTAGTCAGGTAGAGCGACGGGCTTTTAACCCGTCGGTCGCGGGTTCGAACCCCGTCAGGCCCGCCTGACTAACTTCAGGAACAGTGTACTGAGGGCATGCGGGGTGTCAGAATGGTAGTTAAGTCGGCAACAAAAAAACGCCTAATGGAAATGGGAATTGCGGAAGAATACGCTCACAAGTTGGCGACCGACCGCAACATGAACGACATCAAATCTATGACGGCTGATGAGATAGCCGCAACTCTCGGTGTCTCCAAGGATGATCAAACCTTCACAGATGCTATGAATGCGCTCGCCGAATTAGGCAACCGCAGGCAAAAGAAAAGAGGAAAGAAAATCACAATCTCAAAATCCGCTATAGTAGAGGTTGAAGAAGTAGACCTTGCTGGCGAAAAATTCAACGTACTCAACCATGTACTGGTTCCTCATCAAGAACTACTACCAGAAGAAGATGAAGAATCAGCTCTCGAGCCTTGGGGGCTTCTACAAAAAGATCCAGAAACCGGAGAGATGAGACTCGCCAAAGAACTATTGCCAAAGATTCTGATTTCAGACCCGGTCGTTCAAGTGATAAAAGAATCTCATGAAAAGATGATGGAAGCAAATGCTGACTCCGAAGACTATGTTCCGCTACCTGCAGGATGGATTTCTGACCGAGTGCTGAAGGTAATTCGTAAATCTCCATCTGCTGGAAAATCAGTTGCTTACAGATTAATCGTGGAGGGCAGTTAAGCTGAGGTGATATCATGAAGGAAATAATTGAAGCATTTTTCAAACAACGAAGTTTAGTTAACCACCAACTTGCATCTTACGATGATTGTATCCCATCAAGTGATAACACCCTCTCACGAATGGAGAAAATCGTAAGAAGTATCAGAGTTGGAACAGACGAAGATGTAGTCGATGACGAAGGAGGTCTAATCAAGCTCGACGTCCTCGACCAAAACATAGTAATCAGACTCAAAAACATCCAACTTGGGGAACCCAATATCAGAGAAGCAGACGGAAGTGACCATGCGTCACTACCAATGGAGTGTAGGTTAAGGAAATTAACATACATGTCTCCAGTTCAAATGGATTTCACAATTTACAAGGATGAACAACCAGGACTTGCCGAAAAAGGAGTTCAAGTTGGTAGCATGCCAATCATGGTTAGAAGCAAGCGATGTAATCTTCATCCGAGCCACATTGCAGGCGATAGACAACTTCATCCAACAACGTCCGAGGAAGACAGAAAAGTCCTTGACAAATTATTGAGAAAGAAGGGCGAAGATCCACTCGACCCCGGAGGTTATTTCATCATCAACGGAACCGAAAGAGTGTTAATTTCTATGGAAGATCTTGCACCTAACCGTGTAACTATTGAAATTAACAACAGATATGCAAAGCAGACAGAAGTAGCAAAGATTTTCTCCCAGAGAGATGGAATGAGAAAACCTCTAACCGTAGAAAAGCGAAGAGATGGTATGCTGATGGTCAAGATTAGTACCGCAGGTACTACTGCTATCCCTGTTGTTCTATTGATGAGAGCTCTTGGAATAGAGAACGATCAAGAACTCTTCCAAGCAATTGCAGGTCCAACTGAAACTTTCAAGTACATTGTGGCGAACATAAATGAAGTCAAAGACAACGAAGAATACAATGTCGATTCAGCAGAAGAAGCACATGGATGGCTCGAGAAGAAATTCGCAGCTGGTCAACAGAAGGAATATCGTGAAGCAAGAGTAATTCAACTACTTGACAGAGAACTACTCCCTCACTTGGGAGACCAAGTCGCAGACAGAAAGAAGAAAGCGATTTTCTTAGGAAGAATCGTAAGACAAGTTCTTGAAATGGCAATCACAAATAGAAAACCAAACGACAAGGACCACTACGCAAACAAGAGAGTGAGGCTTGCTGGGGACTTGATTGAGGATCTTTTCCGTGTTTCAATGAACCAACTTGCAAGAGACCTAAAGTACCAACTTGAAAGGCACCACAACAGAAAGCGAGAGTTGAAGATTACTGCATGTTTGAGACCAGACGTATTGAGCAGTAAAATCATGCACGCATTAGCAACAGGAAACTGGGTTGGTGGCAGATCTGGTGTTAGCCAATTATTGGACAGAACCACATATCTTTCCGCATTATCGCACATGAGGCGTGTTACATCACCACTCGTAAGAAGCCAACCGCACTTCGAGGCAAGAGACCTTCACCCTACACAATGGGGACGTTTGTGTCCAAACGAAACTCCTGAAGGTCAAAACTGTGGTCTGGTAAAGAACGCAGCACAGATGATTGACATTTCTGAAGCTATACCGGAAGATGAAATCAAGGGCCGTCTTGATGAAATGGATGTATTCCAACCAGACGATTGGACAGACGGCGACAGAATCCACGTCAATGGTGACATTTACGGGGTCCACAAGAGAGGAAAGAATTTGCTGACACAATTCAAGAATGCTCGCAGAAGAGGCTCAATAAGACCGGAAGTATCGATTAGGTACGACGCTTCAAACAGAGACATTTTCATCAATACAGATAAAGGAAGAATTCTAAGGCCGGTACTAATATTGTACGACGGTGCACCAAGGTTAACCCAAAATCATCTTGAAATGGTTGCAAACGGCGATTTGACCTTCACCAACTTAGTGAACGAAGGTGTCGTAGAATGGATAGATGCTGATGAGGAAGAAGACCTCTACATCGCACCGAGACCTTTCGTACTTCCAGAAGTAATCCCAGAAGGAAATGAACACGCTGGAAGACCGGTTAGCCACTCAACCATAACGTGGTTGAATCTTGGTGAACCAGGTGCAACTGTAGCAAAATTACAGGCCAAGGTCAAACTACCAAATGGAGACTCAGCAAACGCAGAGTTTGAGGTTCCTTTAGAATACACAAGCGAACACACTCACTGCGAAATCGACCCGCAACTTGTATTGGGTGTGTGTGCTTCACTAATTCCATACCCTGAACACAACTCAACACCTCGTGTTACAGGTGGAACTGCAATGGTAAAACAATCCCTTGGGCTTCCTTCTTCAAATTACAGATTGAGGCCAGATACAAGACTGCACGTGTTACACTATCCTCAGAGATCGATCACTCATACTCAGGCTATGGATACCACAAATTTCGACAACAGACCTGGTGGTCAAAACTTCATTGTTGCCGTAATGAGCCTTCACGGATACAACATGCAAGACGCTGTAATAATGAACCGATCAAGCGTTCAGAGAGCGCTTGGTAGGTCAACTTTCAACCGAACTTACAACGCAGAGAGAAGGAGATTCCCAGGTGGTCAAGTCGAAGAAATCGAAATACCTGGAACCGGACTTGAAGAAGTCAAGGGCCTAAAGCCAGTTGAAGAATACCTTCACTTGGAAAGCGACGGTCTACCTCATCCTGAGAAATATCTTGAAGGAGGAGACGTACTCGTTGGAAAAACAAGTCCACCAAGATTCTTGGAAGAGACAGGAGCAGGTGCTTTCCTACAAGCCCAAGAGAGAAGAGAATCTTCAATGCTTGTAAGGCACGGTGAGAAAGGGTATGTTGACAATGTATACGTCACAGAATCTTTGGATTCTGGTAGGCTTGTAAGAGTCATGGTTAGGTCCCACAAGGTTCCAGAAGTTGGTGACAAATTCGCTTCAAGACACGGTCAGAAGGGAGTCATCGGAAGGCTGGTCGACTCTGAAGACATGCCGTTTACAAAAGATGGAATAGTTCCAGACCTTATTATCAACCCACACGCAATTCCATCAAGAATGACAGTTGCTCACGTATTGGAAATGATAGGTGGAA
>JAYPOA010000040.1:0-14700 GCA_038130705.1 Methanobacteriota archaeon | reverse complement strand
TAACCCTACAATCCGATCCTGTTCCACAATCACACTTGTGACACCAATCGATACTGCTTCTCCATTCCTCTGCCTGGTTATACCAGAAACACCTAGTGTCAAGACACAAATTTCCACCTATTGTAGCATTCCTTCTAATCAATGAGGAGGCGACTTTACTCGCCGCTTCTGCAATCAATGGGTGAACTGAATCACTACAAGCGATATCGTGAAGTCTTGCCATACAACCAATTTCCTGCATGGAAATAGTATCAATACCTGATATGGATGCAAGGGAAATAACATCCGATTTTGGGTTGATATGCCATTTGTAATTTGGAATTAAATCTGTCCCTCCAGCAATCCAATCAAATGATTTGTTTTGTGAAATCAATTCTGATGCGATACTACATGCTTCTTCTATAGATTTTGGAGTATGCAAAATAAACGGTGGCATTAGCATTAATTTTCACCCCCCATGTTTCTTTGTTCTTCCTTAAGCCAAGCCTTTCCTGCAAGACCCAATTCAGCGAGTTGTTCTGCAGATGGTCTATCTGCATGCGACCATCCTTCTACCTGTTCTTCTAAAGGAATGTTAGGGTCGAATCCGAACAGAACACCATTTACGTAGGCGCTTGTGTCTTCTGTAGTTTGGCGCTTCTTATCTCTAACCTGATGTTCATTTCCCCTATTGACGAGTTTTTGTTGTAATTCTGAGAAATCTATTCGTGGAACAGGAAGATCTGTTGCATTTTCAAGCCCTTCTACTTTCATTTTCTTTGCGATTGCCGCCCAAACCTTGTCTGGCGTTAGAGGTAAATCGTTAACTCGTATTCCTATGGCATCATAAACCGCATTTACAACAGCAGGCAATATCGGCAACAGAGGACCTTCTCCTGCTTCTTTTGCACCGAATGGACCTTCGGGGTCACACGATTCGATAATTATCGGAGTTACGTTAGGCATTTCGTGTACGCTTGGTATTTTGTAATCTAAAAGATTAGGATTCTGTAGGTGACCGGTTCTTCCATACACCATTTGTTCTGTCAAAACCTGACCAAGCCCCATGTGGCACGAGCCAATTATTTGACCTTCGACCGCTAATGGATTCAGGGCTTTTCCACAATCGTGCGCAGCCCAAACATCTGTACATTTTATTATCCCAGTTTCAACATCTACATCTACTTCTGCTACATACGCAGAGAATGAGTAAGCAGGTGCTAACCCAGCCGCTGCTCCTTTGTGTACGCCACCCATAGGAGGAGATCTGTATGCTCCAGATGCGATTAGTGCTCCCTTGTCTTCCTGAGCTTTGTGTAGTGCTTCCAAATATGAAATACCAATTGCTGGGTCGTGTTTGTAGTAAATTCTCCTATCGTTCAAAACCAGCGTATCTGGGTGGTAACCCAAAATATCCCATGCTGCGTTTAGAAGTTTTTCACGAATATCAAGAGCTGCTCTAATAGCCGCATTAGCATTCATGAACGTGACCCTTGATGAATAAGAACCTAGGTCAACAGGGCTTGTATCGCTTTCGTGACTTCGCACGTGAATCATCTCTATCGGTAGTGCTAGAACCTCAGCGACAACTTGTGCTACTGCTGTGGTAGAACCTTGCCCGATATCTGCCGCACCTGTATGAACTGTCACGCCACCATCCATGTCAATCTGCATGTGAACTGTAGCATGCGGGAATTTATTCGGATCCCAGTGAATTGGGAGGCCTGAGCCTGAAATAAAGAAACCGCAACCGATTCCTATGCCTTTTCCTAATGGTAATTTTCTAAATTTATTGTCCCAATCGCTACCTTCTCTTACCTTCTGTAGAGCTTCTCTCATTCCGTTTGATGTAATCCTAAATCCAGAAATTGTTCGTGAATGAGGTGGGAGCAAATTTGCTAAACGTAAATCGATGGGGTCTACTTGGAGTTGTTCCGCCATATCATCTAATCCAACCTCAACTGCACAGCGGGTATTTACAGCACCATGGCCACGCATTGCTCCACTGGCAGGTTTATTCGTCCACACCCTTGCACCCGTATAATGAAATGATCCCAACTCATAAGGCGCAGTTGCCAGCACTCCGTTATAGTATGACGTAACGTGACCAAACGATGCAAAGCCCCCTCCATCGATTAGGGCATCAATATCAAATCCAGATATGCGAGCATCATCGTCAGCGTATAATTGAACTTCGATATGACTCGGATGGCGACCTCGATTGACCCAAAATACCTCTTCTCTATCGAAATTAATTCTTACCGGCCGTCCAGCTTTCCTTGATAAAATAGCGGCACACATTTCATGAGGGAACGGGTCTGATTTACCGCCAAATCCCCCTCCTACGAAAGTCCTAATCACGTTGATTTGATGCATTGGAACTTCAAGTACCGTTGCTAAGGCTCTATGAGCATAATGAGGAACTTGCTGAGGAGTGTAAAGTTGTAGCCTGCCGTTTGAATCCCAGTGGGCTACTACTGCATGAGGTTCGGTAAATCCATGATTTACGCCTTGGAATTTCCATTTTCCATGATACATTGCTGTTGGGTTTTCAACCATTGATCGGTCTCCAAACTCCTGAAACACTCTCTTCTGGACATTTGTCGTTCCGACGTGATACCTTCCTCTCCAGTGGATTGGTTCATCAACGTCTTCAAGTCCCTTTTTCATGTCGTGAATCGAATCCAATACCTCATACTCTACCTCGATTAGAGATGCGGCTTCCCTTGCTGTGGCTTCGTCCACAGCAGCTACGCAAGCTACTAAATCTCCAACGTGCCTTACTTTCTCTACTGCCATTGCATGCTCATCCTTTGTAACTGGCAGTACACCGAACTTGTTAGGTGCATCATCTCCAGTGGCTACTGCTAATACACCTGGAAGTTGTTCCGCTTTTGTAGTATCAATCGAAATTACCTTTGCATAATGATGAGGAGACCTAACTATTCTTCCAATTATCTCGTTGGGGAGTCTGACGTCATCACCATACCAAGCTTGACCGGTAACCTTCGCATTTGCATCGACCAATGGAATTCTTTTACCAACAGTCATACCAGTCCTTGCTCTGTCGTGGATGTGAGCACCAGCTGGCTGATGCTCCCTACCTCCAACCATTTGAGGGATGTAATCAAGGTCTCTTTCCGCCATTTTCGGACTCGAGCCTCCAGACCCTGGTGGAGCAAAACTTTGTTTTCCAGCGACCCTCTTTCCATCTTTTCGAGTTTCGTTATTGCCACCTGGCTGCTGTTTGTATCCTTGCGACATCAAAATCACCTCGCATGACCAGGGGGCATTGTTGGTTCTTCAGGCCCACTTGGGTGTGGGTCAGGGTGTGCATCACTTGCTGGAGTGGCTGCGCTTTCTTCACCTCGGTGAATCGCAGCGGCCGCCTTTATTGAATCGATAATTTGTTGATAACCGGTGCACCTACAGAGATTTCCTTCAATAGCTTCAGCTATTTCTTGGTCATCAGGATTGTTATTTTCGTTTAACAACGCTTGTGAAGCTACCAAAAATCCTGGCGTACAGAATCCACATTGAGATCCACCATGTTCGCCAAAACACTGTTGAATTGGTGCTAAATGTGCCCCGTCTGCCAAACCTTCTACAGTAATAATTTCACAATCGACGGCGTCTTGAGCCATGGTAAGACAAGATAATCTTGGAACGCCATCGATCATCACCGTACAGCAACCGCATGTGCCCATGTCACAACCACGTTTTACACCAAGGCAACCTGCCTTATCTCTTAAAACATCTAGAAGTATAGCGTTTGAAGGTACAAGACATTCTTTCTGTTGCCCGTTTACCTCTGATTTCCAAACGACAGAGGGCGCTACAGGAATCATTGGAACGTGTTCTTTTCCTACCATCGAAGACACCAACTATACACGGGGAGCACTATTCACCCTTTCAGCATTGGCACTGATTTATCTCTAATTCCTTGCATGAACAGATGTAAAATCATCTTTACCTGCTGATGGGTCTTTCCAATCGGGGTCACCCGGTAAAATCAAGCCATCTCCGATTGAAACTAAATCTGCTGCAAGCTGTTTTTGAGTATTGGTTAAAACATCCCAATTGAATGAAGAATCTCTCCATTTCACCCATAGCCTCATTCTGCGCCAAGATGACTTACCTCTCGAATACAATTTCATCTGTAATTTCCCAGCAGTTGGCATCCACCACAACATCAAAGGGAATACCAGAACCGCTGGCAAGTTTAACAAAAAGTCGATTATTGCACTGTAATTTCCAAGTTGCGACATTGGGCTATCTGGAGATAAGATTGCCCAAGTAAATAGCCATGCAGAAAGAACCCACCAAATTGGATAAATAACCAAAGCGGAGTACAACTTCAATGAACCTCTGTTTGAGGGTTTAATCCTTTTTCCAACTATACGGTCGAGAAATACTACCAATAGAAATGGAGGTATCGAGCCTATTAACGCACTTAGCGTCACAAAACCAAGCATGAATGACCAAGCAAACAAAAACAGGAATATAGATTTTGCAAAACCTTTGTTTGTTACAGAAGCTGGTCGCTTATCTACGTGGTGGGGCTTTAGATTGTAATCGTCTAGTAGAGCCATGTGTTCCCTTGTTCTAAGTTCTAAATCATCACAAGTTCCTCGATCATTTTTTGCCATCCATTCCCATGCGGCTCTAACTCGTCTTGCTCCTATCACGCCTTCTCCGTAATTTTTGTAATCTTCAATATCGGGATTATTTCTACTTCTTTCTGCCCTGATAATTGAACTGGCTTTCCAAATTAATTCTCTATCGTTCCATTCATCTTTAGAGAGAGAAGCTCTATTTATTTCGCCAGAAATAACTTCGTTCAACTCATCTTCAGTCCCCTTTATTTCAAGTGGTCTTTCAATAGTCAAAGCAACTCTTTCCCTGAACAAATTTTTTTTGCTGTAGTGTATCCCAACTGGAATTATTACCGGTTTATTTTCCGAAGCAATTTTGTTAGCCTCTATAGCAATTTTTGCGGCATTATTTTGTATTTCTTTTGATTTTGGAAGGTCATGGGACTCACCTTCTGGAAAAACTACTACATAATCACCTTCAGCGACCCTTTTTGCAATTGATTCCAATTCTCCATCAGAGTCTAATATTCCGTCAAATTTTACTTGGTTGCCCGGCAATAAGCCACGAGTTAGCATGTTATCAAAAAGGCCACCTGGATGCCATGAGACGATTACAGCACCTCTATCATCTGGTAAATTTTCTATGTCTATGACAGTAATTTCTCTAAACCATGTAGACATCAAAACCCTGCTAAACCAGTTTTGAAGCCCCATACATCTCCGAAATAGCAATCTGTTTTGAGTCCTATGCAAATATATCAATCAATCACAGGTTTCAAACAATGGAACAGGTTGGGTACAAGCGCGGTGACGAAGATGGATAACATTAGGCGTCTATTCGGATTTTTTGGATTAGTTATTTTGCTAGCACCAATTGCAGTCGCAATGGTGCCTATACAGGCACATGTCGTTGATGAAGAACCAATAGGTTGGTGGACAGAAACCACTGTAGACAGAAACGGTAACGGGATTGGCGACATGGTTGAACTACACATGAACAATCCTATTTTCTTAGATGAAGACAATACTCTTCCACTAATAGTCGATTTCTATTATACGCCCGGTGAAGCAGAAATAGAAATGCTGGAAGAAGAGGTAGATTACAAACATCAGTTTACGCTTCATGGCATAGATGCTCTTGCTGGAAGAGTTCCTGTGGATGAATTGCTAACATTGAGAGACCTCCCGGGAGTGGTAATGATTGAACTGGATGGAATACTAACAATCGCAAATAATGATGCTAGAGTTGGCCATGGAGTTGATGTAGCGTTTGCCGAAACCGGATATGATGGAGCTGGCACAACTGTCGCAATAATTGACACTGGATTGGATGGCAACCACTCCAGCCTTGACGACCAAGACGACGATCCTACTACGCACGACCCAAAGATTCTGGGATTCTACGACGCAGTTAACAATCCAGGAAATACCAACGGAACAGACTACCCCTATGACGACCAAGGACATGGCTCTCACTGTGGAGGGACCACTGCAGGTACTGGAGCACCAACATACGAACACCCTGGAATGGCTCCTCAAGCCCACCTCGTGGGAGTCAAGGTACTGGACTCTGGAGGATCAGGTTCCTTCGCAGGCGTCATGGCAGGAATGCAATGGACAATTGATACAATGCATCAGTACAATACAAGAATCGCTTCCATGAGCCTCGGTGGCCCGGGTGTAATCGAATGGACCTCATCCGAAGAGGACAGCGTAAATCGCCAAGCGAATGAAATGGTTCGATCTGGAATCGCACTTTTCATCGCAGCTGGAAATAACGCAGTAAGTGCACAAATTGGCACTCCAGGTTCCGCTGAAGACGTAATCACTGTAGGCGCATTGGACAAAGATACTTCAATAGCAGTATACTCTAGTCAAGGGCCCACAGAAGAAGGACGCATTAAACCAAATATCGCTTACATGGGCAGTAGCATTATGTCTGTAGCATACAACACAGGCGACCAATATACTGCAATGAGTGGAACTAGCATGGCGACACCTGGGGCCGCCGGGGTTGGTGCCCTAATGCTTCAAGCAAATCCAAACCTATCACCTTTCGATATCAGGAATATTATGCAAGAAACTGCTACATACAGACAATGCCATTACATGGGAGCGAACGAGCCTTGTATTGAAGACTTGGCTCCAAAGAATCGACAAAATAACGTCTACGGACACGGACATGTTAACTCCTTAGAATCTGTTCTTGAGGCTGCAGAATATAACCAGCAGTACACTTTCAACAAGAATATCACTTTGTCAATCGATGGCATGGAATTAGTAGACGGTCACCATCCTATGATGAAAGGCGAAGCTATCAGAGTTGACCTCAATCAAGGGGTTGATACCGTGCAATGGATGAGTAACGACTTGAGAGATTCATGGTCCAATATCCATTCTTATGAACATGAAAAATTCGTAATTTTGACCTTCGAAGAAATTGTTCATGAACTCGAACACCTCCCTGGTATCGAGCTATACGGTAACCATACAATCTCGATGAGAGCTCTTGATGGGACTAGTGCAAGTCCATTGATTACGTTTGATGTAAAAATTCAAACAGGTTCCGTGGTCAAAGACAGCGCAGAATCTTCCATAGAATACATACTATATGGTTCAATTATTGGAGGATTATTGCTCGCTGTGATATTTATTGTAATCTTCTTCCAGAATGAAAATGGTGATTCAACACTACTCATCGAAGACAGTGACATTGATGAGATTGTTAACGCAGAGATTGTCGAATAGATAAATCGAGATTCTAACAATAACGGGCGATAACATGGCTGGAGAGATGGTTTGGATTGACCTTGAGATGACTGGTCTCGATGTAAAGAAAGAATCAATAATCGAAATTGCTACAATTATCACAGATAGTAATCTTGAAATTATCGCTGAAGGGCCTAATTTGGCGATATCTGTTAGCGAAGAATTACTCTCCTCTATGGATGAGTGGAATACAACTCATCACACTAAATCTGGTTTAGTTGACAGAATAAGAACAGAAGGAGTAACCTTAGAGGAGGCAAGTAAACAGACTTGTGAGTTCTTAAAAAAATATATAGAAATTGGCACTCCACCTTTGTGTGGTAATTCCATTCACAACGATAGAGTTTTTTTAGCGAAGGAAATGCCAGATATTCTAGACATGTTACATTACAGAATTATTGACGTCTCAACGATTAAAGAGTTAACAAAAAGATGGAATCCTGAGATTCCAAAATTTGAGAAAAAAGAATCTCATCGCGCTTTGGATGATATCATAGAGTCAATCGAAGAGCTAAGATATTACAAATCCAACCTGTTCAATCGTTGACTCCTTTATGGGCTTTCATGATTTGAGCAATTACGGCTACTGCTATTTCTTCAGGACTTTCTGCGCCGATTTGTAAACCGATTGGGCAAGTTACACCGTCAAGGGATTCTTGCGAAATCCCAGACTTTAATGCTACATCAGTAAATGCCTTCCACTTGGTTTTTGATCCAATTACTCCTAAACGACCGGAATAATTTGCTTTTAACAAACCAAGAAGGCGTTCTTCATCTTCTTTCCAGTCATGACCTAAAAGCAAAATATCACTAAACCTAGAGAGCGATGTTTGATCTTCGTTTTGTAGAAAATCACTTGGGCATGAGTGGTGACTCTCTTTTGACCCATCGATGACGGCGTATTCTGCTCGCGAATCTTGTACGGAGTAACTCCAGTCCAGTGGAATACAGGCATCTGCAATCGCTTTGGCACAGTGTCCACCTCCCATCAATAGAATATGTGGCATCGGAATCATTACCTCCATAGCGATGGTCACGCGGCCCCCACAAAGGCTGTCTAAAGGTCTAACTTCATATCCTTTGGCACCTTTATTTAAACCGAAAACTTCTACACTTCCGATGGGTTTTGTTGCAGTATTGAGCAAGGATTCAAGATGATTGCTGACTATCACTTCGAGTCCTGCTCCACCAATAGTCCCAAATTTTCCATTTTCAGAAATTGCTAGTTTTGCACCAACTTTTCCTGGTACGGAACCTTGGGTTGAAACTACACTAGCAATTGCAACTTTTGAGTTATTGCTGAGTTGTTCAAGAGTCCAACGCAATACTCTCGCAGTCATTTTAATGCCTCCAAATCATCTTCAGTATCGATGTTCATATGTTCGCCGGGGGCATTGATTTTTATTATTTCTAAACTATCTCTAAGTGATGAGTCCTCTGGTAGTCCCAAAACCAAATCTATATCGCAGAGCAAAAGTGGATGGCCGCTCGGAATTGGACTGGCATTCTTTTCGCTATCGACCAATTTTTTGATCGTTTCGCTATTCCATCCACATCTGTCTACTGGAACAACCAGAACCTTTCTTGGAGTTCTACCAATTTCTGAAACTAGTGATTTTATTCCAAGTTGTAAAGTACCTGTGCGACCATTTTCTGGATTTGGATTAACAATTATGATTGATTCAGGAGCCTCAAGCATAATGTCGACCTGTAATTCGTTTCTTGTTACAATGATAATTGGAGAGCAGTTGGTTTCTTTCAATATTCTATTTGCTCTAGCGATAAGAGATTCTTCACCCCATTTTACTAATGCTTTGGGTTGGCCTAATCGACTTGAAGCGCCAGCAGCGAGAACTATCGCTGGTACAGATTTAGGCATTTAATCACAAGCCCTTTGTAATCTCTCTACCAATTATCATTCGTTGTACTTGGCTACTACCTTCGTAAATTTGCATTACTTTTGCTGCTCGCATAAGCCTAGCTACTGGATATTCTTCAGAATAACCATACCCGCCATAAACTTGAACTGCATCTGTAGAAACTTCCATTGCCGTATCTGCTGCAAATCTCTTTGCATGAGCCGCCGATTCAGTATTTGCAATACCTGAATCAAAATCTGAAGCTGATTTCCAAGTTAGCATTCTTGAAGCCTCGATTTTAGTTTTCATATCAGCAAGCATGAATTGTATAGCTTGATGTTTGTGAAGTGGTTTTCCGAACGTTTGTCTTTCTGATGAGTATTGCAGTGAGTGTTCGTATGCAGCCCTAGCCAATCCAGTTGCGTGCGCTGCAATATTTGGTCGAGACATGTCGAATGCTTTCATGGCGTTCATCCAGCCACCAGATTCGCTACCTCCAACTAAATTCTCAGCTGGAATACGCATATCATCAAACGAAATTGAACGTGTGTCAGAACATCTTTGACCCATGTTATTTTCTTTCTTGCCAAGGGTCAATCCTTCTGAATTTGCATCCACGATAAAACCAGACATTCCTCTATATCCAGCATCAATATCTGTTTTTGCCAAAACGAAGAACCAGTCTGCGTAACCAGCTCCTGTAATCCACATTTTTGAGCCGTTAATGACATACTCATCTCCATCTTTTACTGCTAAAGTCTTGCAAGCTGCTACATCAGAACCAGCGCCCGGTTCAGTAACTGCATAGGAAGCAAGAGCACCGTTTTCAGCTACCATTCGTAAATATTTGTCCTTCTGTTCCTCTGTTGCGCCTGTAATTACCGGAGCACAAGCAAGAGATGTTGCATAAGCGGCGGTAGCAAAACCAGGGTCCCCCCAAGCTAGTTCCTCGTTAACTAGAACTTCTTCCATAGTACCTAATCCAGGTCCACCATAATCTTCGGAAATATGTAAATTGAGCAAACCCATTTCATGAGCAGCATTGATAGCTTCTTTTGGATAAGTTGATTCTTGGTCCCAATGCTCTGCATTTGGCCTGATTTCATCAACTGCAAATTCGTGAGCTAATTCACGTAACATCTCTTGCATTTCATCCAATTGGAAGTCGACCATGATTACCCCAAAGAGCCATACTGAATAAGAGATACTATCATCCGATAGTAATTAATCCCCGGCGCTCTAATTCTATAAGCATAATGAAAATTGCATACAAACCTATCAGTATCGCTCCCTCTATCCTACTGAAGGTAAATCCTGACCACATCATTGCCAAACATATCGATACTCCGATCAGTGTAGCTGGGATGATTAGATACATTGTCAAATCATAAGATGCTGCAGTAATTGAAATTGGTGAAATCAATGCTGCAATTCCGATTGAAAGTAGTGGGTCTGTGATGTTTGAACCTATCAGTGTTCCAATTGCCACACCCTGACTTTTTCTAACAGCAATCATAGCGACTGTCAACTCGGGTAGAGACGTACCCAATCCGGACACTGTAGTTCCTACAACGGCATGGGGAACATTTAGTTTGTATGCAATTTCTGCGGCATAATTTACAAGTTGAGAAGCGGCATAAACTGCTAACGCTAAACCAAGGATAACCATTACACCATATGCTGTTGCGCTCCAGGAGAATTCCGATGATTTGATTTCGTCAACGAGTTCTAATTCATCTTCCCTAATCTTATCCTTGTTCGACAATAACCAACCAAGGTATAGAAGGTAAATCAAGCATAATATTGCTCCTTCGATTCTGCTAAGTCCTCCGCCTTCCCACAATAGTCCTGAGAGCATTAGAACCGATGCAAGCATCAGTAATCCGTCTCTTCTGAGCCATGCCGGTCTTATCTCGAGAGGTTTGTAAGCAACAACTATTCCTAAAACAAGCGTGATTTGAACTAAAACTGAACCATAGATATTACCGACTGCTAAATCCATCAAGGCAGGATCTGAATCAGATGATGCGGAAGCAGTAGCAGTTACCAATATTTCAGGAAGTGATGTTCCTATACTTACGATTGTTAACCCAATCACGACCTCAGCCATTCCAACTCTTCTTGCTAAACCCTTTGCACCCTCTACAAAGAAATCGGCACTTGTTATCAACAATGCCATCGCAATAACAACCAGAAGGAGTAAAATTCCGATATTTGTCCAATCATTTAGTGTAGTGATGCCCTCGAGAATGAATAATGTGACAAATAACGCTAACGCAATTAGAAAAGCATTCCATTGTAAGAGCGAGCCTAGGCCTTGTTCCTTCCCCGGTGCCCCCTCCATGCGGTCTCCAGAAAGTACACCTCTTTGATGGTTCTCATAATATACAAAAAAACAATCAAACTATGATAATTGGAAGGGGTTGTGAACAAGTACCTTGCTGAGTTTCTTGGGACATTTTTGATGGTCCTTTTGGGTTGTGGTTCAATCGCAATTGGTTGGAATAGTGTAATGGTTAGCATAACGTTTGGATTTGCAGTTTTTGTCGCAATAATGATATTCCAACCACATTCTGGGGCTCATATAAATCCGGCTGTTTCAATCGCATTTGCTGCAAAAGGAGACCTCGATGCTAAATTACTTCCAGGATACATAACCGCACAATGTTTTGGTGGATTTCTTGCAGCTCTAATAGTGATGGATGGAGAAACCAAATATTCAGTATCACTTTCAGAAGCTTTCCTTATAGAAATATCAATCACTTTATTGTTAATGTATTCAATTCACATACTCGTTAATCGTAATGAAAATCTTCCAACTTTAGCCCTTGGAGTAGGATCTATGGTTGCATTATTGGCATTTTTATTCGGCGAATATACAGGTGCTGGAATGAATCCAGCAAGGAGCCTTGGGCCAAATATTGTCACATCGACTGGTGGTTTGTTATTGTACGTTGTAGGGCCAGTAATTGGGGCTACAATATCGAACTTTATTGCCCTAAGAGGCGACGAATAATTTTCTCTACGTGTTCCGAATCTGGAATGGTATGGTTTTCTAAGGGTGGAGAGAAAGGCACTGGTGTGTCTAATGCGCCAATTACGACAGGAACTGATTCCAAAGCGTAAAATGCGTCCTCAAGAATTCTTGAAAGCATTGAGTGCCCTATTCCTCCAAACCATTGTCCTTCCTGTAAGATTACCAGTCGACCAGTACGAATAACGCTTGAAATGCATGTTTCAGCATCAAACGGAATTAATGTTCGGACATCAATTATTTCAACTTCGATATCTTCAGCTGATAGTTTGTCTGCTACATCCTTTGCTATGTGAAGCATTGAACCCCAAGTTACTATGGTGATATCTTCGCCTCCTCTGATTATTTCGGATTTACCAATTTTGTATTGCTTTCCTTCCTCAATAGCTTTGTTGACATTTTCAGTCAAGACATTCTGATTGATATTTTTGCCCCAGCCTGTCTTTCCACCGCGAAGACCGTACAGGCCAATGTGTTCGAGGAATAAGACTGGGTCGTCTATCGCTGCTGCTTCAACGAGTAAATCATAGGCATCTTGTGGAGTTCCAGGTGCTACTACGATTAAGCCAGGGTCATTCGCATACCATGATTCAATCATATTGGCATGGAATGGCCCACTTCTTGTTCTAGCGCCCAAGGGAACTCGAATTGTCATCGGTACTTTAGCACCCCATCTCCATCTTAACATAGCGGCATTGTTGATCAGCGCATTGTGAGCCAATGCGGCAAAACCGCCAAATTGAATCTCAGCCATAGGCCTCATACCAGAAAGTGCTGCACCAGTTGCTGAATGAATGATGACGGCTTCGCAAAGTGGCATGTCCAGCAGTTTATCTTGATGCCCATTTGCTTTCAGAGGAATATTCATCCCAAAAGCCCCAGCAACTTCCATATCTTCTCCCATGAATATTGTTTGTTCGCCATATCTCTCAGCGATATCACACATAGCCTGTTGTATTGCCCGTGAATATGTCCATCCACCTGACTCAGAATATTCAAGTAAGCACTCGCCAACTTGCAATACTGGAGTGTGTTCTTCGCTTATTTTCTCCCCCGACAATCTATTCAAATGGTCTTCATGAGTATCCGCATCATGAAGTGAGGTAACACCGATTGTGACTGTTTCAGGGTCGGGCCATTCCATATTTTCTACTTCGTTACGTGCTTCATCAACCAGATTTTGTTCTTCACTTTCGATCGTTTGTATTTCTTCTTCAGAAATACCAAGTGAAAGGAGTAAATCTCGATGAGATGGTATGGGATCTTTTTGTTCCCAGTAGTCTAACAAATCTCGGTCGACATAACCCGGAGGAGTACCTGTTGCTGAACCGAGATACAAATCATCATGATGGTGAGCATGTCCACAACCTCTCATTGTTTCAACGTGGATTAGGGTTGGCCCGCCTCCCTCGAGAGCGAACTCTCTTGCTGTTGCTACAGATGCATGCCAAGATGCAGGATCTGAACCATCAATCGTCCATGAAGGCATACCCATTGCAACCGCCTTATCAGCCCATAACTCAGAATTTGATTGGTTGATTGGAGGTGTATCTAATGCAATTTGATTATTCTGTAAAATGTAAGTAATTGGAAGTCCCCTCGTCGATGCGAAATTTATCGCTTCCCACCATTCTCCTGACGAGGAGGATCCTTCGCCAATACAAGCAACATGAAATCTTTCCTGACTCTGTTTCCAAGCGGATAGTGCCATTCCAGTCAACGTAACTGAAGCTATTGGAAGAGGTGCAGTGGGTGGCAAAATTCCTCTATGGAAGCATCCAACGTGCAAGTCTCTTCCACCAGCTCCAGCAATACCTCCATCCATAATTGATTCTCTTTTTCCCATTTGGGCAGTCATAATATCTCGAGGAGCATCTCCCATTGCCATACAAAGACCAATATCCCTAATCATAGGGGCGACATAATCGCCATCGTAAGGGTTGTTTTTCTCATTTTCAGGTGACCTCTTTAGAGCTGTAGCGACAGCAACACAGGCTTCTTGCCATGTTGATCTGAAACCTTTGCCTCCAAACTTACCCCCATCAGGAGTATCCATGCCGTTTACGAAAACGTCCTTGAGATGAGTATCAAGAGCTCTAGTCCTCGTCATCATTCTCTGCCACTCTAATCGATGTTGGATAGTAGCAGACATGTAATGTCCTAATCTACGTAATGCCAATTTGATATCAATCAGGAAATGCTCGCCTCTGCGTTGTAAATGCATTTCTGTATTTCTTCTTGGAATGACTTCTCCTTCACCTAGTCCGGATACCTTCATTCGGCCAGTAAGACCTTGTTTTAGAGCATCGAGAAATCTATTTGAAAACTCGTGCCATTCTTTGCCATTGAATGACTTCTCTGAATTTACAACATAATCCCAAACTGCTCCTACAAGTTGCAAATGCCCATCATGTCTCTCAGCAGTGACTCTGAGTTTCTATGCTTTTGCTGCATCATCTGGAAG
>JAYPOA010000039.1:0-15248 GCA_038130705.1 Methanobacteriota archaeon | reverse complement strand
GAATTTCTTCATGCTGTTCCCACATGTGTAAACTATTGTCAGTAGCAGCAAGGATAATTCCTGATAACAAATTATCAAGGCCGTAAAAAATCGCTCCCGCCGTTTTCATAAATGGAATCGGAATATTCATTCTGGTTGTAAACCAAGCAGTAATGCAATAAATTTCGATTATTGTAATTATCAAATCCAAATCGTTGACAACCCCATATGCCAAACCTTGTATCAACCCAACGAACATCGCAATGAACAACAATAGAGGAGAAAATAGCATCATCCAAGAGTTCATTGCCAAAACTCTGGAGAATCTTCCGTGAGCCTTTGAAAACCAATACTTACGTTTCCTTGCTAAAAGTCGGATAAGTCCTTGTCCTCTCCTAACCTTCTGCCTTCTCTGGTCTTTTGCTGAAACTGGCATGTAATCTTGGAAAAATAACTCACTATCCTGGATTGTTCTGAATCCTTTCAGTCTGATAGCGGTTGCAATTTGGGCATCGTCTGCATTAGACTTGGAATAGAGGTCTGTAGGATCAAGAAGATGTGACCTCCATGCAAGAAGTGAGCCCTCAAGAAATGGCGTACTGTCGTAATGAGATTCTGCGATACGGATTGAAGAAAACATATCACGATGTTGCTTCTCTGAAGCATTTCTGCCTTTGCGTTGCGGGGTGCCTCCTACCGCTCCTATTGTTTTATCACTGAACCAATTTCTTATTCTATAGAATGAATCTGCGGCGATTGTAGCATCAGCATCGGTCATTACTACGATTCCTTTGAAATCCTTCATGTGGTCGACTGCTTGTTTAACAGCGGCCGTTTTACCGAGTCTTTGCTCCATTACGATTATCTCATTGTTTTGAAATGCATCAGGAAAATCTTTCAGCCATTTCTCTGCCTTTTCAACAGTATCGTCGGAGGAAGCTGAATCAATAAGTAGCAAGTTCGCTTTAACCTCCTGTTTGGCTAAATCTGCTAATTTTTTTTCGATAATCAAGCCCTCATTCCAGACTGGAAGTAATATTGTAATTGGTAGGTTTGAATCCTCTTTGGGAATATCAAGGTCATATTTCATCCAGGCTTTGCAAGATAGGCGATGCCATGCAAATGGGATTAGCCCCAACCCTGCTGCGACAATTTGCCCATACAGTAGGATTTCTCCGGCCATAACGGCAGGGTAATCATATTACGATTTGAACAAAACCCATAATTTCCGCATCATCAATGCTATTGCTGATGACATAGAAGCATTCCACATGCGTAGAGTCGTTCATGTCGGCCCAACCATGGCTGGAGGGGGGATGGCTTCGGTAATTCATATACTGGCCGAACACCCACCAGATGGCTGGAGAGCGTCTACGTGTAACACATTTTCAACCAAGGGAGTAATGCGAAAATTGAAACGGTGGCGCATCGCAAAAAGAGAGATAAAAAATGGAAATTTCGATATTGTCCATATTCACTGTGCATCAGATTGGTCTTACAAGCGAAAACTATCGATTGCAAAGGTAGCTAATGCGCCGGTTATTTTCCATATCCATTCAGGTAAATTTGATATTGATGCTAAATCTGATTTGAAAGACTATCAGGTTGTATGTTTATCAGACGGTTGGTGTGAAAAGTTGAGACATCTCGTAGGAGATTCGATATCAGTTCTCAACCCCGTTAAACCGATAATGCACGAGGATTTAGAACGAGAGGATTTTGTCTTATTGATGGGAAGGAATGACCCGGTTAAGGGACACGATTTCGCATATTCCTTAGGCCTTGAAGACCTAAGGGTTACTGGAGTTGAATCTGCACCCGAGGGGGTCACAGCTCTTGGCTGGGTAAGTGAAGATGAAAAATGGAGATTGCTAAACACTGCAAAAGTGCTTATTGTGCCTTCAAAATACGAGGCACAGCCAATGGTTATTCTTGAAGCGCTATCGGTGGGTTGCCCGGTTGTTGCATCTGAGAATGTGCCTGACCTCCCCCTGTGCGTCAAGACGGCCAAACTTGGCGACAAGAAAGAATGGCTTGATGCCATTCAAAATCCAATTACCGATGAACTGAAAGATTCGGTTTCCATGCATTCAATCGACTTGATTAGTCAACAGTGGGGCGATATTTATTCTCGAATCATTGAGTCTAATACAGCGACAGAATGATCCCAAGAAAGATTGTTTTCAGCAAACTCACGCGCCTTTTTTTGCATTACTGATAGCTCCTCCCTGGTTAATTTGCGCAACCAATTAACTGCGTGTGAAATGAAATCTTCTTCCCTGAAGTATTGTGAAAATTCTTCCGTTCCTTCTTGCCTATGGCCGTCGTGGTCTATACCGCATAAAGCCATGCCTGATGCTAGGTATTCTGAGCGCTTTAGTGGACTAGCCATACTCCATACCATCATTTCCGGCATTGGTAAAAATCCAATATCATAATTTGACATTCTTTTAGCAAGTTCTTCTTGAGAAAGAGAATCTGTAATTTCAACACCTTCTAAACCAATATTTCTCAACTTTGGAATGGCGTCGCCCGTGCCGTGAATGTGTAAAGTTGCGTCGACTCCAACCTGCTTAAGTCCGTTAATTATCATCGCGAGAGACATAACACCTCTATTGACATCTACTCTTCCGATATATGCTAATTTTAGTGGACCATCTTTGGAAGATGGTTTGAATTTTTCAAGGTCTACTCCTGCTTGAATTACCTCAATTTCAGCTGTTATTGGATTTGGTTCAACAAAACTCATAATTGCTTCTACGTGCTTATCCGATACCGCAGTGCCTCTTTTTGCTCTCCTCCAGGAATTAAACCAAATTGGCCATTGTAATTTTGCTAAAATTCCGGGATCTGCTGGCGGACTCCTGTCCATCAAAATTACCGGTGCTGTGATATAATTTGCCAACTTGAAAATTGGCCAGTCAATTAGTACTACTTCCGCCATGGAAAATTCGGATGAACGTTTCTTCAAGTTCTTCACAATGCTTCGTGATTGGAAACCTCTTCGGTTGCTTCTCTTTACCTCATTATGCATAAATAATGCATCCTTTGGTTTTCCTGGCGAATAAACGATTACTTCGTGGCCTTTTCTCACTAAACCGTTTGCTAACTCAATAACGGTCGTAGAACTCAAAGAATTGCCCAAATCCTTTGATGATAGCCAGATTACTCTAATTTAATCCCCTCCGGCAAGGATGTAAACTCTAAATCTGGAATATATTTTCTCAACATTGAGATGTCGGCTAATGATGTGTGAATATCCCCCTCGCGTGATTCTTCGTAATTTATTTGGTAACCTCTTTCGACATCCGATGTCAAAAGTTCAGCTAATTTTAGTAGGTTTGTGCCTTCACCAGTTGCTATGTTTACTTCGCTGGGAATTGAATTTATTTTCATTAATCGAATAATAACCTCGACTAAATCATCTACATGAATAAAATCTCTAACCTGGGTTCCATCACCATAAATAGTCAAAGGTTGATTGTTTTCTATTGCATTTCTGAATACCGGGATAACAGCAGCATAATTGCTTTGCAGGCCATTATCTGAACCATATACATTGAAAAATCTCATAGAACAGGTTTCTATTTCGGTTCTTTTGAGTAATTCTTCACCCACAATTTTAGATACAGCATAAGCCGATTGCGGAATTAGTGGTGCACCTTCTGTAGTCGGTATTTGGTCAGAATCTCCATACACAGCTGCGCTAGATGCAAATAAAATCCTCTTGACTCTAGATTCTTCGGCGGCGGAGATAATTGAAGATGTCCCGTCAACATTTATCGATAATGTTTCATCGGGATTGATTATTGATTGCGAGACAGAAACTTGGGCGGCTAAATGGATGACGTAATCGATGCCTTCGAGTACTAATTCATCACGAATATCCGCAGTCAGGCATTCCCAAGGTTGGTCTTTTCCGTGATTGACATCAAGAGAGATTACGTGATGGCCGGATGAGTGAAGTTTTGCGCAAAGATGAGTGCCGATGAATCCGGCTCCTCCCGTCACTAAAATCGAAGACATCTTATCACCTACTTTGAAATTAAACCTGAATATAGATTCCTGTAATTTTCAATCACTCTATCCCAAGTTCGTTCTCTCTGTACAAACTCCTGTGCGTTATTCGATAAAATGTCTCTTAGCTCTTCATTAATAATGCAAGATTCTATGGTATCTGAAAGGTCCTCAACATTCCCTGCTTCAAAAAGAAGACCTGTTTCTTTATGAGAAATTATTTCCTCTAATGCAGGTAGTTTAGATGCGATTACAACCTTCCCTCTAGCCATCGCCTCAAATGGTTTTAGAGGCGTCACCAATCTTGTTACAATCGAATCTGGCCTACTAACAACAAAAATATCAATTAAATCAAAAAAAGGCTTCACCATTTCATGAGGCACGGGTCCAAGAATTGTAGTCTTGTCCGAAATCCCAAGACGCGCACAATGTTGCTTTAACTCGATTTGTCCATCCTCGCCAGTAAGAACAAAAAATTGGACACTGCGCCCTCTTTCAATTAATTTAGCTACAGCATCGGCAGTTAAATCAACGCCTTCCATTTTTCTTAATGAGCCGATATATCCCACAACGATATCCTCAGATTTTGATAAATTTGCCCTGGCTAAATCCAATAAATCTGATTTTGAGCTCTCATCATGTTTACTCAAATTAACTGCATTTGTTACAACACTAATTCTTGATTCTGGGACTCCGCGTTTTATTGCTTCTTCCTTCAATGTCTGGCTAATACAAATAACTGAATCTGCACCTCTCAAAACCTTGTTTTCAAATTTTTGAAACCGGCGATATGCTGGACCGTTTCTGTTCCATCTTCCATTAGCCACTGCTGTTTCTTCCCAAATCCCACGCATTTCGTAGACAAATGGTTTCTTCAATTTTTTTGCTGCAATTAAGGCAGGCAAACCTACCCTGTAAGGCGTATGAGCATGGATCAAATCGATTTCAGAATTCACGGAGACTTCAATAATTCTTTTTGTGAATTGTCGAATCAATATTTTCTCTTCTATCACTTTCCAAAATAATCTAAATCCATTCCTAAAAAAGCGACCAACTTTGAAAATACCAAAATATAAAAAGTCAAATATTCTTAATATTGGATTTTTCTTTTTGCTTTGATTTATCTGTTGAATTGTTGTTTTTTCTTTTTTTTGTTTTGTAAAAAGTGCAACTAATTTGTGGCTAAGTTTACTATTTTCTTTCCTTGATGGATGGATAGTTCTCTGATACAAGATATCATTCAATTCTATTTCTTCAATCATAGAATCTCTGTGAGGATACCACGGGGAAGTTAGTGCAAAACATTCGGCTACGTTATTCCTTTGACTTGCTTCTAGTAACATCTTGGTTCTTACAGCATATCCATTAACATCTGGCGGACTATTTGCAAGAACATGCAGAACTTTCATCTGAAAACCTCAATCGATGTGTTGCAAAATAACATCAGCAATTCGCTCTGCAGTCTTCCCGTCCCAAAGGTCTGGAATTCGTCCAGATTTACCACCTGTATCTAAAACATCATTTGCACTTTTAAAAATCAGGTCGGGGTCTGCCCCCACGATGGTATTTGTTCCTTCAGTTACCGTGACTGGTCGTTCAGTATTCTCTCGAAGCGTTAGACAGGGGATTCCCAATGCAGTGGTCTCTTCCTGCAACCCTCCGGAATCAGTTAAGACCAATTTTGATTTGGACATTAACGCAATGAAATCTAAATATCCTATCGGATCTGTAATAGTGATATTTGGAATGTTGATTAGGTCTTGATACAAACCGAATTTTTCTGCCATTTTTTTGGTTCTTGGATGAATAGGAAAAACAATTTTGATTTTTTCCCCTAATTTAGATAGTGCAGAAATTATTCCACTAAATGTATCCATATTATCCACATTTGATGGTCTATGCAAAGTCACTAACGCATAATCTGTGATTATTTTGTGCCTAGACCATACATCACTTTCTTCTACCTTTTCTAAATTGGTAAAGAGGCTATCTATCATGACATTTCCCACCATATGAATTCTATCTTTTGATATTCCCTCCTTCTCGAGATTGATATCTCCATCAATCGACGGGGTCAACAAAATATCTGCAATGCTGTCAGTAAGAATTCTATTGACTTCCTCTGGCATCTCTCTATCAAAAGACCTCAGGCCTGCTTCAACGTGAGCGCATGGAATATGCAATTTTGCACAAACAATTGTACAAGCTACAGTCGAATTTACGTCTCCAACAACTACTACCATTGAAGGTTCTTTTTCTAAACAAATTTTTTCAAATTCAATCATTACTGTTCCGGTTTGATATGCGTGGGAACCACTTCCTATCCCCATATAGATGTCTGGTTTCGGCATTCCTAAATCATCGAAGAAAACCTTTGACATATTGTCATCATAGTGTTGTCCAGTATGCAAGAGGAGTAATTCCTTGCCCCTTGATTTAAGTTCAGCATAAATTGGAGCTATCTTCATGAAATTAGGCCTAGCGCCTACTACTAGAATTATCGGTTTATCCATTTACCTTCATCTCCGTTAGCATGTTCCAATAATCTTTTGAACGGCTAGAACTATCATAGAGTTCAACCAAATTTTGGCGAATCGACAGTAGTTTAGCATTTACAGAATCGCTTGAATCTAATATTTTTACAATTTTGTTAACTGCGATATCATATTCTCCCAATTCGTATAGTTCGAAGTATTGATCTTGATTAGTTATTTCGGGGAGAGCACCTACGTTTGTTGATACAACTGGGCAACCAGACAACAAAGATTCTAAAACCGACATCCCAAAAGATTCGCAATGGCTTGTCACCAAACTAAGTCCATTTCTTTGGGAAATAATTGAATATAGGCTAGACATTTTTGTATTCTCTATTCTATCTATCCATCTGAACCTTGAGATTATCCCCTTTTCTTCTGCTAAATCAAATACTTCTTGCGCAGTAGATTCTGGACAGGTCTGGCCTCCAATAATCCAAAATTCTGTTTCTGGTCTGACCTCATTGACCATTCTAGATATTTCCATGAACGCTTTCCAATCTTTGTGGTCATCAATTTTTCCAACCCAGCCAACTATTGGGGGCCCCTCAACCTTTATTGGCACATTTTCAAATAGTACTGAATCTAAAACATTTGTAAAAATTGAAATTGATACATCACCCATATTATCTTGTATGTAGTATTTTATTCTTCCAACCATATAATTTGAAACAGTTACAAAACCGTCCACATCCCCTGGTTCTATTCTAGAGAGATATTCCAAATTCCTTTCAATACTAGTGTGTACCTCTACCAAAATCAACGATTCGTGATTTACGTTTCTAACAGCTTCAATGTATTCTTCAGTATCAATTATGACAATGATATCAAATTTTTTCTCTTTCAAAAACTCCTCGGTTGTTTCTTTATTTAATCCAAAATGAAGTGTCGCAAATTCTTCAAGAAGGGATGTAACTCCATGGTCGCTTCGAAAACCACAATGAATCTCGATTCCATCTATTTTCGACATATGTCTAAAACGATGAAACAACTGAGTGCAAACTCCTCCTAATATTCCATAACGATAAAGATACAAAATTTTCATTTTAATCCTCTCCTAAATACGATATGCCGTCATTGCGTTTTTCTGAGGACAAGTTGATGAAATCATCGACACGATTTGACCATTGGTTATTTTCCAACCATTTATTCAAACTCCCTTTCTTAGGGCGATATCTGATATATTCATCTAAGGCAAAGCAAAATTCATCTACAGATTCCACTGTCAAAGTCGAAGGATAATCGTCAATCTGAGGCATAGTAAATGAAACTGTAGGCAGATCTAATGCCATATATTCGTAAATTTTAATCGGGTCTACAGCATCAGCGAGCGGACCAGTTTTGAAAGGAATTATCGCTACATTCCATTCCGCTGCTATTTTATTGATTTCGGGATGATTTTTTGGCCCCATGAGATCGATATTACTTGGAAGGTCCAAATCATCGGGAGCCGAATGTCCAATTATTTCGAAATGATAGTCCGGCCTTGCATTTGCAATTTGAATCAACGAATCCCAATCAAACCAACTTGATGTTAAATGACCAAAATAACCAACTTTGTTGTTCTTTGGTGAACCTTTCCAGTGATAATTTTTCGACAAGAAATTTGGAGATAGTGCATTAGGCACCACCATTACATTGTTGTGGGGCTCATATTGATTTAACTTTTCAGCTAAAGGTTTGGATACTGCAGTCACGTGATCACAATTTCTCACAATATATTTCTCATTAGACGATTTATACCACTTTGCTTGCCCAACCTTCTCAAATTCTTCCCAATCATCTCTAGCATCATAGATATTTATCCAACCATTCACTTTGAATCTGTTTAGAATTTTTGGAATAATCGTATGAGGATAAGAAACTATGAAGATTTTTTGCTTGTTGGATTTTATATTAGCCAACCGTGATATGAATTGCTTCGTAACATCAATTGGAATTTGAAATAGTAAATCTCCTTGGTATTCTGGATGCTCGTCGGTTCTTCGCCATCTATGATAATTGAAAATCACTGGAATATCGCGTTTCAAAAGTTCTTTTGTCAGTCTGATTGGACGATTTGCTCTAACGTCTTGAACATAGGTCGTCCCTGAAAACATGAAAACTAATTTATCAGATTTCGCCACCTCGACGTTTGATAAAAACCGCTGGAAATCTATTTCGAAACGATTCATACTTGAAGGTCTAATTTCTAAACTTGGTAGTAGCTTTACAGTCTTTTTTGCATGCCATATTCTAAATCCAGTGTGAATATAAACACAGTTTTCAGGTAGTTCGAAACTGATTACGAACTCACCTGTTTCATTATTTTGTTTTAGATATGAATACCAACCAACAGTATTTGAAAAAGTCAATCCTTCTATTTTCGTAGCTGTAACTAACTCCATTTGTTCATCAAAAAATAAAAACGATACCAAAGCATCAGAGTGGGATGCTTTTTTCGGCACACGTACAAAGCCAACTAGTTCAAATTCTGGTGCCATTCCGTCTGGATTTTCTAAAATATCGACTCTATGTTTGAAAAATTTAGATTTTTTTGATAATCTACAATCATTATCTAATTCAAATGCCCATGGAATATAATTCCTGTCTGAATCTTCACTAGTTTTGTCCAAGATTGTTAATAAATTGTGGGTTATTTGTTTCTTATATTTCCTATTCTTCGAATAAGCTAAAATTGATAATGCTTCATTGTACATTTTTAATCTCGACATATAAGTTACTTGAGTTCTTATTGCCCTATCATCGGGAAATAATGGAATATATTTATTACCAAATTCAATTCCTAACTCGGGATTAATATCACATATTGCCCTTAAAGAAGCAACAAATAAGTTTGAGGCGTCTCTTTTGAAAAATCTTTCTCTCCTCAGATAATTTATTCCATATTCAATGTTTGCAATCGCTTCATCAATATTTTTTTCTAACTTTTTAGATAAATATTTTTCAATTTGCTTTATATCGACAGGTCGCAATAATGCCAATACTATCGCTTTTCTTATTGGAATAGATATCGGCGGTTGGTGGCGTACAAAAGGCAAGGATTGAATAAACGATTTCATTACCTATCACCACATTAATTTGTTCCCGCTGACAATTCCCTATATCTTTCAATCACTAGTTCAATATCGTCAGAAATAAGGTCTATTTTTCCCTTGTTTAAACAAGCTACCCTGTCGCAAATTTCTCTTAAAATAGATGCGCTGTGACTTACTATTACTACAGTGGCCTCTCCTTTTACCATTTCCATGATTTTAGATTTGGATTTTTCTTTGAAAGCACTATCGCCAACTGCAAGAACCTCATCGATCAACAAAACTTGAGGAGAGAGATGGCAAGCGATGGCGAAAGCCAATCTTGCACGCATCCCAGATGAGTATGTTCGAAGAGGTTGATCTATGAAATCACCTATTCCGGAGAAGACTACTATAGATGGAACTAAATCATGTAGTTCCTCTTTATTTATTCCATAGATGCTTGCACTTAGAGAAATATTTTCTCTCCCTGTCAAATTTCTTTGAAATCCTGCGCCAAGTCCTGCTAATAGAGAAATCCTCCCATACACGCTTAAGGAGCCTTCATCAGGTGCGTAGATACCAGCCATCATCCGCAATAAGGTGCTTTTCCCGGCACCATTCGGACCAATTAAGCCAATTACCTCCCCACGCTTAATTTTCAAACTAATATTATCGATTGCACGATAGAAATTACTCTTTCGATTCTTACTTACACGTCCTGTAAATATTTCTTTGAGGAATGCCGGACCTGATTTGGCGACTGGGAAATCAAGGACAACCTGATTTAGATTAATTGCAAAATCCTCGCTCATAGATACTTCACCGCCTTTCTCTCTGATTGAATGAAAATAATTGATCCTAGAATATACGAAATTATTGCAATGAATATTGAACGAATCATTTGCTCTAAAGTCAACAAACTGAGGTCTCCTAAAACAGCGGCTCTTGCCATTTCTAAAAATACAGCGATAGGATTCAACAAAAATGTATCAAGATGTTCAGGAGGAATATGTTCTGCTCCGAAGAAAACACCAGATAAGAAAAATGCAGCCCTCAAAATTAAATCGATAACTTGCTTTGTATCTCTGACTCTTACCTGGATTGAAGCAGTCATCATTCCTAAGCCTTGAGCCATGATAGTTGAAAATAGCATAGAAATTGGAAGTAAAAATAGATACTTTGTGAACTCCAAATTTTCATAAATCATGTATGGGAAGATTATCAATATACTTAAGCACAAAGATATAAATCTAAATCCTGATATTGCGGTCGGGAAAACCTCTCTTGGAAAATACACTTGTTGAATCAGGGAGGAATTTGATACCAAGCTAGATGTGCAACTACTCAAAGTTTTGGAAAAGGATGTAAAAATCATAATCCCAATCATAATTTTCAATGGAAGCAATGTATCAGTATCGCCCTTCAAGATTACGAAAACTACGTAAAATATTGCAGTAAGGGCAAGGGGCTCCAATAAAGACCAAAAATATCCCAAAAAATGACCATAATAGTTCACCTTAAAATCCCTTGAAATTAAATTCTTTAGAAGGCTACGATTTTTCAATAAATTCCTTATCATGTGTGTAGGAGAAGCCAGTATCGAGGGTGTCGGATTCAATTCTATAACAATAGGATTCGAATCCATGATTGTTTGCGTAAGTATTTTGTTTTTGAATCCTCTCTTAAATTTAAACTCAATGTTGTTCTTTTCGTTACAAATACACTTGGTGTCATTTACAAGAATCTAATAAAGCGAAGAATGTTTCAAACACATCAGTCTATTCCCAGTCATTGAGGATATCTATGAAACAAGAGAAGGAATTTATTGAAAAATGATGAAGGTGATACAATAAACCAGAGCGACATTTTTGTGCTGGATGGCCATCTGCAATAATAATGTCAATCTTCGAATGTAGGTTCGGTTAAATTTTTTCAATATTTTACCACTTGGTCTCAACTAATTTAAGTAATGGCTCAATGCTAATTAGTGATGCATGAGTGTAGCGGACGAAAATAAAGCCCTCTGACAAACCTGCCACCAACCTAAACATATACTGTCTATATTTTAATGAATTATTTTCGACCGCTATATTCAATTTACACACCTTTTGCCATGATACGAATGAGAAGGGAATACGTTCTAATGGACAAAAATTACTAGAAATAGCTATCTACGATGATTACTACTATGGAATTAAAAATAAATCAACTCTTACAATTACCCATTAATAGATATCTAAGGCGATTGAAATGTTTTTTGAAAAATACGAGGGCGCAAAATGGATAACATTTCTTGCTTTACCTTCTTTATGTGCCTCTGGGTGGTTGATTTACTCCCTTTGGACGATAGGTCTTGGAGGTTGGTTTGGGCCGATATTAAGCCTCTGTGCACTTTTTTCCGGACTTGTTTTTGCGATTAAAAATTCTCAGTGGGAAATTAACGATGTCAGATGGTTAGTGGCCCCCACTATCGTTTTATTTTTCACCTGGTACATTCCATGGTGGGATTATCACCACCAAAGATATGATACTGGTGCTCACTTAAGAATGGCGTTAACTTTTATTGATTTTGAAAATTTTTATTTTACTGAATACCGTTCGCCTGTTATTCCTGGGATTTTGAGTATTGATTTACTTATTTCGGGTAGCACTTACACAGCATTCTATGCAGTAATTTGTTTATTTGTTACTTCACTTTGGCAATTCCAACATCTAGCAGAAAGATGGACCTCCGAAACTAGGGCCCTTGTTTGTATGATTGTAATTTCACTTTTACCTGTTTTCAGATATTGGGGCCAAATGGCCATGACAGATGTTGCCGCCGCTGCAATGTGGATATTCACATTACACGTTTTGATAAAGTCTGAAAATGACACTATCTCTTTGAGGTTTTCAGTATTATTAGGATTAGCAGCAGGTATGACATTCCTCGCTAAACAGACTCACGTTTATCTCTTCGGACTATTTGGCTGGTTACTTATTAAGGATAGAAAATTTAGAAGGGCAATTGGTTTTGTAGCTGGATGGTTCATCATCACTAGTCCGTATCTTCTTGATAACTTATTTACCTCAGGTGAAGCTTTTGCCATTCTTTCGGGGCAAACCAAATTCGCCGTAAATAGCATGACAGGAGTACGTGATTCATATACAACGGAGACCTTTATCTCTGAGTTCTTCGCAGAAATTTCAATTTTTTTACTGCTAGCTTCCTTAGGAGGAATCATGCTTCTTTTCGTAAAAAATCGTATAGATTTTGTATCGGTTTTAGTGATGGTGTCTCCTTTACTTTTGCTAAATGCTGTGATTTTGGATTGGGGTGAACCAAGGTATAATACACCAATCTTTGCCTTGGTTGTAATTTTGTCATGTATAAGTATTCTTGACAAAGAAAAAATGCAATTCACACGGATTGATAGGGAAGGATATGCTTCAATTTTCTCATTTTTTTCAGTTTTTATTATGTTAATCGCTGGTTCAACACATGCTCTATCTCTTCCTGATGATTCTGAAAAATCTCACGAATACAATCAAAACAGAGATTTATGGACAAAATTTGAAATTGAGGTACTCGATGGTTTTGAGGAAGATAAGACATTACTAGCAGGGCGAGCAAATTCAATCATGTTAATGACCGGTGTTGATACATACAGATACAAACCTAATTATTTTCTATGTGATTGTGAAGATGACATAATTTTGAATTCGATATTGGCCTATTCACCTGATTATGCGTTAACGACAAATGTTGGCCAGTACTTTGGATGGGAGAAAGATTTTGATTGGCAACTTGGACATAGTCACATTGAACTGCACGACATTCATTATCAAGGTTGGTGGAGTGCTGCTTTGTGGCGTATTGATAATACGAGTTATCTCTCACCAGATGAATATTATTCGAATTACACCGGCAGAGTTACCGGAGATTTATTGATTCTCGGGCCAAATGAATCATTTACGATTGGAGAATATAATCTTTCAATAAAATGGATTGAGGTTACTCATGTAACGCCTTATCAACAAGTGATGAGAATACTGGCAGGTGAAACTGGTTTGATGATAGAAGGATGTATATCTGGGGACGAGGTTTGCACTTTTTCATCTGGAGAACAATTTACATCTCCTGAAAATCATTACACATATGCTTGGATTGAAAAAATAGTTCAATGACAGGGTAGTGAACTAACAAGGAATAGATTGATTTTATTTTATTAATTATTTTTGACCGCTACATTCAATTTACACACCTTTTGCCCTAAGATATGGAAGAACGGGCAAGCGCTGATTTTTCGACAATTGGAATAATCGGCCTTGGCTATGTTGGACTGCCCACTGCAATCGGTTTCCATGATGCTGGGTTCAACGTTTGGGGAGTTGATGTTTCAGAGCGAACTGTGGACTTGGTAAACCAAGGCAAAAACCCCACTGGAGACCCAGATGTCGATGACATTGTGCCTATACCTGGTGTAGAAAGATGGAACATTACTACTTCGGCTACAGAAGCTGTACCTAATTGTGATGTGGTCTTAGTCACCGTTCCAACTCCGATTACAAAAGACCTGAAACCTGATCTATCATACGTTGAGGCTGCAGGAAGAGATGTATTTTCTTCAATAAAGAAGGGTTCAAAGACAATTGTAGTGTTAGAATCGACTGTTTATCCCGGAGTCACTTCTCATACATGGCTCCCAATCATCGAAGAATTAGGTCTTGAAATAGGCACGGATGTCGAAATTGCCTACTGCCCTGAAAGATTCAATCCGGGTGATTCTGCACACGGAGTTCGCCAAGTTGCCAGAGTTATCGGATGTTCGAATCCAGAGGTAGGTGAGGCTTTAGTTGGCCTTTACAGCAAGTTGACATCCGAGGATGTTCGCTATGTTGGAAAACTCGAAGTCGCAGAAGCGGCGAAAGTGATTGAGAATGTCCAAAGAGACATCAATATCGCATTAGTGAATGAATTAGCAAGAATTTTCCCTGCACTGGATGTTGATGTTGAAGATGTATTATCTGCGGCGGCAACCAAGTGGAATTTCCACCGATATACACCAGGAGTTGGGGTTGGAGGCCACTGTATTCCTGTTGACCCATACTACATGATCCAGAGAGCAGCCGATGTCGGAGTTCCTGCAGGGTTAATCACCGCAGCGAGGGCGGTTAACCGTTCAATGCCAAGCCACGTTGGCGGAGTGATTAGTGACATTCTATGGAATGCAAACGTTTCCGCTGATGATGCTAGAGTTCTACTTCTAGGATGGTCATACAAAGCAGAGGTTGGTGACCCAAGAGAAACACCTGCTGAGCCATTAGCTCAAAGCCTAAACTCGAAAGGAATTCAAGTTGGAGTTTGGGACCCACACTTGGAAGATGAAATGTATCCTGATTATGTTAATCCGGTTTCAAACATAGATGATGCTGAGGGGTATGATGTCGCTATTTTAGTGACTGCTCATAGAGCATGCACTGAAATCGATTGGTCATCACTAAGGGGGAAAATGCGTAATTCAATAATCTATGACGGCAGACGTGTTCTTGATATCAATGCCCTTGAGAAAATGGGCTGGGATGTCTATGCAGTTGGACGCCCGTTGTGATTATTGGCGGCCAGCATCGAACATTTCGCGCAGACTGCCATCATTTAGCATCTCAAGAGCGATGTCTGACCCACCGATCAATTCTCCCTGAACGAATACCTGAGGCATTG
>JAYPOA010000038.1:0-15852 GCA_038130705.1 Methanobacteriota archaeon | reverse complement strand
GGACTCTATGGAATAGCAATGGCTGCAATGGGTATGCTCGCTACAGTTGGTGTAACAATGACTGTTGATGCATACGGACCAGTTGCAGACAACGCTGGTGGAATCGCAGAAATGAGCGGTCTAGGAAAGGATGTAAGAGAAATTACAGACGGTCTTGACTCAATTGGAAACACTACTGCGGCTATTGGAAAAGGATTCGCAATTGGTAGTGCCGCGCTCACAGCACTCGCACTATTCGCCGCATATTCCGCGGCCGCAGACATTGGTCTGTCTCAACTCGCACTTTCCGACCCTAAGGTCGTGATTGGATTACTAATCGGTGGTTCTCTACCGTTCGTAGTTGCGGCAATGACCATGACTTCAGTCGGTAAGGCTGCAAACGAAATGGTAACTGAAATCAGAAGGCAATTCAAGGAAATCGACGGACTTCTCGAAGGAAGAGAAGGTGTAAAGCCTGACAGCGCTAAGTGTGTTGAAATTTCAACAAGTGCTGCACTAAGGGAAATGGTTGCCCCGGGTGTCGTTGCAGTAGTTGCTCCTGTAATCGTCGGATACGCATTAGGTTCTCCAGCTCTTGGTGGACTACTTGCTGGTTCTCTTGTCACTGGTGTTCTTCTTGCTCTATTCATGGCTAACGCTGGTGGAGCATGGGACAACGCAAAGAAGGCGATCGAGCAGGGCCACATTTCAGGTGCCGTAAAGGGTGACAGCGCACACGATGCAGCAGTTATTGGCGACACAATTGGTGACCCATTCAAGGACACAAGTGGTCCATCGCTGAATATCCTAATCAAGTTGATGAGTATTGTAGCGGTCGTTATTGCGCCATCACTTACCATCACTGGATGGCTGTAAGCGTAGAATCGCATAACTCAAGATGTATGCCTTTAAGGGTTGTACATGCGAGCATTGCTGATTACTACGGTTTTGCTTGCTTGTACGCTCTCGGGTTGTATCAACACGTCTACAGATATATCAGACGAAGTTGTTGAAACGGAGGTTAACCTACCAACCTGGGAAGTATCAGATTGGTGGCTATACACATTTGTTACTCCTGAATTTGGTGAAGACAGCGCAAGATTGGTAGTTTCTGAAACAGTTTCAGAAGATGGGGTATACATGCTCGGTATATCATCTGAAAGAGAAGCTCAGCGTCATGCAGTTGTAAACCACAATCCCTTCCTTGGAAGAGTGACCATTGATGGCCTGTCAGTGTTTGAAAATGGTGAGGCTCAACCCGTGTTTAATTTCCCCTGGAATTCTGGAGATAACTGGGAATTCACATTACTCGGACAGAATTGGGAGGCCCAAACAATCTCTGTGTATGATGGAAGAGTTCGAGTTTCAGCGATTAGTGAAGAATTGCACACTTTAGAATATTCATTTGATACTCAAATTGGATTCCTTGAGTCATTTATCTGGAATGATGCAGAGGGCATAGAAAGATTACGAATGATGCTGAATCAAGCAGGCACAGGTTATGAAGGAGAAACTTGGTTCATCAGAGCAACAGATCTTATCGATGAAAGATACGAATCGTCAGAGAATGATATCTACGACACATTCCTCGACAGTGGCCATCCTTCAGGTGTAGATTTTGATTATCTCGTCGTATATCTTGATGTAGAGATAGCGGCAGGTGGCTCGGGAACATTGACTATCAAAGACCACGCTGGAGCTAGCCCTTTGGTTAGAACATGGGGTTCTGGAGCGAGAGAATCTGGTAGCATTAGCACTATTCCCAGTCAAACTGATGAATACAGCATAGTACTGAATTTACGAGGTCAGGATTCTTACCTTCATCTGAAGGTTGCAGGTGGGATTGAAAGTTATTGGGTGTTGTGAATGCCGACATTAGTGATGATGCACGGCATGACCGGCACTGCGGCAATGATGCGGCCATTTGCTGAAAAAATACTTCCTGAAGGCTGGGATTTGATTGTGCCACAAGCACAATTTGAACATCCAAAACGTGGATTTACTTGGTGGAGGTATGAAGGAGGAGATAATCCGAACAGGCGCATTCTATCCTCTACGGAATTATCAGATGTGGATTCATCATTACTCAAATTAATCGAATTGATACCTCGAGAAAATGTCGTCCTTGGAGGATTTAGTCAAGGAGGGGCAATGGCCCAAGAATTACTTCAATTCGATATTGACGTCATCGGAATTATTGCTATGGGGACAAGAGTTGTCAGACCTCTTGAATTACGACAAAGGCTACAAGAAATACCCAAGTCAAAACTACTTTGGATGCACGGTGAAACTGACCATCGTGTATCTCTTGAGGCTGGTTTAGAAATACCGCAAATCTTTGAGGAGGCCGAATGGGATGTTGAAAAAATACAGCATGCGAAGGGTCACATGATACCCGTTGAATTTCATAATTCAATTAGAAATTGGCTGGATAATATTTTTTAATTTTCCAATTGAAAATTTAAAAATACAATTGGAAATTTATGACAATTTATTCAACTAAGTCAAGTTATTATAATGCAAGAAAATAGCGGAGATTATGGGCAAGTGGAAAGCTCCAGTCAGGATTGATTTGGCCGGTGGCTGGACAGACGCTCCACCCTTTTGTGAAAGGGTAGGTGGGGATGTTGTAAACATCGCAATTTCTCATTTTGCAAATGCCGAAGTTACAGTAGATGATGCAGGAAAAATTTCTGCTAACTACTCTTGTGAAGTTCCCATTGGTTCTGGCCTCGGCTCAACGGGAGCAATCAATGTTGCATTAATTGCCGCCATAAAGGACTCTCCAGAATCTCAGGAATCTGCATATCAATTTGAAAAATTACTTGGCAACCACGGGGGGAGGCAAGATCAGTGGGCTGCAAGATTTGGTGGAATCCAACATCTCAAATTTATTGGCAATGAAGTCGAAAGAATGCCATTAACTCCTCCTCCTTCTTTTGCGAGATGGTTGGAGAAACACTTGATATTGGCAAATACTGGAATTAAGCATACTTCAGGAGACCTTCATTCTGAGGTTTGGGAAAGATATGATGAGGTTTTACCTCACCTCATGGAAATCAGACAAACCGGACGAGATATGGCGGAAGCTGTTCAAAATGATGACAGGTTTGCTGTATGTAAGGTAATGAATCAGTATCGAGAAGCAGTAGGTAAGTTGAACCCTTCATTAAATTCGCCATACGACATGTTGAATGAACTTCCTGAGGTTCTTGCTTTCAAAGGAATGGGCGCGGGTGCTGGGGGTTATGTAGGTATTATCTCAAAAGATCCTGATACTACAAAGCAATCAATTCCTTGGGAAGTTCTAGATTGGGCTATCGATTATGATGGCGTGACTATGGTTGAGTGATTTTACATACCTTCAATAACATCAATCTGGGGGTTTCGCACATGAGCAGAGTTGTTGAGGATGCGATATCTAATGATGTTGATTTTATTGTTTATTCAACAACATTTTGTCCATATTGTGTCGCTGTCAAGCGTTTGTTAACCTCAAAAGGTCTTTCTTTCCACGAAATCAACTTTGACCACGAACCAGATGTTCGATACCAGGTGGTTGAAGAAACGGGTCACAGGACTGTGCCAGTAGTTATTGACAATAGAGGTGAACAGCCTATGTATATCGGAGGTTTTGACGAAACCTCAGTTTATCTCAAGTAAGAAATGCATCACTGCAGGGATGTTTTTTGTTAAGAGTGCTCGTGCCGGGATTTGAACCCGGGTCGCCGGAATGAAAACCCGAAATGATGGACCACTACACCACACAAGCAGTAGTCCCCCCCGAGTGATTATTGTTCATGAATGTTATTGTCAAGAGACAAACCATTCCACCATCTAAAACCGAAGTACGTAATCCCAATTGTTGCGATTAGTATTATTCCAATAAAGATTTCATTATCGAGAAGCCAATTGATGGAATCAAGGGCTTTTTGTCCGTATAAACCGATTAAAATCGCTTCCAACCCAAATCTGAGACCCCGTCCTACTAAGCCCGCTAAAACAAACGGTTTGATCTTCATCTCTCCCATTCCAGCGGCCCATCCGAGTACCTTGTATGGTATAGGTGAGAAAGCTGCAATGAATATTCCAACAGTGCCATATTTTATTGTAAGAATCTCAATTTTTTCAAGATGTCTTTCTGCCTTGAATTTTACAAATAGACTTCTTCCCCATTTCTTACCGATCAAGTACCCTACTAAACTCCCGAGTACGCTACTTATCGTTACCACGAGCCAAAGCCACAAGATGAGGGAAGTTGATTCATCAGCGTTAACGAGCATTGGAAGATACAGTAAATCTGGCGGTACAGGTTGAATTATCGCCTCGGTAAATGAAAGGGCTCCGAGGCTGAGCCATCCGAAACCATCGAACCAATCGATGATGGTCTCTTTCCACGACATCATGTAGCCGGAAAACAACCACACGCATGAACCCTTTTGTAAACGAAGTCTTGATTGGGAGATATCTCAAGGGTATGTACAATGCCAGTATTGGATACGGCCGCTTTACTTCATTGGCCAGTTGAGAAAATAATTGGTAATATTGTAGCAAATAGTCAGATGGCTGAACTTGAGAAACTTTCACCTGAACGTGCTATGTTGATTGAGACGCTTGAAATTAATTGGAAAACAACATCCACTGATAGTGCGGAACGAGCGGCATCCAAAACAGGTGACCTTCCGAGACTTAGCCCGGTTGATTTGGAAATATTATCCCTGGCTATTGAGTCAGAGGAAATATTGTACACTGACGATTATTCAATGCAAAACGTATGCAGGTTTCTTGGTTTAGAGTTTGAGCCAGTGTTTAACAAAAAAAGCAGAGAACAGTGGTTTTGGCAATTAAAATGCGTAGGTTGCAGGGCTGAAAAAGAAATCGAATCGCAAAAAGAAGAGACCTGCGACATATGCGGTTCTCAAATGAAGGTCAAAAAAATGAGAAGATGATTATTCTTCAGCTGCTTCAATTTCTTCCTGAACTTCTTCAACAGTCTTTCCTGAGGGGTCGATTCCTGCCGCTTCAGCTTTTTGTGCTACGTCAACCTCGATAGTCTTCCCATCATTTTCCAAATCTGCTTCAGTATTTTGTGTTGAAGGTGAGCTTGTCACTTCATTCAATCCTTTTTGGAATTCACCTTTTGACTGGCCAGCGGCTCTTGCTAATTTTGGCAACCTTTCTGCACCAAATAGTAGGAAAAAGATTGCAAGTAGTACCATTATTTCGAAAGGTCCGAATTTCATTCTGCTCCCTCTTGTACAATCCGATTCAGTCTTTCTTTGTCAATTAATCGGAAGTTAACCGCCAGAAACCGGAGGAAGTAGAGCAATTTCATCACCATCGGTTAACGGATGGTCCTCAGAAACAATACTATCATTTACCGATATAGATAATGAATTATTCAACCATTCCTCTACACCTAACTCCTCAATAAGATACCTAACCGATGAGTTTGGAGGAATAGTGACCTCATGAACCCTTCCTCCAAGTCTTTCAGCTATCGGACCAAAAGCGAGTACTTTGACTTGCATATTAGGGCTAACAAGCACCAACTTATCAACACGAGGCTATCTGTGGGTAATAATGGCGACCGCATTGGAATGTCAGGGATTGTGGAAATTATACGAAATGGGTGAGGAGAAAATCCAAGCCGTTCGAGGCATTAATCTTTCAATTCAACAGGGAGATATGATTGCAATAATGGGACCATCGGGTTGTGGAAAGACCACTTTGCTGAATGTATTATCTGGAATTGATGAGCCTTCTGCGGGACAAGTTATGATATCAGGAAATCCACTTTTTGGGATCAGTGATGACGACAGAACCAATATCAGAGCGAGGGAGATGGGATTCATTTTCCAAAAATTCCACCTTCTGGATGTCATGACTGCTGTTGAAAATGTGGAAGTTCCACTCCTCCTGATGGGAAATTCACCAACAGATGCGAGAGATAAGGCGGAGCAGGCCTTAGAAAAAGTGGGTCTTGGAGATAGGTCAAAACACAGGCCATCGGAGTTGTCAGGTGGTCAACAACAAAGGGTATCTATTGCAAGAGCAATTGTTCACTCTCCATCAGTTATTCTTTGTGATGAGCCAACAGGTAACTTAGATTCTGAAACTTCCAATCAAGTCATGGACCTATTAGAAGAAATAAATCAGTCAGGCACTACTGTAGTCATCGTTACCCACGATGAAGAGATTGCAAAAAGGTGTAGCAGAACAATCCGGTTACGTGATGGAATTATTGTGAGCGAAGAGGAATAGAGATGTTGCTTGAATCCCTAGTTGTCTTCGTACTGATATTCCCTATCAGTGCAATTACAACCTGGGGCATTAGGAAGGATTTCGATAAAAAAATAAGTCTCTACATTCAACTGTTTGGGCCAGCGATTGACGCCTGGTTGACTCTTCAGATACTACAAATATTTGAATTTAGTTTTATGGCAATTTGGGGTACTGCCATAGCCGTGGGGATTTTATCGAATCTACTGCTTCAACCAATGTTATCGCCAAGAAGATTGATAGTTTTCAGATTATCTTGGCAACAAATAATTCGGCACAAGAGGCAGACTGCCTTGATGATGGGAGGTTTGTTAATCGCTTCATCAATTATTACATCATCGCTTGTAATCGGCGATAGTTTAGACAAAACAATGTCAAAAGAAGTCAACGCTATGTACGGTGATACAGATTTACTGATTTATCGTCAAGACCTAAGAACAGGATTTTCATTTGATTTTGAGCAAAATCTTTCCTCAGAGATAGCCTTGGAATTAGAAAATAAGAAGTTAGTAGATTCTTGGAGTCACGGTATTGAATCAACAATAATTCTATCAAATTCAGAAGATGAAGCGATACCGTCCATGAAATGGTATGCTTATGACGGTTGGGATGACATTGCAATTAACTCAGTTGCTGCCGATGAGTTATCCATTGAGAAAGGAGATGTGGTTGAGATAAGCTGGTCAAATTTTGATGATAATAATGAATTATTCCGGGAATCAGAGAATATAACAATAACAAATATCCTGCCAATGGAAGGTATCGGAGCAATGAGTGGAACAAAATCTCCCGCTCTATTCACCCCTCTTCAATTGTCACAGCAGTTACAATCAAAGGAATTCAGAATTAATATGATTAGAATTTCACTTGTAGGTGAAACAAATGAAGAGTCTGTAAATGAAGTAAAATCAGTCTTCGATGAGATAATAGGATACGAACAATCAGGATTTGAGATCAACGAAGATGGGGATTCATTATCAATTTCAAACACTGCGGGGCTTGGTAGATTAGAATCGATTGTTATGGATTCATGGCGTGAAAACTCGACAATTCTTATCGGAAACGGTTCAGCAATGGAAGTTTTACAAATACCAATTCAGCAAATAAATCAAGCTTCAAACATTATCGCACTACCTGATAACAGGATACAGGAAATATTGCCAACCGAGGAAGGTGATTGGTATGTTTCGGGTGGTGCAGTGTCGTTTCAGAAACAACGAGGTGGGGATTCATACGGCTGGCAATCTCCAAACGGTGGAATAATCAACGATGTTACCTTGCTAAGTGATTCACTTTTAATCGCCCACTCTGACGGCTTAGTAGAGGTTTACAATGACAGAAATAAAGATACATTCACTCATATCGAAGGTAAAGAGATACTCGTAGCTGCCTTGTTTGAACAGAGTTTACCAGATTTACCCGAAACAATATTTTCGATTGACTATGTTCAAGTCGAAGGAGTTGACTGGATTGCAGTAAAGCACCTTCTCGATTCTCAAGTATTTTCTTACGAAACTGGTGAATGGGTAGAGTCACAAGTCTCAGGAGAATGGTTACACTACGGTGAAGAATTATTCATTGGTTCTCCCCAGGGCTGGTATGATATCTCAGGTAACGAAATCAACAATGAGGGAGATTCACACAAAGGTGGATTGTGGACTCTAAATGGCTCGATATACCACGTGAATGATTCAATCCAGCCCCTGAAAACAATTCCAGATGAATGCAACGATTTGTCATATGCTTATGACTTTGAACTTCTTTGCTCAACAAATTTTGGCGTGATAATTTCGGGTGAATCCATTTCCCCAAGACTACCAGTTTCAATTGACATTGGCTCATTTGGAGAAATGCCTCAATTAGTTCTTGCAACAGATAATCAATTGTCACCTGACCAAGGGAAAATTCTATCCTCATCACGACTTGATTTAGTCAATCAGTCTCAAAGTATGCTATTCACCGGATTGATACCGTATGCTTACGGAGACAAAACACCAACCAGTCTTCGCATTAATGGAACGATGTCTGAGTTAGAAATACCTGGCCTTGAAGAACTTGAGGAAATGATACTTGGCTTTGTAAACATTAGCGACGGTGAAAATTTGTCATCATCAACTAATGGTGAGCGAAACATATTGGTTGTAAACGACGGCAATCAAGACCTAATATTGAGTTGGTTAGACGAAATATCGGGTACTGAAACAATGAATATTCAAATTATAACTGCAAAGAAAGATGCCTTGCAGGCAGCGGAGGAAGGCGCTGGATTACTTTCCGCAATGTTCCTAGTCTTCGGTGCTTTCACTATCGGTGCAGGCATTTTACTAGTTTTGACAATTGTATTGATGCTTGCGGATACTAGAAGAATTGACTTGGCAACCCTTCGAGCAATTGGATTAAAGAAATCCGATATGAGAGCACTGAGTACAATCGAGGGTGCTATTTCATCATCGCTCGCCGCAATAGCCGGTGGCGTGGTAGGGCTAATTTTAGCATGGGTTGTTTCTTTAGGATTTAGCACAGTTTTCAATAGTGTAGGAGCTGATGGAATTGAGTATTCATTCAGTTTGAATTCGATGCTGATTGGCATTTCATTTGGTTTCATTACAGCCATGGCTACATTGTGGGTGACAGCTTTTTGGACCAGTGGATTGAATATTGTTGAAGCGTTGAAGGGAGTTGTTTCAAACAATAAATCCGGAATACCATGGTGGATAATGTTACTGTTGATTGCATTAGGCGGTTCGGGCCTACTAAGTCTCCTATCGACATTTGCCATCGAACCTTCATCTTCTTTGAGATACGCCACATGGAACGTAGGAATCTCTCTGTTGCTAATGGCATCGATACCTCTTTTGACTTATGTAATTCCTAAGATTCTAAAACTTAATTTCAATAATATAGGCCATAACACTTCAGCGATTATCGGAATATCATTGCTCACATGGGGAATATTTGGAAACGACATTGCACCTGTGAAGGAAGGTGTAAGGCCCGATGAAATCACCTTTGCAGTATTGGGTATTATCGAAGTATTCGCTGGAGTAATGGTATTGTGCAGTGTAGCGCCGAGAATTGTGTCAAAATTACTTGATCTGAGAATATTCCCTAATAGCATTCGCACTCCTGCCAGAATAGGACTTGCCTATCCTTATTCGACTCCAATCAAAACAGCGGTAATCATGTGTATGTTTTCACTAACAGTATTCAGCGTAGTAGTTCTTTCTGGCTACTCCTCACAATTCGAAGAGCACTCTTCTGGTTATGTGGAAGATGCAAGCGGTGATTTTGAAATCCTTCTTTCATCATCCAGACAATCTCCTCTGGAATTATCGCCAAATGTCTCAGAGTGGGGATTAGATGAATCGATTAGTTCCAGTATTGATGCGGTTGGAGAAGTTAGTAGGGCAATCGTATGGTTAGATGATGGTGAAGAAAAAATTGGCTACATTCTAAGGGGAGTTGATGATGGTTTCATCGACCATGGTGCAATACCACTTCAGGATTGGGATCCCTCTCTGGGGGATACTGAACAAGAGGCGTGGAACTCGATGAAGTCGAATGAAAATATTGTCTTTGTTGACAGCTCTTTTTCTCTTATTGACCCGAACACTGGAGAGTCAGTTTTAGGAATAAATTTACCAATTGGAAAATCAATTTTGCTAATTGATATTTCTAACCCTGGAAATACCCGAACTGTGGTCGTTGGTGGCATACTTTCAGAGTCTAGTCAATTGTTCAGCGCAGGAGTTTGGATGAATGGAAAAATAGTTGACGAACAATTCGGTGGAGTTGTTACGAGAATGTATGTTTCTCATGACGAAAGCGTTTCTTCAGGAGAGGTTGAAAAATCCATTTCAGATTCTTTGGCAAAAGATGGAGTTTACACTTCCGTGATCGAGGATGAAATTTTGATATTACTCGGTTTGATTTTTGCGATACTCGCAATTTTCCAGTCATACTTGGCTCTTGGTTTGTTCGTGGGCATAGCAGGGATTGGAGTAGTAACATATCGTTCAGTTTCAGAACGGACATCTCAAATTGGTATGATTCGAGCGATAGGATTTACGAAACGTAATTTACTGGTTAGCATGCTAATCGAAATCAGCTGGATCTCTGTGCTGGGTATTCTAAATGGGATAGTAGTCGCCTTACTTTTCCACAGGGCGCTGTATGAAGAGTTCTGGAAAGAACAGGGGGTAAGTCTAACCCTGCCGTATGAAATTTCGTTATCTTTGTTAGTTTTCGGTTGGTTATTTGTTCTGATTGCAACCTATGTTCCCATCTCAAAAGCCCTGAAAGTCACACCTGCTGAAGCATTAAGCACTTCAGATTGATTAAATATTTACACAAACAAAACGCTCTAATAAAAATGTTATTTTTCTATGATTTTTGTTTAGTTTTGAGACAAAAAACGCACACATGATGACATTTATTGGTTTCAATTATTAATCAATTTAAACCCAAATTCTGATTTTATCATTCCCAATCCATATATACCTCGCAGATACTCGGAGGTGTCACCGACACTTTGGAGGATATGACAATGAGCAAGTTAACCCCCATGATTCTGGCCTTGCTAATGCTTGCTAGCACATCGCTAGTAGCGCTTGACTGGGCTGAACTGGAAAAAGAACAACAGATGGAAACCGAAGGCCGTGCTGGTCCTGACGCAGACATCGTGAGCATAATAGCGCCTATGGCCACAACGACCGACGCAATTACTGGTGAAACAAGAAATGCCTTGAGAGCCGGTGATGATGTTTACTTTGACATCTATATTGCAAACAGTGGAGACGCAGACATCACTGAGATGGCTGTAACCGTGACTGTATACCTTGCAGAAGGCGGAAACCGCGCAATGGTCGCAAAGGACACGGCAGGAAACGACCTATCGTGGACTAACGGTGACGTAGTTTGTGATGACACATTCGTGTGCCCATACCAGACTTTAGCACCAGGCGCAACCTTGTCCAATGGCAAGTACCGAATGAACTACCAGGGAAGCAATGTAATGTGGACTCCTATAACTGGAGACTACATCGTTGAAGTAACTGTTGACGCAATGGATGACGTTGACATCGACAATGATGCATACGAAATCCCTGTTCAAGTCGCTGACTGGCAGGATTTGGTCTTAGACCTTTCATGGGACTCTGGTAAGGAAGTAGAAAGCGGATCCGAACAGAAAGCATTCACTTTGGATATTTCAACTGATGGTTCTGTAGAATGGTCTGCAAGAAACGTCACTGTATCACTGGAAGTTAGTGGTTTGTTAGAAACAGCTACTGACACCGGCGGAAATGACATCTTGGGAACATCCACTCTAACAGACTTCGGAAACTATTCTGAAGTTGAAACCTTCAGACACGAAGTCGAAGAGAACAACTTCACAGAAGAATACCGATATGTTTTGGATTTCGGAGAATCAGCACAATGGACTGGTTTCGTTGACCCTGATACTACCTCCGAGAGTGGAGATTACACAATCAAGGTTAACTTGGTAAGTTACGTAATGTATGGTGCTTTCCCAGATTGTGAGGAAGTTGTACAAGACCGTAACGACCCTAACCTAACTGCTACTTACGTTCACACATGTGAAGTTTTCAAAACTCAAGACGATGATTCATCAACAAGCGAAGATGAAATAATGGGTAAGATTCAAACTTACCACGACATTGGAATTACTAACTTGGTTGTAAATCAGGGATACGTCGGAGATGAAGATGAGTTGAATGGCACATTCACCATCATCAGTGGACCAAGTCTGCCAGGACTTATCGATGGTCCTCTAAATCCTACCTGGTCAACGGTTCAAGCGTCGGTTGAACACATGGGTAGCGATATCTCAAACACCTATGACTGGGTAGTTAGCTTCGAAATCGAGAACACAGTAACTGGCGACGTCCACAGTGAAGATGCAGATAGTTGTGTTAACGGTGCAGGTGAACCCTACATGCATAAGGAGCTTGGAATGGACATGTTGGATCCAATGGCTGCAGAAACCATCGGAGAAGCATGTATTCTCTACAACTTCGCTCCAGGTATCTACAACGTTACCGCTGAACTCTCGATGGTAAACTCAAACGTAACAGACATGTCTGGCAGAAATGACAAGGCAGAGATGTACGAAATCTCAGCATTGAATAACAGGCCAACAGTTACCCTAACTCTTGAGAACACGGAAGACATCGTACTTGGACAAGATACTATCAACATCGCTGCGGATGCATATGATGCTGATGATGATGAAGGAAACAACCTAAACTATGTGTGGACTCACCCAGGTATGCTTCTTGACGAAGATGGAACACCATTACCATCCGAGTGTAACGGTCTTGGAGCTGGCTTTGCTAACTGTGTACTAGTTGCTGGTGAGCAAGCATACGCAGGAATCCAAACATACGGAGTTACTGTAACTGATGAATTCGGTTCATCCTCGACTGCATACATCAACGTGTTTGTATGGAACGCTGCACAAGCAACAGCAAGCACAGATGGTATTGAGATGATGTACGACCTTGTCTACAACGGAGCAAACGTGTTCACATTCACCTTAGGGGGCGGAGCAGACACAACCGTTACCAAGGACCTCTCTGACTTTGGATATGCTGGCGATTATACCTCAGTCGCAGTATTGGACTACGACCCGCTAACTCGATACTTGGGTAGCGACGTTTACAGCCAAAGCATCAACATTACATACGATACATCAGCATTAGAGCCTACGAGCATCTTCTGGGTATCTCCAAACAACATCTGGATTGAATTAGATGGAACATTTAGTAATATAGGTGATAATTCTGGAGTTATTGAGATTAACCCAGGATTAGATGTCCTAAGTAAGGGCCAAATCGTATTGATGGGTGGAGAACTTCAGATTATTGAAGCACCTACTGCCAGCCCAACTGGACTGTTGGTTCAAGCAAGCAAGGGTGGAGACATTTCTGCGTCTTGGTCCTACAGTGGAAGCACTGTACCAGGATTTGACTGGTTAGAAGTTGAAGTATGTGACTCAGCAGACAACTGTGATTCAGAAATGCTCAACGTATCTGTTACTGCTTCTTCCATGAGCGGTCAAACTGACACAGTTCACGGAGAGACCTACACTTACACCCTACAAGTTTGTAACGCAGGTGGATGTAATCCAACAATCGCAACAGGATCTGCTACCGCTGACAAGATGGTAGATGGTGATGTTAAGGCAACAGCCATGTCCGTATCCAACAAGGATGACTCAACATGGAATGTAAAGTGGACAGTTGATGGAGACGCAAGCGACGTAGCAGGCTGGAAGGTTTGCTGGTCAGACTTTGCTTGGACAGTTGCTGGAGACATGCCAACACAATGTACTGATGCAGGTGCTGCAACAGGAACAGACGTTAGCGCAGACATCATGAAGCCAGGTGGTGCAACAAAGAAGTATCACTTCACAGCTATACCATATGACGACAAGGGTAACATGAAGAACGACGTCAGTATGACTGACATCACACTAACTATCGATAATTCACAGGTTGATCCTTGTGAAACAAATCCTGATAGCGAAGAGTGTCAGACAATCGGAACTGATGGTGCAGAAGGTGCAGAAGTACCTACCTGGACTTGGGGAGTTATCATCGGTCTGGTTGTAGTGTCCTTTGTTGTAGGCGCATTCATCCTCTCCCGTGGTGGAGACGGTGGAGGCGACAAAGATTGGGATTACTGATCTTTGACCTGTGATGAAAGAATAACGGCGTTTGCCGATTTCGCCACGAGGGGTGGTTCGCCACCCTTCGTGGCCTTTTTTTTTTTAATTTCCGTAGCGAAATTATTCCTAATATCCTCGTTTAGTAAGCATACTAAAAAATGTTATTTTTTTGAAATTTTATAGATAATTCTACTGGAAAAAGTTAATCACACATTTATTTTGCAAAAATCCAGATTATGACATAGTCCTAAAATAGAATTGTGTACCTCATTTTAGGCACCTTGAAAATTACTTCCTGAGTCAATTTTAGAAAACTTTGATAAATGAGTGAGTTGGCTTTCAGCATAACGATTGGGATTGCTTTGGGTTTATTTTGAATCCATCTCGCCAAAAATCAAATTCAAACAAATTGCACCCCAATGCTCATAAGGGATGTAGTTCCTCCTTGCCACTGCATACAGTCCGTAAGGAGTAGATGACAAATGTTGGGAAACAAAAATAGGAAAAATAAGACCGTAATTGGTGGCGTAGGAATTGCCCTACTGCTCTGTGTTTTGATGGTTGGTATGACAATGACCGGCCTCGTAAACAACGGGTCACCACAGGGAGCTACAAACCTAGTAGCTGCAGATACAGGTATCGAAGATGATGTATTTGCCCTCCCAGACGGTTACGAGCAAGAACAACTGGAATACGACCCGTCCTCTGAATTAGAGGGCATGAGGTCCCTGAAAGAGAAAGGCTATCTCCTGGAAGATGGCAAAACCGTGAAGGTAGTTGGTAACGATCCAATCCACTTCATGAGTGATGCTGGATCCTGGGAAGAGATTGACCTAAATCTGAAGGCGACTCTCAACGGTTGGGAAGTAACTGAAAACAATTTCAGAGTATACTTCCCACAAGAAGCGGGTCTCGGTGTAGCGCTACAGGTGCACGAGAACGTCGACCCGATTATCACAGGAATTAATCCAACTGTGACAATCATGCACGACGAAGTGAACCCTATGCCTATTCCATACGAGAACGCTGGAGAGACCACTGAGGCTATCTCCGTTGGAGGTAACGTAATCAGGTATCCTGTCGCAATAGGTTTCGACCTTGACTACGCTGTAGGAAAGACTGACCTAAAGCAGAATTTGATTATCAGAGACAAGCCAGTTCTCGATGAGAACGTTGCTTGGTTCGGTCTAACCGAACAAATCCGAATCCCTGCCGGATACGGACTTTACTCTGGAAGCGAACTCGTTAACGAAGAAGTGACAATCACTCAGGAAGAATTGACAATCAGAGACCTTGAAACAGGCCAGTTGTTGATTACAATCCCTGCTCCTCAAGTTATGGAGAGCGGTGAAGAAGCTGAGCCTTATTTCGCTACTTACTTCGTACAAGCATTCGGTGAGAACATCGTAATCACTACCGCTGTTGAAGGCGACTGGTTGATGGACGAAGATCGCCAATTCCCATTGGCTATCGACCCATCGATGAACGTACTTTCATCATCTGGTGGAACATGTTACTACTATGCATACTGTTACACATCAACTTACAGATATTGGAGACAGTATTCCTGGGCACGCATGTACTACTTCAACTGGGCTGAGTATTCATTCTCATCCGCAACAGCATTAGGATCTACAGCTAGCGTCGACAAGATTACCTACAGATTCTATGTAAGGTACTGGTATGGTTCGACATCCTACACACCTTCGCTTGCTGTAATGGAAAACTGTGGTTATCAATATCACACAAGCTACAATAACGTACCAACAAGGTCTTGTAGCGGAGTTTTCCCAAGCTCAGCGCTTGGTGCGCAGAGCTCATACTCTTACAACGGTATGAGAATGAAGATGTCTGCATGGAACTCTCAATCAATCGTCAACCAGCCAACTGGATCAGGATGG
>JAYPOA010000037.1:13218-16143 GCA_038130705.1 Methanobacteriota archaeon | reverse complement strand
TTTCTGTGCTTACCCCTCTTGCTGAAGCACATGGTGCAAGCGTTGCAGATACAATCGTCCTTGCTGGAAACGCAGGAATTGAGATGGCATCTGGAGTTGAAGTACCATTCACTCCAGGAAGAGGAGATGCAAGTCAAGAACAAACCGATGTTGCATCATTTGCAGTTCTTGAACCAGTTTCCTGTGGATTCAGAAACTTCTTGCTGAAGAACTACGCAGTAACCCCAGAAGAAATGATGCTCGACAAAGCGCAACTATTGGGTCTAACCGCTCCTGAAATGACCGTATTGGTTGGTGGAATGAGGTCACTTGGAGTCTCATCAGATGATAGAGGATTGTTCACAGATGGTTCAAACTTGTCCGCAGACTGGTTCAATACTCTATTCGATATGGGTGTCAAGTGGACTCCTACCGGAAGCAACTCATACAATGCACATGACAAAGCAACTGGAGAGGTAGTTCGCTCTGCAAGCAGATATGATTTGGTCTTCGGTAGCAATTCTCAACTACGTGCAATCGCTGAAGTATATGCTCAAGATGACAACAAAGACAAGTTTGTTTCAGACTTTATTTCCGCTTGGAACAAAGTCATGAATGCAGACAGATTCGATGTTGCTTGAAATCAAAAATATCGAAAGCGATATACACCGAAGTCCATTCGGTAGGGCATGATTCAGTACTCTTGTGCATCATGTGGAATGGGCGTAATCGGAATGAAGTGTGCTAAGTGCAACGCAGACTTAGTGCCAGATGAAATAACAAAAGCTGACGGTACCAAGGTCTCAGTGACAAAGTGCCCCGAAGGCTGTGGTAAAATCAAGTCACCTATGTGCTGTGGCTCAGATATGACCTGCGCTATTTGATTATTCAAACGGGTCAAGATTGATTAGTTGTTCAACATCTATTCTCTTATAGCCCCTTTCTTCTGCATCTGCAGCAGCTTTAACTAGCATTCTGCGAATCCAACCCAGCATCATTAATTCTTTCATTTTATCAAGAGCATCTATGAAATTAGCTGGGTTACTACCGAGTTGTGCATGCTCTCTGATGTTTTGACCAGTTTCATCAACAACTTCGTAATACCACATCATCAGTTCCTCGATTGCGGAATCTGTTACCGGCATACGAGCGAATGACTTTGCCATTTTTCTTATAACGGCTGGAGTGAGTGCAGACCCGGTAACTTGTCCTTCAAGTACGTCTTCTTCAATTTCGACATGGCTTTCTCCTTCCTCGGGAGCTTCTTGAACGGAGGCGACTGCAGAAAGATGTCTAGGTTTAATCGTGTTTACACGATCTTTTGCCGCTGCGCTTTCAGCAGCATGTAGAATTTTTTTGAGGTATGTTTCAAGGTGCTCAATTCCTGCTTGAACTGCTTCAGAACCAACACTTTCTAAGTTCTCCAGGCGCTCAATCATTAACTCTCTTGTTCGATTGTAGTTCAAGCGCGTTCTTTTGGTATCATCGAGTGTCTTCTTGTCTGGAGTGGCACTAAGAGTGGCTTCTTCCATTGATGGAACCATTCTATCAATTTCAGATACAAGCATGTCAACTAACTGTTCCTTTACAGCGCCAGACAACCTCATGTCGGTAAATCCAGAGGATACGAAACCAATGTGACTTGTAGAGTATGGCTTTGCCATCTATTCCACCAAGCCGTCCTCTCTACCCAAGGCTTGTGATACTTCCCAAGCGTGGAAACATTCGTGACCACCAAGAAAACCTCCTGCTTCTCTTGAGGGCCCAATGAACTCAGCGGCACAGAATTGGCAGAAGACCTGCACGATAAATTCGTTGAAATATGTTCCATTCGCTGTGACTCTCTTTGGAATTCTCTTTCCAATATCCGACTCGTCCCAATCACTGAGTTTGTCAGTAAACTCTTCATCGATAACTATTTTTTCACTCATATTTTCACCATTCTGTAATCCAGGGAATCGCCCCGTGTGCGGTAATTGGCCTCATCCCTTCCTCATCTCTTGTCCAGGTATCTTCTGTTCCGATGCTACCTTCGACATGGACGACTTTAGGCTCTATCGCCATTGTACCACCTGTCGGCAATGGTCTATCAAAACCTTCTGCGACAACGGGTGATTCATCAAGTTGCAATCCTACGGAGTGCCCGAGGAATTTTGATTGGTCAGGAGCCATACCCATAAGGTGGTTGGAATGGCCAAATTCCGATGCTAATGCGTAACCTTGCCGATAAGCCTCGGAACAATTCAGGCCCTGGTCAAGGACATCTACAACCACGTCTTTGACTGCGACCATGTCTTCCAATCTGTTTTCCCATTCAGCAGAAAGTTTTCCTGCTACAAACATTCTAGTTGTATCGACTACGTATCCACGATGTAGATGAACAAGGTCTACCAAAACTGGTTCATTTTTCTTTATCTTGCTAAATCCACTTCCCATCGAAGCCATAGGATGTGGTCCCGTTCCACCGATTGCAGAATCGAAAAATGAAGGGATACCGCCTGCTCTACCAGCTACGATAACACCTCTATCACATTGAAGCGGAAACCTTCGCATTTGTACATTACCGCCAAAACCAGCTGCTCTGCTGACTGCCTCAGCCGCTGCAACGAGTTCGATTTCTGTTACACCTTCCCCTCCAACTCTTGTTACTGCCTCGAACATTTCCATCTGCACTGAAGCACCTTCTTCCATCATTTGAATTTCCCAAGCACTCTTGATTTCTCTTTGGCCATGAACAATTGCTGTACAATCTTCTTTCGCTCCAATTTTTTTTGCAAATCTATCTGCGAAAGTGTGTGGCAATTCTCCAAATTGCATTGCAGGATTACAACCGATTACATCTGAAAATTCTGCCATGCGAGGAAACATCTCAATCTTATGTGGAGAATCGCCTTCCCCTGATTCATATTTTGCTCTAGAAAGCGACCTTCTTACAAACAATGTGGA
>JAYPOA010000037.1:0-13118 GCA_038130705.1 Methanobacteriota archaeon | reverse complement strand
AGTTGGGGCTCTGTTTTTACTTATCGGAATTGTTGGTTTCGGCATCGGACTCAATACTGTGTCAGACGTGGATGAAAATTGGAGCAAATTCGAAATCGAGAATGCAACGAGCGGAAGTATTCAGATTGATGATTCTGATGGCATGGGAGAACTTGGGGTTACATTCTGGGTAAAAGGAGAATATGTTGATTTGAATAATAACGGGATTTGGGATGTGTGTGACAGTACGAGTGTTGTCATTACAGAAAATCCTAGAATCAACACAGACTGGGAAGATGCTGAAGCCCTTGACGGTAGATTCTACTACGAAGTCGATTATTACGCAAATGGGAATAACAGTAACTGCGATGCTGTTGAAAACAACAAAAATTATGAAAAAACTGACAAAGGATTCGTGAAGATAGGTAGGGCCTGCCTTGGATGCTATTCCGGAACACTAACATTTGAGGCAAATCAGAGTGTGTGGGTTACCTATGATGACAAAATTTTGGAAGATGCTTTCGATGACATTTTCTCAATATTTTTGGGCTTCGTCGGTGGATTTGGATCTATTTGTTGCGGACTGATTTTCTTGATTATTGGTGGAATTTTAGCATTCTCGTCAAACAATGATGCGCAACTTGTAACAGCATTCCCGGATGGAAGTATGATGCCTCAGCAACAATTCATTCAACAAACTCCGGGCCCGGTTACCGTACAAACTGGAATGTCTCAACCCGTGTTTGATGAAATCGAAAACAGTTAATTTTGTTATACTTTTAGAAGACCTTCTATGTTCTGTAAACGAATTTTTGAGGATTCGCAATAATCCTCTGAAAGATCGACTCCGAAGTATTTTCTTCCAGACATTTTTGCGGCTACTGCAGTCGTACCCGAACCCAGAAATGGATCAAGTACCAAATCACCAGCAAATGTAAACATCTCAATACAGCGTTTAGGCAACTCTACCGGGAAAGGAGCTGGGTGATTTACTCGCTTTGCTGATTCTGTAGGGAATGCCCAAATTGATTTTGTTTGTCGGACGAAATCCTCTTTGCCGATAGTATCTATTCGACCTGCATCCCTTTCAGATTTCTTTCGAGGTAATTTGTAGTCCCCTTTTGAATACATCAATATGTATTCATGGATATCTCTCAGACACGGGTTTGATGCTGACTGAAATGACCCCCAAGCACACGACGCTCCTGAACTTGCAGACTTATCCCAAATCACTTCTCCTCTGTGCAAAAAGCCCAACTCATGCATGATTAAGTTGACATGACTGGTTAGAGGAATATACGGTTTCCTGCCAAGGTTTGCAACGTTAACAACCATTCTTCCTCCGGGCGCTAAGACCCTGTAACACTCTGCAAATACGTCTTTCAAAAGTTGCAAATAATCACTAAAAGACAAATTTTGGTCATACTCTTTTGATGCATTGTAAGGAGGCGATGTTACCACCAAATGAACACAATTATCTGGAAGCGGAAGGTTTCTTGAATCGCCACACATAATGTGATCTTCTAATTCGGTTGGGAATTCAACATGATCGCCGACCTCTCTACTTGTCACCATTTCATCATACATTTTTGATTGATAATATAGCGAAGAGTCGTGACCCTCTCGCTTTGATACCCCAAATGAAGAAGTAGAGGTTTTTGCTCTTTTACGTGGACCTTCAAAAGAATCTCCACGCGCCATGTTTGTTATCGTATCTTATCGGTATATGAGATTTCGCGCAATCCTGTTAATTGAGACGCGCGTTTGAACCGGTCGAATCAAAAACCGACCGCTACTCGCAGAGTTTGATGGCGGACTTCCTCTGTCTGGACGACGTTGACCTGGAAGGACGCACAGTTCTTGTAAGGGTAGACATTAATTCTCCTATGGAACCATCTGCAAGGCAGTTTCTCGACAATACGAGGATACGAAGAATCATTCCAACCCTCAACAAATTAACAAAATCAAAGGTTGTTATTTTAGCCCATCAATCAAGACCCGGCAAAGATGATTTCACATCGACCTTAGGTCACGCAAGAGAATTGGGCAGATTAATTGGAAAAAATGTCAAGTGGGTTGAGGACATCTATGGAAAGAAAGCATTAACAGCCATTGAACAGTTGCAAGATGGCGAAATATTGATGCTCAACAATGTGAGAATGGACGAAGACGAAGTCAAACTAAAAGGTGATTTTGAAAGATTTTCACAGACAATGATGGTGCAAAATTTGTCGATGGTCGCCGATGCTTTTGTCAACGACGCCTTCGCTTGCGCTCACAGAAATTCACCCTCAATTACTGGTTTTACTAACACCTTACCCTGTATAGCAGGTGAGTTGATGAATCACGAATTGAAAAAATTAGGAATGGCGCTTGAAAATCCGAAAAGGCCGTGTATTGCCGTACTTGGAGGAATCAAGGTCGACGATTCAGTTGTTGTTACAGAAAATATGCTGAAAGGCGACATTTGTGACCACGTATGGGTTACAGGCGGAGTTGCAAATCTATTCTTGTACTTATCTGGAATTGATTTGGGAGAAGGAAACATTCAGTTCCTTAAGGGGGAATTAAAGGATAATTGGGATTCCACGATTGCGAAGGCTGCGAAATTGTTGAAGGATTTCCCTGAGAGAATCATAATGCCTAGTGATGTTGCTGTGAATCTTGAAGGAAATAGAGTTGACATGAGCATCAAAAACCTTCCAATCCATGCTCCGATTTTTGACCTTGGAATTACCAGTATTCGAGCATTGTCAAAGGGTATTAAGTCTGCTGGAACAATCATCTTGAATGGACCTGCTGGTGTGTTTGAAAATCCTGATTTCGCATTCGGGACGATTGAAATGTTGAATGCATGTGCCGAAAGCGAAGGCTATGCAGTAATGGGTGGAGGTCATACTGCAACATTGGTTTCTTCTAACAAATTGACCTCGAAAATGGGGCACGTTTCAACAGGCGGTGGAGCATGCTTAGAATTACTCGCTGGCAGAGTTATGCCAGGTGTCGCTTCTCTTGAGCAGTCTGCTGAACAGTTTCAATTCTCAATCTCAAAGCCTATTGACCTTCAATAGTAAAAATCCGTGTCTTTTTGAATAGCCTAAGTTAGAATCCTCTATCTTGGGTGGGAATATGGCTAAAATCGAGAGGTTTCCGGTTACGAGAATTCATTCATTAGCTGTGAGAAATTTTAGATCAATAAATGAATTACAAACATACGAATTTAGCGACGGTTTAAACACTATATCTGGAGGTAATGTGGATGGAAAGTCAGCAATTCTCAATGCGATTAGAACCGTTCTTAATCCACATGTAAAACATAGATGTTCATCGTTTTGGGGATTTGGTTTCATGGGCCAAACATCCCTTATTGAAATGACCTTTACCGCTAACGAAAAGATACACTACCTAAGAAGAGTAATTACAAATGATTTAACTACCGACATTCATCTATATGTTGGAGAGAATTATTCCCAGTTTTATCGAGACGGTCAAGCGTCCGAATACCTAATGCAAGTAATTCCGCCATCCAATTCAATTTTGAATACCCCGTGGCAAGTAAGATTCGGATTCATTAGATCAGCAGATTCGATTACTGATGAAGATGAAAGCAATTACAAATTTGACAGAGTTGAATTAGATTTTGTCAATAGTTTACTCAGTTTGATCGATATTGATATTAAGAAATTATACAATAAAAAATTGAATACCTATTGTGTATTTAGGGATGGGAGTGAAACTAAATTCCAGAATTTATCGATTAAGGAGAAGCTATTTTTTACGCTTATTGGGAATATTTCGCACAACATTTCAAAGGTAGGGGAAGATAAGACCAAGGTTGTACTCATAGATGATTTCGATAGATCTCTCGGAAAGGAATTAAAGCACTGTACCTGTGAAATCTTGAAAGTTATTGCCAAACGACATGACCTACAAATTATTGTTACATCGCGACACAGAATATTAGATTCAAACAATGTAAGGATACCTCATAATCGAATTCCTTCTGTGTACAGTAGTGTAGTATCCAACCCGCCATACACAATAAAGAGTTTTTCAAATTACATGAAAAAATATGCAAACAGAAGGAAGAAAGGTGGTTGAAAAGGTTGGAATCGATTACTGAACTTATATCATTTTCATTTAGTCATCTTGATGCTACTTTTTCTCCTTGTTCGGCTGAATTGAGTCCTCATAGCTCCTTTATCATGTTCAATAACTGCTTAGCCGCTGAAGAGGCGTCGTTGAGAATGTTGAACCTGTTCAATACAAAAAATCATTTTGAGATTGTATCTTTTCCCAAGAGAAAGCCTCGATACACTGTTGAAATGCGGTTTAAAACCGACAGACATGAATATTTGCTGACCCGTTATTTTGTTGGTGTTACATCTACTGAAAGCAAATTACAGCGATTGGGGACTGGTATTTTTTTCTCGGGAAAGGACGCGATAACAAAGTTGAAATCGATGGTTAAACCAATAACTATCAATAACGGTGATTTCTATTCAAACCGCTGTGTAATATTCAAACCCACCTCTGAAAGTCAAAGGAAGGAAATCGTTCGAATAGTCAACTCCTGGCTTAAAACAATCAACGCTGATGGGAGTGTTGAATTAGATTTTGATTGCATATGGCGATTTAATAGAGATAATTTTGATATCAAACACGCCTGGAATGCAAGTCGCATTCCAGCATATGTGAGATTGCTGTACAACATTGCACAAGCTCTGATGAGAAAGCGGATTTATGGATACTGCCCTCCTTCAATATCATACATTGATTTACATACTCTTTCGGTATTTGAATCGGTATCAGTACTACGGCTTGCAAGAGAAATATGTTCAACACATGGATTGAATTTTGTAATGCTTTTTGGTGATTTTATAGGCTCGGAAATGATTGATGTCACGACGATTCCCGCTCTGGAAGTAGACGAGTGATCATTGAAAACCATCGGCCTTAATAATATCCTAATTCCAAGTATTATAGCCGGTGAAGATAACCTCTGACAGATGCTCTGTCAGTTATCATTCACGTTTGGTTCAAAGAAGGTGATTTGGTTTTGGAAGCTACTATTTTCAAATCGACGCCGAAGCAAGAGACTGTATATTTAGACCTAGATGAACGACTACGATTCATAGGTAATGACGTCAAAACAATCACCCTCAAAAATACTCACCACGGCTCCTCCCTAATTCTTGATGAGATCGATTCTCTCGAATGCATAATCGCTTCAAGGCCTGGGGCTGAAATCATTTTTGAAAGTGCGCCAAAGAGGCCGGTCGTTATCCGAGGAGAAGTGCATGACATTATATTGAAAAATGCAGGCAAAATCCACAGTCTCTATCGTAATAGTACCAACAGTACAATAGATTTTGACAATGGGAAATCGGTGGTTGTTACGAGTTCTGAGGAAGTTTTGGATGAAGAAGTTGATTCCATTATTCTGATACCTAAGAATATTTCTGACCTAAAGATTAGCAAGAATTACAGTAACATTTTGATTGTTGGAAATAGTAAATTGAAGTCAATTACTGTTCATGGAGATGGCATTATCGGTAAATTATCGATTGAATCTTCTTCAAAGCTAAAGCATTTGACAATTGAAAAACGAGTTTTGACTTGCTCAGTCAATGATTGTAAGGGAATCGAAACCATTTCTGGTTTCGGTGACAGACTATTCATTTCCGGGAGAAGAAGAAGAAATCTTTGCATCGGTGGCTTCTGGTATAGAATTCCAGATTGGTATAGTGAGGTAGTATCAATGCTAGATTTAACGCATTTCAATGGCCACCTAACCAGTGAACAGATTAAGACATGTGATGACCTTGGTGGCATCAACATTACACCCAGAACATATGACGGCCGGGGAGGCATGGTCGGCTTTTCAGAAGCATTCAACGTGCCAATCGATTCGATTCTAAACGGGATAAATGTCAAGAGATTTGTAAACTTAATTCTTGAAAAACATGACAGATTTTTTGTCTTTGCCGCTTGGTGTTCTGGAAACCTTTCACGATTCCAACAATATGTTGCAATGCGAGTCTTGGCATCTTTAGCAACTAATGGCTTTGACACAAATAAAATTCTTGACATTAGAAATTCACTACTTTACATGAACTCGACAATGCCTAACATTCTGAATGAATCGGTTAACTCAGGAGACTTGGGTGGGAAATGGAGACCTATGTATTCGGGTGATTCCGAGAGTTGGGAAAATCCTTGTCACACCATAATGCCATTCGGTAGATTAGATTTGGAAATATGGCTCAATTCTGATGCCAAAATTGAAGAAATGTTAGAAGATAAATTCCAATTCAAGCAGATGTCAAATTCAAGTCAATATTTCAAACCGTCAAGGAGTATTGCATTTAGAAGTCTGATTGTTACGATTCTTAGTGCATCAAATACGTCTTCAAGAGATGTTGATGCTGAAGAACGATTGACGAAATTATCCTCAGCCCTTTACACAAATGAAATCATTAACAGTGACCCTTACATTTGTGAATACCTGATTTTTCACATAAATAAGTCAAGAATTGTTAACAAGACATTGATCAAAGAATTGGTAAAGGGTATCGAGAAAATAAAATGTCAAGCCTGGAAGAAGGTCGCTCTTTTGATTGGTATTATCGACCAGACAAATTCATCCAAAGCACGAGTCGCACTGAAAAGACTCGCGGCGGACAAGGAGTTTTCTTTTGATGAATCTGACCTTCTATACCGAATATCGCTAGAGGGTAAGGATGGGCTGGAAAGTGGAACATTCGAAAGGCCAAAATGGCCTTACGTAAAAAATTGGAAAAAAATTAGGAGGAAGTTATTTGAATACAACGAGTATATCTAAGGCGAAGAAAATATTGCAACATCAGCTGAACATTTTGTGGGATCACCCTGAGACATCAGGTGTAGTTCCTCCAATGATGGTATGGGGACCACCAGGAATTGGTAAGTCCACATTCATCAAGGAGATTTGCGAAGAAAATGGAATCGGATTTATCGATGTAAGACTGGCTCAGAGAGAGCCTGTTGACATTCGAGGCCTACCAGTCCCTAGAGATGACAAGCAGGGTATTGACTGGATTGTTTCTTCAGATTGGCCAAGATTAGAAGTAGATGGTACCCCTGAAAGAGGAATTATCCTTTTTGATGAGATAACAGCGGCTGACAGTACATTACAGGTTGCAGCTTATGAGTTCATTTTGGACAGGAGATTGGGTCAGCTTTACGAAGTTCCGGAAGGTTGGTACATTGTTGCGGCTGGAAACAGAACCGGAGATTCTGCGGTAGCAAGAACCATGTCGTCCGCTCTTGCTAATAGATTCTGCCACATTGAGGTAGCATCGAACACAGAAAGTTGGTTAGAATGGGCTCTAATCAACAATATCGACCCGAGAGTTACTGGTTTCATCAGGTTCTTACCTGATAATCTATTTTCGATGAAGGGTAACAAGGAAAGGGGCTGGCCAAGTCCAAGAAGCTGGGAAAGAGTAGCAATGGAGGTTGAATTGGCTGATGAATATGGATTAGAAAATGACATCTTACAAACTATAATCGAAGGTTTGGTTGGAGAAGGCCCTGCTGTTGAATTCATGGGATTCCTAAATTGGTCTGAGAAGATACCTGATGTCGGTAAGATGCTAAGGTCTGAAATCAAGCCCTCAATTCCAAAAAGACCAGACCAAAAGTATGCTATGACCTCTGCAATCGTTCACTATCTTAGACAGCATGAGAGCCCTGAGGAGTTAATTGATGGATACATGGATATCTTACTTGAATTCCCGAATGACTGGATGCAGTTATTACAACATGATATCGAAATGGTGATGGATATTGAAGACAAGGACGACTTCATTGATGAAATAATGCTACACAGCAAGTACAAGGAAATGAGTTCCAGAATCATCGCAAGAAAGCCAGCAAAGAATTTGGCTGAGGCTTGACCATGTCGGATATTGTTGAAGATAAGGTGTCATTTCACCAACCGTCAGAATCCGATAATACTGCCAAGAAAGTAGGACTTCAAAATTGGTCTGAAGATCGCGTTAAAATGCTGAGAACTAGGCCTTTTATCGGTACGCTAGCAATGAATCTAGAACTTGTGCCCGTTGTTGACCACAGATGTCCAACCGCTTGCACTGATGGAAGAAAGATTTTCTTCAATCCGCACTTTCTAAATTCACTATCCGATAGCGAGAGAATGACAATACTCGGCCACGAAATCTGGCATTGCGGACTATCTCACTTCACCAGAGAACATGGAAGAATAGAAGACCATGAGATGTGGAATCACGCAATTGACCACGAGGTAAATTCCTTACTAAAGGCAGATAATTTCGTGATTCCTGAACACGCAGTGTTGTATAGGGAGTATGAAGGAGAATCAGCTGAAACTGTATTCGAACTGATAAAAAACGGTACAATACAAATGCGTGGAGAATGTTTGGATGAGCATAAGACATCGAGAGACCCTCAGAAAGGAGAAAACACTGGAAAGGACGGATGGTCAACAATTTCTGTCGGTGAAGATGGCAGTATTGAGGCAAAAGTAGATTCTGATTTCACACCAAACAGAACTGATGATGTTTGGCGAGATTGGAAAAACAAAATGATGGCTGCGGCTCAACAGTGCCAACAGCGCGGAGTTGATATGGGCGCATACAAGGACAAACTGGAAGACCTTTTCAAATCTGAAATGGATTGGAAAGAAATTCTAAGACAGTATCTTACTCCAATGTTTGACAGCACAAGGAAGTGGCTACCACCCAACAGAAGGCACGTTTACAAGAAGATGTACCTTCCTTCATTACGAAAAGACAAACAATTGAACATTGTAATTGCGATTGATACAAGTGGTTCAACTACTGGAGATATAGTCAAGACATTTGTTAGTGAAGTATTTGCCATTCTGAATTCGTTCGGTGGTTATTGTCTCAGGCTTATACAATGTGATTGGGACATCACAGAAGATACTGTTTACAATTCTGAGAGACCATTCATTCCAGAAGAGTTTTCACTGAAGGGCGGCGGAGGTACAAGTTTTGTTCCAGTATTCGATTTAATCAATGATGATTTTGAAGATCCAGAAGTATTGTTGTACCTTACCGATGGCTATGGTTCAGCACCAGGAAAAAAGCCGAGATATCCCGTTATCTGGGGCGTGATTGAGAACGGAATTGTTCCAGCGAATTGGGGAGAATCCCTTTCAATTAACTTAGGTAATTGAGAAATTCGTCACCTTTAATAAGGCCTACAACGATATTACAGTGAAGGAATTATTGGCGAGCGGTTTATCGCATTTAGGCCGTTTATCGTGCCGATAATAATCAGTTGAGGGAGATGGAATAATGAGTAAAGGTAGTGAAAACAAGATTTGGAGAATTGTGGCTCGAGTTGATGATGAAATCATTGTCAAAGAAGCAAAAAGGAAAGGTAAGTTAGTGCGTTCAATAAGAAACGCTGTGGTTCAAAAATTGTGTAGGTCAGTAAATATTGATTACGAATATGGATGGTGGAAAGGTAGGTCAAACATTCCGAAAATAATGTTTGCAGACCTATTCTTAGGAGATGCTTTGCTTGTTATGGCAGACGATGTTATTGACGTGGAAGTTCATAATGTTCCAAACCAATTTTATCTGGTCGATGATGTCAGGGCAATCTTTTTTTCAGGGAACAAAATGAAGGCAGAGAATTTTGACTCATTCGGATTCTATCATTATGGGGAAGGAGATTCTGAAAAGTATCACTTACTTGGTAGAAATCTTTCTATCCCGTCTCATGTTACTGGTTCGAAATCACCTGAAAATGAAGAAGTCATTGCAATTTGTGATGCTGAAGAGGCATTTACAAAATGCCCGAGTTGCAATCAAACTATACCTTTCGGAACCCTTGTTTTACTCACAGAAAATTACAGGTTATTGCCATCAAGTTGCTGTAACAAAATGTACTGGTATACAAATGACGAAGGATTTGGAGATGAATGGGCGTGATGCTATGCAAGCTAAACGGGATTACAAAATTGAACAGGAGTTACAAACGACTCTTGACAACGGGGGAAACGTATGGGCTATCGGGGATGTTCACGGTCATGCTGACACCTTGGAAGCATTGTTAGAGAAATTGAATCTTCACTCTTTGGACCGTGTTGTCCTTCTCGGAGACATGATAGATAGGGGTCCCAAATCGAGTTCAGTAATTCAAATGGCAAAAAATAATCCACGAATTTTCTGCGTCTTAGGAAATCACGAAGACATGATGCTGAAGAATTTCGATCCGTCAGAATTTGAAGTCTTATCAGTCGACCAATTTGCTTGGATGTATAATGGAGGGCGGGCTACTTTGAACTCTTATATTGAAGAATTTACAAACAGTGATGGCTCAATAAACAAGTACAAATTGAGAAAAAGAGGCGCACAGGATTTAGCTTGGCTTGATTCTCTTCCACACCACATTGTCTTAGATGAGTTTAGATTAGTTCATGCTGGATATATGCCTCATGATATTGAGCCAGACCTTCAAACAAAGGATACTCTCTTGTGGATTAGAAAAGAGTTCCACGAAACTATTTTCCCAATCGATAATGAAAGAACCGTTATCTTTGGGCACTCACCAATGCCATTCTTTGGATTGAAGCAGTCTGAGGTTTGGGAATCAGACGCTGAACTGCGAAATGGAAGAACAGCGGCAATAGGAATTGACTCCTGCTGTTATGGAGGAAAGGACCCTCAATTAACGGCCATTAATTTACAAACAGGAGAAATAATAAAACAAAAAATACAACACAAAAAGGAGGTATTAGTATGAAAAATAATGAAGAAATAAGTACACAGCCAGCAACAGAAGAAAGCCTAATGATTGAAAATGACGCACATCCATTCGATCAAGATTTACCAAAGACGGTGAATTTCGAAGAGCAAATGCATCCCGTCTTAGTCGATGGAATCAGAGGAAAAGCGTGCACTGGGACCTTAGGGAGCTACAGCGACAGAATATCTATCCAATTGGAAGAGGAGCATCCAGAACTTGGAACTCACTTCACGACCAAGTACTTCATTTTCGAAGAGCCAGGTAAGGTAATGTGGGGCCATCACAATGCAAGATTCCAGATTGATTTGATTATCGAAGAAGAGGAATAAGCAAATATTCACATTGGATAATATCCACCATTGAACATGGGCGAAGCCACTGCACGCTATACAAACGCAGTGCTGATTGATGAAAATCAAAAAACCCATTTGGGTGATTTTCTTCTATTTGCTGACGGAACTTGGTCGTCTTCTAATGGAGACGAGGACGTCGTTCACAACATTGATGGAACAAAAAAATTGATTACACGTTCATTCCAAAATTGGCATACTCATTTGCCTATGCAATTGAATGCTCGTGACTTTTCAGACGGCTTACCACTGGATGAATGGCTTGAGAAATCTATTTTTCCAACCGAGATGAATCTAACAAAGGAATATGCGCGCATAGGCGCCCTTGCTTCTGCTCTAGAGATGATCAAGACCGGTTCTACATTTGCATGCGACATGTATCATTTCCCGGAAGCGATTGTTGCGGCACTAAATGAGGCTGGACTTAGAGGGGTCGTTTGTGGCCCGCAAACTCTATGGCCACCTCAGGAAGATGGAGATGATGGTAGGGTGAGAAGACAGTTAGATACTCAATTGGCTTCTAACAAACCTGAGAACAAAGTCCAGTATGGTGTAGCTACGCATGCTGTTTATACTTGCGATAAGGAAACACTTCTTGGCGGGAAGGAATTAGCCGAGAAGCATGATGCCCACCTTCATGTTCACATTTCTGAAACCAGAAAAGAGGTTGCTGGGTGTTATGAGAAAACTGGAATGTATCCGGTAGAATACCTTGACAGTCTAGATTACTTCATTCCAAACAAAACAATCTGTGCGCATGGTTCATGGGTGAAGAAGTCAGAAATGAGAACAATGGCTGCAAGAGATGCAACTCTAGTTCACTGCCCTTCCTCAAACATGAAATTAGCTTGCGGAGGAACCGCCTCCATACCTGCATACAGAGATGCTGGAGTCAACATCCGACTTGGAACAGACGGACCTGCTTCAAGTGGTTCAGGATTGGACATGGCTCACGAAGCCAGAATGGCTTGTCTTGTACAGAGACACGACCATTGGGACGCTTCAGCAATGCTTGCAAAGGAAGCATTCGCAATCGCTACTACGGATAGTCAAGATTGGGCCGTTTGGGACTTGAATGACATCAAGATGTCACCTTATGGTAAAGATAACGAGAGGCACATTTCCAATTTGATTTACAACGGTGCAAAATGTGTCGACCTTTGGGTAGAAGGCGAAGCGTTGATGAAGGATTGTAAAGTCAATTCTATCGATGAACATAAACTTCTGGCTGATTTCAACAAAGCGGTAGAAAATTACTATTCATTTTAGTGAACCATTATTAAATCAATACTGCTTATTGAGATTATAACTTTGATATGAGAAATTTTGATTTTCTTCTAACGACGCCTGAGTTAGAATATCTGGCTCAATATATCTGCCCCTTCCATAGGCATCGTTATCGATTTGTTGCTGATAATTATGTTTTGAGACTGCATCCTGCATTTCTTCTTGAAACTTCTTTTCTTGAATATCCTTCATCATCTTTCTCTGAATTAAGAATGAATTCAGGAATAAAGCGAGACCTATTAATTGAACATTCACATCTGTCAAAACAACATCGGAAGGAATTTGACCATTCATGATGAAATATCCATAAATCACAAACAGAGTTCCAAGTGCAGCTGAACCAAACAAATACAGATTTTTCCTCATATATCGATTGATTAAGAAAGAAATACCAACTAGTATTCCACCCATTATTTCCGTTCCTGAATCATAACCGTTTGCTTCTAACACAGTTATGATGAACAACATGGTTTGAAGAGAAATATATGCAGTAATTGCTAGTGATAGAAGATTGACGGCTGTGAACATCAATAATCCAACTCCAAGAGTAATAGCAATCGTTACATCTCCTTCTGGGTATGGTATCATGTAACCAATTTCACTGTAAATAATCGCACTTGACAAATGTCCTATTGCACAACCAGTCAAGAATGAAAGAATCTTGATTCTTTTTGCGCCCCTAAGCATTAGGTATACACC
>JAYPOA010000036.1:0-16225 GCA_038130705.1 Methanobacteriota archaeon | reverse complement strand
CAATATCAGAAGAAGAGGAACCTGAAGAATTGACGCTGTCAGAGGAATTGGAAGCTAAGATTGAAGCAGGTACTGGTTCAAAGCGCCTCGAGAGAAGAATGAAGAGAAAGGAAGAGAGAGAAGCAAAAGAAATCTTTGAAAATATTACTAAGAATCTGCCTCCTCTTGGAACCCTACCGCAACTCGGAGAGGCAGAGAAGGTCGACATACCTTCTCCAGATTTACCTATGCCGGAACCACCAAGTCCAGCAGAGATGCAATTACCACCTCTTCCAATTCCAGAAAGAATCGGTAAGTGTGGCGAATGCGGAGCAAGTGTAACCATCAAAGATATTACAATCATGACAATGGATTGTCCTATTTGTTCATCACAGATTAAACTTTGAGGGTCAAAGATGTGTGGTATATTCGGATTTATTGGAAACAGGTCTGCAGCTCCCTTGCTATTGGAAGGTTTAAGGCGACTTGAGTACAGAGGCTACGACTCATCTGGGATCGTTGTGAAAAATGGTTTTCTTAATGTTCACAAGAAAGTTGGAAAAGTATCGGAATTGGCAAAAGTCCTACCAAATCACTTGGAAGGAAAATCAGGAATTGCTCATACAAGATGGGCTACTCACGGTTCAGTTACAAATGAGAATGCCCATCCTCACTTATGTAGTAACGAAAAAATCGCTCTTGTTCATAACGGCATCATAGACAATGCAACCGGAATTAGAAAAAGACTTACGTCAAAAGGATATGAATTCAAGTCAGATACAGATTCAGAAGCTTTGGTTCACATGATTTCTATCGGCATAGAATCCGGACAAACACCATTAGAATCTGTGAGACAATCCCTGCGTCGAGTAACTGGAACATGGGGTTTGTGTGTTTTGTTCAAAGAACATGATGAAATCATTTGTGCGCGAAATGGGTCGCCCCTAATCATCGGTAGAGGTAATGGTGAGACTTTCATTTCCTCAGATCCACATGCGCTATCACAACATACCAGTAACGTGTATTACTTGGAAGATGGAGACCTTGCAACCGTCACCTCAAAATCTGTCGAAATTTCAAGATTGGAAGGTGGTATCTCAGACACAACCCTTTCAGTAATTGAAGAAGACTGGGGCGATGCAGATATTGCAGGATATCCACATTACATGTTAAAAGAAATTCATGAACAACCTGAAGCTCTTAGGAGATGTATATCTGGACGCTTAGATTTAGCGAATGGCAGTTCAAAATTGGGAGGTCTCAATCTCGACCCAATCCGTCTAAGAACAGCACCACACGTTCGGTTGATTGGTTGTGGTACCGCACTAAATGCGTGCAAAATAGGACAGATGGCTATAGAAAGTCTCGCAAGGATTCCTGCAGTACAACACGTGGCTAGTGAATTTAGTTACACTGACCCAGTCATCAATCCTAATGCTATTCATTTCGCAGTTTCTCAATCCGGGGAAACTGCAGATACAATTTCTGCAATCAAAGAAATCCACCTAAAAGGCGGCGAGGTCCACGGTATCGTAAACGTGGTCGGTTCAAGCATAGCAAGACTTTGTGGCCAAGGTGTGTATATTCACAGCGGACCAGAGCAATCTGTAGCTTCAACTAAGGCTTTTACAAACATGGTGGCCGCACTTACTCTGTTTGCAATAAGAATTGGTAGGACTCGCTCTTTCTCAAGGGAAAGAGGGGAAAATATTGTCAAAAACTTTGAGAATATCCCCAACTTGATGGAATCATACTTGGCAAATCAAGGCCCCATAAATGAGGCAGTAGAATTGCTAAAAGATGCGAAAAGTGTACTATTTTTGGGTAGGGGGCATTCTTCCGCAGTAGCGAGTGAAGGTGCGTTGAAACTTATGGAAATAGCTTACATTCCGTGTCTCGCATATCCTTCTGGGGAAATGAAGCACGGTCCAATCGCATTATTGGAGGAAGGAAGCCCTGTGGTTGTAATTGCTCCAAACGACAAACATAGAGACAAGACGATGTCCTCTGTTCATGAATGTAAGGCTAGAGGCGCGAAAATTATTCTAATACACACCGAAGGTGATGAGATAGCATCTGAAGCAGATGTTTCAATTCCAATACCGAGTTGTGACCCGTTACTTTCACCATTACTCACCGTAATTCCGACGCAGTTGATTGCTTACGAGACAGCACTATCAAAAGGATGCGACGTCGATAGGCCTCGAAATCTTGCAAAGTCAGTGACCGTTGAGTAATTATTTAACACTGAATCTTTGGTCTGAAGGATTCCAAATAATAGGTGAGTAACCAAGCCTGTGATGAGTATGTCTCATTTTGATGACTCCAAGTTTTCTCGTAATATCGTCACCTATTCTTTCCATAGTAAGGTGCATTACTCCATCAGAGAGGTAATCTTCAACCCCATATTCTCCGAATTGTTTGTGATCCTCACCAGTCATTTCACAGATAAAGAAGGAAGTAAGTTCTAATCTTCTACAGGCTTCGAATAATCTGAAAATTTCGTCTCGAGGATTCTCCATTTTTGTAAGAGTGAAAAATGCGCCAAGTGAGTCGAAAACTAGCAATTCAAATCCAATCGACTGTCTGTAAGATGTTAACTGTTTGATTAGTTGCCCCATCCAATCGACTCTGTTACTCATTCCTTGTTCATCAAGCTGTACACGTAAATCCGATAGATCAATGATTGCGATTCTGTTTCTAACTCTTGGGTCGTCGACATTCATTCCCATGTTTGACATGTGTGACCTAAGTGAATCCTTTCCTTGTTCAAGAGTTACGTATATTCCGCTTGTCTCACCGTATAGAACAGCATTGTATAGGAGTGAGAAAGTAACTGAGGATTTCATTGCACCAGACTGCCCTGCGACAATACATATGTGTCCTTGTGGAATTCCACCTTGCATATTTTCATCTAATCCGTCAATATGTGTTGGAATTCTTTCAATCTCGGCCATAATGTCCCCTCGTGTATACGTAATAGCGATGTACTCTTCAAGGTGACCCTTATTTCAATTAACATGGGGATTTGGCTAGCGAGTGCTTCAGAGCGACGTTCCCAAATTATCCATGATATGTTTGGTCAAGTCACTGTTAAGGGTTTAGAAGGTATTGATGAGACCCCTCCGTTCGGATTGGTTTCTCATCAGGTTTTAGAAATCTGCAAAAGAAAGGCGAATGCAATTGGGGTCGAGCACGGATATCAATTTGTTTTAGTTGCGGATACCATGATAGAAGACCCTGATGACTTTAATTCGTCCTTGGGTAAAGCACACGATGAATTTGAAGCGACTTCTATGCTTTTGCGACTATCAGGGCGGAGGCACAAAGTTTGGTCAGCAACAGGTGTTCAGGTTGCAGGGGATTGGACTTTTTTCATCGAATACGCAATAGTAGAATTCCAAGAGTTAAATTCAGATGATATTGAATTATTGATTAAGTCAAATTCATGGGTTGGAAAAGCCGGATCATATGACTTGGCAGGCATGGCTTCAAAACATACAAAATTAATTGATGGAGATGAACTAACAGTTCTGGGTTTTGCTCCAAGCGCCCTTCGATTGATTGGCTTAGAGTAGAAGAGGAGCTAGCCCCAAATCATTCTTCGAGACGTCCATCGTAACATCTATTCCAGGTACAAGGAGAAGTTTATCCTCTTCATCCAGGGCAAATATAGCAATTCCAAGTTCTGCTCCCATTTGTTGTAGTATTCTACGACAAGCATTTGTTTGTGTTTCCATGTGAATCAGTGGATTCAAATCAACAATTATTGTGTCGCCTCTTCTAACCCTACTCTCTATTTCTCTTATCGGTAGCCTATGCATTTTGTTTGGTCGTACGTATCTCAAAGCCCTATCAGGGAATCCGGTTTCTTCGGATTTATAGTTCGATAAGTCATGGAAGGCTATTCCGTCTGGCGTTACCAAGCCATTCCAATTTGGTGGTAAATCAGGCATTTGTCTTACAGGCGCAGGAATAGGTATCTCTTCTACGGAATCTGAAACTTCGGTATTATTGTGTGAAACCAAGGTCAATTGTTGTCCTTGTTGAGGCTCTGCCTCTTTCTTTTTCTTTTTGGGTGCTGGTTCAGAACTTACCGTCCCTTCCGGGTCGGGGAATCCAAAAAATTGCCAAAGTGTTCCCATCTTTTTTCACTCTCACAAGTCTAAGTCATCTAACAAATCTGCTAGGGCTTGTGAGGCAGGAGTAGGTGGGGGTTCTTGAACCATCGTCCTTGGAAGGGAATCAAGACTCAATTCTGCTGGTTGTTGGTTGTACACGGGTTGTTGTACTGCTGGTTGCGAATATTGTTGCACTGGTTGAGGCTGATATTCCATAGGATTTACTGGGGGCGCTACTTGTTGAACAGGTGCTGGTTGAGGGTTCTGTTGTAGATATTGCTCTCCATAATATTGCCACTGTTCCATAGTCCATCCTGGAGGAAGTCCCGTAGAAGGAATTGGTGGACCTTCCCCGAAGGAACCTGGTTGAGGAGGACTTACAGGAGCTTCAACTTGTGGCTGAATTACGCTATCCCAAATTGCGGTATCGCTCTTTGAATAAACATCATCGCTTCCTCTTCTTCTTAGGGCCAACATGACTAACAAAATGATGATTACAAAGCCCATTCCGTAGCCAATTGCAGTTGAACTTTGCAGGCCAAACAAGCTTTCTGTTGGTTTTGCTTTAACCTCTATCTGTACTGAAGCAGTGCTTGATTTACCATCATCGTCAGTAACGGTTAGGTTGACTGAATAGGTTCCGGGTGTATCAAATTTTATTGTGTAATTTAAGCCGAAGCCGTCCTGTGTTGCACCTACTGTTGCAGGGTCATCCCAAATGTACACCAATTTGCCTTTATCAGTTAGGGTGTCGCTAGAATCAACACCGCTGAAGGTTAACGAATCTCCCTCAGTGATCTCTAATTTTCCATCAATTACTGTTATGCTTGCTAAAGGTGGCCTATTTACAACATTTACATCGATTGAAAACATGTCAGTTTCATTGTCGTCATCCCATACGATAGCAGTAATGGTTTTGACCCCACTAATTGTCCACGAGAATGCAAATTCCTGACCTTCAATATCACAATCGTCAATTAAAATTCCATTATCATCTGAGTCAATTGTGCTGTAAATGTCCCAGCAGAATCTGAGGTCTTCTTCATCAGCAAAATCGACTGCAGTTGAATTCAGGTACAAGGTTTCATCCTCGAATAGCGATTGTTGTGCAGGAAGAACGCCTAAGTCTGGAGCGATATTGTTGACTCTTACATATCCAAGTACTTCTTCACTACTAACGCCGTCATCGTCAGTCGCTACTACTCTGATGGTCTTCAGACCCGATGTCGGCCAAGATACTGATATTTCAGAATCAGGTCCAAAAGTAGTTTCAGTCCAGTTGAGGTCTTCAATATCAGGCAGCCAGGAAATTATCAGGTCATCTACATCTGAGATTGTGTCGTCTCCTGTTATCGATAATTCTGCTACAATATCTTCGTCGATTGTCCACGTTCCATCGATGTCTTTCAGGTAAGGTATGCCGTCTATCATGAAGACAATATCGCCGAGTGTTGGCTCAACATTTGTTACTTCATACGTCCAGAAGTCAGAGGTTGTAGCTCCGTCATCATCTGTGACCAATACTTCGACCTCATATATTCCCTCATCTTCTACTGTAAAACTACACTCAGGGCCATACAATCCTTGTTCACAATAGGAGTTAGGCCATGAAATTTCAACCTCCTGCCCGGGTGGTGAGATTGTGTCTATGTCTCCACTGTCAGAGGCATCGAACGTTATTTTTGAGCCAGCAGGGATGGAAACACTGTCTGCTGTGAGGTTGACATACGGGTTTCTGTTCATGATTGAGGCATATACCGTGACTACATCCTCATCTAATTCATCATCAACGACTCGTACGAGAATACTCCACTCTCCATCATCTGCCCATTTCCAATTAGCTTGACAGTTAGGTGCGTCGATGTACTGAAGGCGTAAACCGTCCTGAACCTCAAAGAAACATTCAACCTCTCCTCCGTCGTTATCAAACGACCCGCTAGCATCGATGGTCACATTTTCGTGTGTGTATACTCCATCTGAAAGATTGACTACTACTGTTGGTAGGCGTCCAATGAAGATATCGAGGCTTGCCTGGTTGTTACTTCGATTTGCATCAGCGGTTACGTTAGCGTCAGGGTCTACGAAGAATGAAAGGGTCTTATTACCGATTTGTGCATTTTGAGGCACGGTCCAATTAACGTCTATTCTTCCTTCTGAGTATGGAGAGAGTGCAGGTATGTCCCCTCTAATCGAATTACCATCTGGCATGGTAACTTGCATTTCTGTAGCAGGAGATGTCAGAACACCTCTATTCTGAGCAGGTACTGAGAACAGGAGTGTGTCTCCAGGAAGTGCGTTGTAACCCGTAGCCTGCGATAACTGAACTGTGTTGTTATCTCTGGTTCTCTTGATGATAATTGAATCCGCTTTAGCGACTAAATCAACACCAACTACTGAGAGATCAATTACTATGGTAGAGGCTCCAATCACTTTCGAAACAGGATCCCAAATTATTACGCCATGGCTCGTCCAATCATCTGAACTGTTCGAATTATCTCTATCGTCTCCGACGTTAATATCTGGATCCACTTTGCCACTGCTATTGGTTGTAAGGCTGAGTATTGTTGATTGAGCTTCATATCTCAACTGCAGGTTCCTGTTAACAATTGGTCCAGCGTTGGTAGACATGTGGCCGTAGACGGCTTCTGTAGCGTTTGGAAGGGTTGCTACAAATTCGGGTGTAACTTCAATTACGGTATTTCTAAAACCCGGGGATGAAGAAGCTATGTAACCAGTTGATTGTGCAGGAGTATATGATTTCAAAAGCCAATCAATTTGGAATCCTGCTGAATTTACTATTCGACTCCATGCATATGACCTAACTGCGGGGCAGTACCACTCAAATCCGCTTGGTGTGCCGGTATTATTCCAGTATTCGACCTTGACTGAATCGGAACAACCAGAATATGCGATCGTTTCGCTACCCTCTAAAGGAGTACCATTATCTGTGGCTTGATATGTAGTATTATCCTGCAAAAAAGGAGTATTGAATTCTGAGGCGTTGAAAAAATCTGATTGCCCACTGACATTGGTGGCAGTGTTGTAATTACTTGTCCATTGGTCTCCCTTTCTTAGTGGGAAATCATATTTCTCTCGAGGTGGTTCGTATACGGTTTCAAAATCTATGTCTGCAACGTCTTGATTTAGTATACCTAAATTGAATGGTTTGAAGTCTACACCAAGGAAGAAATCAGATTTCCAAACTGCCAAATCTGATACTCGCAAAATATCAGTTCCTTCGTATTGAATATCTAATCTTCCGGATACTCCCTGGAAACTAGCACCGTTATTTCCAGAAGTGAAATCACCCTCGATTTCGACCTCGTAAACCAGTGTACTTACCCCTAATATCGATTCGAATTTTATGTCAACAACTTCCATTACCGTGTCGCCAGTCAGTGTATTTAGAGACGCAGATACGTTTGCTTGTTGTATTAATTGTGCAACATCGAATTTAGTCTCGTAAATCCACTTGTCTCCAATTCTCCAATTTGGAACATCGTGGACACCAGTTGATGTTGAGGAATTTTTGGTTGTGTTTTCTGGTTGCAAGTTATTGACCATTGAAACAGGCCCACTTGCCATCAGAAGAACAAGGGCTATTGCAACCAATGTACTTCGCATTAGATTATGCAGTGCTAACTCACATTTCATACTGACTACTATCAGATTCATTCATTGAAATATATTGGTGGCCGTAGTAATTCCATTGTTCTTCAGTCCAACCGGGAGGCAATCCTTCTGGTGGAATAGGTGGGGATGTTCCAGTTACTATGTCTTCAAAATCATCTATGCTTGGTGCGGAAAGAGGGGCTTCTATAACTGGAGCATCATCATCCCAAGCAGATTTTGGTTTTGGTCTGGTTTTACTAATGAAAAATAATAGAAGGGCTAGTATTCCTGATATCATAAGTAATTGGAAGAACGGATTATCTCCATTACCAATCACCGATGCCATCACTTCCTCAAAGACTGTCATATCTGGCGAATCAACCTCTACAACGGCGGTTTGGCTACTTGGTTTCATTACTTCTTCATCCCAAATTATTGCCTTAACAGTGAATTTTCCAGCCCTCGGGAATTCATGTTCGACGGTAATCCCGACCAAATCAGCATCGTTATCAGATATACCGTCTCCATCCGTATCGGTTCTACAATCGGTATCCCAAACAACTGTCAGATAGTCGATATCCAATGCAGAATCTATGGTAGAAGATGCGTCTAAGACCACGGTTTCACCAGCGATTGCATTTGATGGTACATTCATTATCACCAAAGGAGGTAAATTCAGAACTTCTACTGTAGCGGTAGATGAGTTTCTGGCTCCGTCATCATCCGTAGCATGGAATACAATGTTGTGTGTTCCAGAGGTTTGCCACGAATAAGAGAGGTCACTCCCTACAATGTCACAATCATCATCGGCAGAACCGATTCCATCTGAATCCATACCAGGGTCAATATCCCAACATACGACGAGGTCCTGCATGTCAGACTCTGTATCCCACGCATTTCCACTGAGAGTGACTGTTTGACCTTCTGCAACAGGCAAAATTTCAGGAAGAGGTTCAATCATAGGTTGGACATTTTGAACATTTACCCACCTTTCTACCCAGCCACTATCGCTGTCTTGCGAATCTATTGCTTTGACGAGTATAGTTTTCATTCCCGCAGTATTCCATACCGCAGGGATAACTGAGGTTCTTCCGTCTGTTTCAACTCCAAGTGACCATTCATACCTCAGAGTCGATAAATCATCGATTGAATCTTCGGCTCTCGCTTGAAGTTCTACAACCTGATCTTCTTGAACTTGCCAAGTCATTTGACCTTCAGCGGAAATGAGATTGTCGTTCTCGTCCCACATAGTTACAGCAACATCGTGGGGTGCTATATTGGTAAATTCGATGTCGATTGTAGCATAGGTTTCATTTCCATCATCATCCACTCCAACTGCTGTGAATGTATGCATACCTTCTTCCCATGCCGTAGTAGTACATTTTCGAGTGTAATATCCTTCTTTGCAATTTACATTCGGCCAATATACGTCGACAACTCCTGGCCATCCTTCTTCTGAATCAGAATCATTTGCCAAAACCTGCAAAGTGACGGGGTGTTCTACTTTCACCTTGTCTCTTTGTGAGATAATTGAAACACTCGGAGCACGATTCAGAATCTGAACCTCAATTTTTTCATCGACAGAATCTCCTTCATCATCAGTCAAGGTAACGAGAATTTCGTATACGCCATCATCTATCCATGTCCAGTTGATGTAGCACCCATTTTTCAGAACTCTTTTGTGCGCAGTTGTAAACGTTCCATCATCATACTCAATATCGAAAAAGCACCAAACATACCCACCGTCTTCATCGAAACTTTGCGAAGCATCAATCAGTAGCTTCTCGTTGGTAAGGGCTATCATGTTGTTTGCTACAAAAGTAGGTGCAGTGCCTATGAAGATAGGCAATTCTGCCCTATCGTTAGTACTGTTTGCGTCGGTAGGATTGAGTGATGAATCTACTTCCCATTCGATTGATTGATTATCGATACTGCTATTTTCATCGATAGTCCAATTAACTTCGAAGATATACTGCTCGTATAGTTCCAAACTTGGTAACTGGTCAACGATCTGTTGTCCATCTGGAAGTGTTATAGTCACGGAACTAGCCATAGAATCTGTAACCCCTCTATTGTAAACTGGTAGTTGAATGTTTAATTCGTCACCAGGCAATACATTGAACCCTGATATGAGGTTCAGAGTTGATAAATCTCCAGATCTGTTTCTAAGGACTGTAGCTCTTTCCAAGCTTGCGACTATGTCTAATCCCACAATATTTTCATCAAGAGTAATTGTAGCAACTCCTAACATGTTCCCGCTTTTTGCGATAATTCCCAGACTTGACCAATCAATTGAGGTAGCAGAGGTGTCTGTTGCATTTCCAACATTTACTTCAGTCCAGAAACTTCCATTGGATGAAGTAGTTCCGGTTGTGGAGAATCCCGTGCTTTCATGTCGGATTTCTACATCAAATCCAGATTGAGGTGTTCCATCAGAATTCGTTACGTTAGCCCAAACTCCAATAGGAGTATTCAGAGCTGTGATTTCAGAGGATAATTCAACATCCAAATTCATATTTCTATATCCTGGGTTTTCATTACTTACAACACCGCTCGATTCTACTGGCAAATACTGTTTCAGCCTAAAATCGATTACTAAACCAATGTCCTCTTCGGTATGTAGCCATGCAAAGCTTCTGACTTCAGGGCAGAACCATTCAAAAGAGGTCTCAGTACCATTATCGTCGTAAGATTTGATCAAATACGATGCGTTACATCCCGAATAACCAATTTGTTCTCCAATTTCACTAATCGGTCTGCCTACATCTGTAATTTCATAGTTAGTGTGGTTTGCACCGCTTGTTGGTTGTGGAAAAGGAGTGATGTAATCGGATGCACCCGACCAAGATGTAGATGAGATGTAGGAAGTATTCCACGTCTCTCCAATTCTCAACGGGAAATCATATGCTTCGCTCATCGGGTCGTAATCCGTGGAAATTGTGATGTCCGCTATTTCCTGCGTAAGGGAGGAGATTCCGTATGGAACATACTTTACATCAAGCGATAAGTCAGAAGAAATCTTTGCGAAATCTGAAACCCTTCTGACTTCGTCGACTTGGAATTCAATCAAAAGATTTCCAGTATAGGTTTCGAGTTGCACGCCTCCTTTGTCAAAATTTGCACTCTGTCGAACCTCGTAGACCAATGTTTCTTTTCCGTCGACGTTGATGGTGTTGAGTGCCCTTACTATCGTTGTAGCATCCCCAGTAATCGTTCCTACCGTAGCATCAACTCCAGCGTCTCTAATCAAGTCACTGGGGTCGAATGACCCCGAATAAATCCACTTGTCACCGACCCTCCAGTTAGGTACATCACTTACTCCTGGATCTTCCCCTCCCATGTTGATTGCACTAGCGTCAAAAGGAATAATGATGCTCGAGCAGAGAAGAAGAAGCATGACGCTGAACTCTCTGCGCATAGTGTGCGATGAGTAAGGGGAATAGATATAATTGAGGGCAATATAATCAGGCTTAATTTTTACAGTTTTAATCAATAGCCTCATTTCTGAAGTCAATCTCGGATATTCATGCGCTGGTTTGCCTACAACGGCGATGCCGATGGAATTTGTTCCATGGTCCAGTGGGGATTAGTGCATGGGATAGATGGGATGCGCATCACAGGTGTGAAGAGAGATATCATGCTTTTAGACAGGGTAAACCCTCAACCTGAAGATGAAGTAATAGTGATGGATATTTCTCACGCAAGAAATCAAATCAGAGCAGTAAGTCTATCCTCAGCTGGAATTGATATCATTTGGTTTGACCACCATTTAGCCGGAGATAATCTTGCAAATATCCGTTCTTACATCGATACATCAGCGAATGTATGTACTGCTAAATTAGTTGAGAAATACCTCGAAAGGAAATCTGATTGGGCAGAGGTAGCCCTTCATGGAGACGGTCTGTCAATTCATTCATCAAAGCAGGAATTCAAAGAATTAGGAGAGCTACTAAACTATAACGGATATGGAGAAGATATTTCGGATTTACATTATCATCCTGATGATTTGTTGAAAGAGTGCCTGAAAGCCGAAACACCTCAGAAATTTATGCAATCAAAGGCTTTTGATATCTTGAAAAAAGGGTTTGATAGAGATATTGCAAATGCTGAGTCGGTCGAAAAGGTAGATGGAATTTACATTCTTCCAAACGAGGCTTGGGCAAGAAGAGTTGTTGGTGTTTTTGCACACAGAATTAATAGCGAAACCGATGGTATAAGCGTAATTGCAATCGATCTTGGGGCTCACTTGAAAATCTCTCTAAGAGGACCTTCAGGAATTGGAACAATCTGTGCTAAATTTGGTGGTGGGGGAAGAGAAACCGCTGGTGGCATTGATTTTTTTCCAAAAGACATGATACCAGAATTGATGAATGAGGTCAATTTGCATCGACACCACTGAAGTGATAGAATGCGCGACAAGATGACTCATCTACAAAGATTGGAAGCTGAGGCTATCCACATCATGAGAGAGGTTGTCGCAGAAGCAGAAAATCCAGTTATGTTGTATTCAATAGGTAAGGATTCTTCAGTAATGCTTCACATCGCAATGAAAGCATTCTACCCTGCAAAACCACCATTTCCAATTATGCACATTGACACAATGTGGAAGTTTTCTGAAATGGTCGAGTTTAGAGACAATATTGCTAAAGAACTTGGTCTTGACTTGATTGTCCACATTAATCCCGAAGGGAAAGAGATGGGGATGAACCCATTCATCCATGGTTCTTCAACACACACTGACGTCATGAAAACACAAGGTCTCAAGCAAGCATTGGACAAACACGGATTTGATGTGGCATTTGGCGGTGCAAGAAGAGATGAGGAAAAGTCGAGGGCTAAAGAAAGAATATTCTCGTTTAGAAATGAAAATCACCGCTGGGACCCTAAAAGACAAAGACCAGAATTGTGGAACGTTTACAATTCAAGAAAGAAGAACGGTGAATCGATAAGAGTATTCCCATTATCCAACTGGACTGAATTAGACATATGGCAATACATACATTTGGAGAAAATACCAATCGTTCCACTGTATTTCTCCAAACCACGACCCGTAGTTGAAAGGGATGGTGTTCTAATAATGGTAGACGATGATAGAATCCCGCTTCACGAAGGTGAGACACCTCAAATGAAGAATGTCCGGTTCCGAACTCTTGGCTGCTATCCTCTAACAGGAGCAGTGGAATCAGACGCTGATACGCTACCTCAAATCATTCAAGAGATGTTACTCACTACAACATCCGAAAGACAGGGTCGAGTAATCGATTTTGATAGTTCAGCATCGATGGAAAAGAAAAAGCAAGAGGGGTATTTCTAATGTCTCACGTAAGCGATTTAATTGCTACTGACATTGATTCATATCTTGCAAGCCATGAACAAAAAGAACTACTTCGATTCATTACTTGTGGTTCGGTAGACGATGGTAAATCTACGCTAATCGGCAGAATGCTGTATGAGTCACACATGTTGTTTGATGACCATCTGGCAGCTTTAGAGGCCGATTCAAAAAGAGTTGGGACTCAGGAAGGAGAGATTGACTTCGCACTGTTAGTCGATGGATTGGCTGCAGAAAGAGAGCAAGGAATTACCATAGATGTTGCCTACAGATTCTTTTCAACGGATAAGAGGAAATACATTGTTGCAGATACTCCTGGCCATGAAGAATACACTAGGAATATGGCGACTGGAGCATCCACTGCGGACGTAGCCATTATTCTGGTTGATGCAAGTCAAGGAGTTCTTACACAAACAAGAAGACATTCGTTTATTGTGTCAATGGTTGGTGTGAAAAAAATTATTTTAGCCATAAACAAACTCGACCTTGTGGACTATTCCGAGGCGACCTACAAGCAGATTACCGAAGACTATCTAGAGTTTGCTTCTGACGCATTAGCGCTTGAAGAAATAACCAGCATTCCGATATCTGCTTTGAAAGGTGATAATATTGTAGGGAGTAGTAAGAACACCCCCTGGTATTCAGGCCCCTCCATTATGGAGTATTTAGAAACGGTTGAAGTTGCAGCACCTGCTCAAGAAAGGCCGTTCAGACTACCAGTCCAGTGGGTAAATAGGCCAAACAGAGAATTCAGAGGATTCGCTGGGATGATCGCCAGTGGAACAGTTAGACCAGGTGACCGAATCAGAGTTCTCCCGAGTGGAACAGAGTCAAAGGTCAAGGACATAGTCACATCTGAGGGTAATTTAAGGATTGCAGGGGCTGGAAGGGGTATTACTTTGACACTCGAGGATGAGATAGATATCTCGAGAGGCGACATAATAACCGCAGCAGAAAAACCTTGTCAAACAGCCGACCAGTTTAGAGCAAGATTGTTGTGGATGGATTCAGATTCTATGACTCCTGGAAGAGAGTATCTGTTCAAGTCAAACACTCAAAGCACTTCGATGACACTCGGAAAATTGAAACACAGAATCGATGTTAATACTTTAGAAGAAATACCTGCACAGAAATTAGACATGAATGAAATTGGGATTTGTAACATCTCACTTTCAAAACGTATTGCCTTTGATGCATACGATGATGATCCGGCTATGGGCGGTTTCATCATCATAGATAGAATTTCAAACAACACCGTGGGAATGGGATTAATCGATTACCCACTCAGACGCTCTGATAATATCCACTGGCAAACTATGGATATTACCAAGGAAAATCGTTCGAGGCAAAAAAATCAGAAGGCCAGAGTGATTTGGTTTACAGGATTGTCAGGCTCAGGAAAGTCTTCAATTGCAAACATATTAGAAAAGAAACTGAATGCTATCGGCCGTCACACAATCACACTCGATGGTGATAATGTGAGGCACGGATTGAACAAAGATCTAGGATTTACTCAAACTGACAGAGTTGAAAATATTAGAAGGGTTGGAGAAACTTCGAAATTAATGGTAGAAGCAGGCCTGATTTGCATCACTTCTTTCATTTCTCCATTTGAAGCAGAACGAAATATGGTAAGGAATTTACTCGGAGCTGATGAATTCATTGAGGTCTTCATAGACACACCTCTGGAAGAGTGTGAAAAGCGAGATGTCAAGGGACTTTATGCTAAAGCAAGGGCGGGTGAATTACCAAATTTCACAGGCATCTCAAGTCCATATGAAAATCCGACAAACCCTGAAATCAGAATCGACACAATGAAGATGACAGCAGAAGAAGCGGCCGATGCTATAATTGATTATTTGAGTAAAGAATGAATCTTTGAAGCGATCGTTTCCCACTGATGGGCATCTCTCAATTTCACGATTTCATTTCTAGAGTTGGCCATTTGTTCATCAGTGATGGCAGAGATACTAGCAACGATGTCCTCTACAGACGCACCTCTCATTTTTATTGAACCAGTTATGTCATCAAAAATAGGAATCGGCGACACTGCAATTGGTGTACCTGCTGCTACTCCCATTCGGACAGCACCTGATGCCGATTCGTTGGTTTTTTGATATGGGAATACTAGCAATTCACATTTGGCGAGAGTTGAAATTGCCACATCATCATCTAAGAAATCTGTAACTAACCTTACTTTAGATTCGAGTTGATTATCCTTGATTATCGCATTGATTTTTTTCTCAGTTTTGCCAGTACCTTTTCTTGTGGCGCACAGCAGTAATAATTGGTCCCAACCTGGTAATCGCGCAAATGCTTCTACCAGTTCAATTTGTCCTTTGTGAGGTAATAGGAAACCAAAGGTTGCCATAACTCGTCCTTTTACTTCAAGGGATTCAACATCATCCTTTGGAGGAGGATATATTCCATGAGGTATCATTACAACATTGTCTACAACTCCAAGTTTTTTCAGATTGTCAACATCTGTACTTGAGTGAACCATAATATTGGAACAGGTTTTCAAACCAGATACTGCTTTCTCAATTCGTTTACTCGGAAACACCAATGACCTATCTTTCGTATTGTGCATTGTTATGAATACCTTAACTTCCATTTCATGCAATTTTAATAATAACTCATTGAGGTATGAAAATCTCATGAAACCAGGCTGGTGTTGAATAACAATCGTTTTGATATCTTTTGCCGCAACTTGAGCAATTATTCCTCCGAAGAAATTGGAATCTCTTTGCCAGCATGGAATTGCTCCCTCAACGTCACCTTCTCCAGATTGACACATAATTATGACATCATCTTCCATTTTTTCGATAAGAAATTTTGAGTAAGTTGCGATTCCACACCTTATTCCATAGGTGGTTATCCAACCAATCATATTCCTCACTCCTGGGAATTAAATTCAGAGCAGATGCCCGAGAGGGTCATCTGGAATTTATTGTAAAATTCTCGTTGAATCTTAGGGGCATCGAAGTCGCTGGTTCCTAAAGGTGTCATCAAAATCACATGTAGAGCAGGTCAGCCAGCTCGTCTTGTATGATTTGCACTGCTTCAAGAATCTCGTCCTTGTGGCGGGCGCCGGTGATTACCATCTTTCCGGATCCGAAAATCAGACAGACTACCTTAGGATAGTCTAACCTGTAAATTAGTCCCGGGAATTGTTCTGGCT
>JAYPOA010000035.1:0-16411 GCA_038130705.1 Methanobacteriota archaeon | reverse complement strand
GTGTAAACCGTGCCAGTTGTCAGATTATTATCGAAGGTGAATGTTGTACCTGAGATTTGGCTTGAACCTGCAGAATTGTAACGGAACTGGTTGTTTCCATCCGAGATTGTTACTATGTATCCAGTAGCGTCTGCTACAGAATTCCAAGTCAGTTGTGGTTTGTCCATTGGAGTAAGGACCCATTCTGTATTATTGTAAAGAACAGCACCGTCCGCTGGATAATTCAAAGTTGGTTGTCCTGGTGGGATAATACCATTTACATTGTCTACATATTCTAGAGTTAGATTAGGTCTGTTATCGATACTCTGAGCCGAATTGTCATAGAATTTATGACTCGAACCAGGAGTTCCCACAGCCTTTAGCATAACGGTCAACGTGGTATTTCCATTAGCAATGTTGGATTGTGCTAAGGAAGTGATATCCCAAATTTGAGTTGTGCTTTGAGATACGAGTAAAGTCGACCTTGTAATTTCACTTGATGAACATGAAGGTGAATTGTTCCAAGTAACCGACGTTTCGGTAAAGGAATTACAAGCATGTGCGCTCACGGTTAGTGATGATGTTCCAGTTACGTTGAACCTCTCCAATGAAAGCAGTGCATTTGTGGGTGTCATTGCTGCAGGGAATGGTATTTCTGACAAGTCGAACTCAATTAGTATCCTTGATTCGCCAGTTCCAGTTTCAGATATTCCCAGAGTCAAATGATTAGTAGAATCCAAGTTAGAGGATGCTTGATTTGAATCGATCATCGCATCTGGGATGTTAGGTAGGTTTCCAGAATCAACGAAAATAGCACCCTGGTAAAGGTTGACTGTAACGTTTCCACTTCCGTCACTTACACCAAGTGTTCCCGGAACTCTGAAGCTATTGACATCTGACCATTTTCCTAATCTGTGGCCTTGGTCTGCTCTAACTCTCCAGTATGTCCAATAGTCGCCCCAACTTGTGTTGTCTGCAAATGTGAAAGTTTTGTTTTGTTCATCCCATGTCCCCTGAGATGAGTTTACGTCGTCTAAGTCCACAATTAGAGTATCATTTCCAGTGAAATCAATAGTTCTGCTCAATTGTAACCACCAAGTTGTGCCGTTAGAGATTCCATTTGTCCAGTTAAGGGAAACAGAATCTACTCCTGTTGGTTGTGACGAAGAGGTATTCCAAAGGGTTGAATCATCGAGAGGAGCCAAACCAGTTGAGGCGGTTGGTAGCCACTGGTTACCAGTTCTCCATGTTAAGTCAAGTATAGGCCTTCGGGATTCATCAGCGGTGTGGTCGCTACTTGCAAATTCCCAGTCGTCGGAAGTATCAGATGCAATGTAGAACATCAAATTCACCTTGTCACTACCAGATGAGTGTGCATGTTGAACCGCATACGTGATATCAAATTCAATCGAAGCATCGTTATAGGAAATTTCTGTTACTTCAAATGGAGTGTCACATTTGCTTGATGACCAACTTGAACCAGCGCCAGTTGGATTATTGAAAGTGACACTTTCATTCCAATCATCGCTTACTTCACAGATTGCTACCGTTACATTTTCCTGATTTGTAATTCCTCCTGACAACTTGTACAATGTCATGTATGCTTCTGTAAATTCATAGGTTCCAGGTATAGGTAAACTTGACCAATCAACTTGAATTAACATCTGACTGTAGTGATTTGTTGAAGTTGTGACAGTTGATCTTCCCATGCTCATCGAACTGAAACTTTCGAAGGCTGTGTTTGAAGTTCCGGAATCGATAAACGAATCCATAAATATTGCAGGATAGACCATCGACGGAACAATCAATCCTTCCTGCAAGCTTAATTCTGCGTCTGTAGAGTTGATTAGACTTCCAGTTTCCTTTGGAATATGGAAAATGGTTTCGCTTCCTCTAGCACCTAGTATGTCATCGGTAATTGGTTGAACAAACCAGCGATATGTTTCTGCGTCACTGAAATCTGAACTTGGTGTCCATGAATTATTGGTTAAATCCCATCCATCGCTGCTAAATCTACTATCGTAAACTGTCCAACCCTGCCTATCGTCTGAATAGTCATTCCATATGTACAACCTCCAGTCATCAATGTTTGAAGAACTGTGATTCCACGTGAATGTAGGGGTTGTATTTGGGAGCAAACCGTGAGTTGATGTATTCCACACAATGTCGTTATTGGTTGGCAAAGAATTGCTACCTGCGGCAGCAGGTGTTGTTGCATTTCCGGTAGCCCAAGTCATGTTTAACCACGGCCTTTCAGAACTTGGTCCATCAGTTGATGTAAAGAAAGTCTGCCCTTGGCCTAATCCGGAACCAACAATCATTATTGACAAATGTGAATCTCCATTAGCGAAGGCTTGTTGAACAATCTCAGTTAAATCAAACGTCATCCAACTTGCGGTTACTGAATCTTGTATGTCACCGAGATATCCTCTATCAGATGCTCCACTTGCACCCGGTGCTGACCAATTGTTTACTCCGTCATAGGTCGAACCATTCGCACTCAGGTTCCACGCAACTGTTGATGGGTGTATTGAAACAGCATTAGATGTGCTCGAAGATGTTTGAGAGTACAAGTTCAGAGTTGCGTTCTTAATATGAGCAAACTGAGGGTTAGGCAATTCAGTTAGTGGAATTTTCATCAATCCAGTCGCAGTAACATTAGTGGAGGAAGTTCCAACAGTTATTGTTGATGATGAGAACTGACTTGAGGTATTACCAACTCCTGAATTAGCGACCCACGAATCAATGAAATTGGGTAGATTCAACGACGGCATTGCATCTCTGTGATGCAATTCAACAGCTGCAGTGTTCGAATCGATGGACCAAGTTGTTAGGTCTGGTAGAAGGAAATTGTACACTGAAGACCAGTTGCCGATTTGGTTTGTAACACTGGTTGCTCTAACTCTCCAGTACCAAGTTTTCCCTTTCTGTAGGTCGTTTTGGACATCGAAAGTTGAGTTATTTACATCAAATCCGCTGTCCGTCCAACTTGTTGCCATTACAAGGGATTGAGAGTCAAATGAAGGACTTGTATCCAATTCAATCGAATAGCCTCCTACAGAAGCACCGCTTGTATTGTAGTTCCAACTCAGTTGTGGCTTTGTGTCCGGTGCTGGATTGATTCCGGACTCTATTGCCCAGGAACCATTAACAGGAGATTGAGGTGAAGGCGTATCTGGGATTGCATTCGAACCTGGAACGTAGATGAATGAGATTTCAGGTCTCATTGTATCGATTTGATTATTTCCATAGAAGTAAGCATCTCTGTTACCTCCAGTTCCATATCCTATCATTGCAAAAATCAGATTTACGTCTCTGCCCTCTCTCATTGCATTTTGTACAGCAAGAGTGATGTCGAACTCAACCCAATCGCCTGCTGAGTAGGAATTTCCAAGAGTTACGGTGTCGAGTAGGCTACTCCTCTCCCAGCCCTTTGCACCTGATGTTCCCCAAGCGTTTACACCATCGAACTTAGCCCATGTTGCTGTATCTTCAGTCCAATTGTGTTGTCTGCTCTCCCATACTCCTATAGCAGGTGACCCTGAAGGGTCGAAAGCTAGTTTGAATTTGTATGAAGCAGTTTTTACAGCATATCCAGATGGAAGTAGATGTGAATTTAGGTCACAACCCATCAAGTATGATGTTTCTGCAGGGAGAGTGTTGTATGAAATCAACATTTCATATTCATCGTTATAGTTTCCATTTGGGTCTCCGCTATCGATGTAGGTATCTTGACAATTTGGAGCATCACCAAGATCTGTAGCATTTCCGTGAGTCAAACCAAGCCATCTTTCGTCATCTGTTGAATCATATACCGATTCTAGATTTGATACTAAGAATGATGAGCTATTCCACCATGAGTGGTGGTTATTTGCACTATCAATTTGAGCAACTCTCCAGTGATACATTACGCCTTTATCCAGTGCTTGATTGCTGTCGATAGACCAGCTTCCATCATATTGGTTTATTTCTGTAGTTGTTGCATTGTTAAAAGAATACACAATGTCACGGAATTCTACATCTCTTGCTAATTCAAGAATCATGTCGCCTGTCCAAGAAATACTTGAGTCCCATTCAAGGGTTGGCATGGTATTTGCAGACAGGTTGTCATTTGTCACATTCCAAACGCCGTGTCCGTCTAATGGCAAGGTTGGTGTGGGAATTACGGGGGAGCCGGAACTTCCCCAATCGTAAGTTATCTCTAGAGAAGGTATCTCACAGCCAGATGCCTCATTAGAACACAACTTTGCAGAGGTTGATGAAGACACATCCTCCATCCATGATGACGCAACGAGCATCAATTCAAGAGATTCAGTAGGTGTGTTGGATGATTGCAAATCATTAGCATAGTTGTCCAACCAGTGTTGAATTGCTACAGTTAGATTAACTTCGATGGTAGATGATGACTGGCTTCCAGTGAAGTTACCAACAGACATTGATGTGGTTCTGCCTCCATCGTCCCAGGTTGATGAACCATCATATCTTCTCCATGTTACCCCGTTCTCAGTCCAGTCCGTATTTTCCATAATGTGGAATGAAATCTCAGCGTCTCCTTGATAGGCGCTTCTTTCAAAAGACATCACTGCGGATTGAATTGAAGAATTCAAATGTAATCCGATATTTTCGAGGTTGATTCTTATCAGGCCATATTGTTGAGTGCTTGAATGTGAACCGATTGTAATGTTTCCATCAGAGCCAAAATTAGTATTGGAATAAGAACCCAGTGAATCGATGTATGAATCTTCTAGAGTGTTTTCGTTAATCATCAAACTCGTGTAATTGAGATCGATAGTCGCAAGACCATTTGAAACTGAAACATTGTGCTGAGGGAGGTGGAAGTTACCGGTCTCCCAATCGCCAATAGTTCCAGAGGAATCAATTGCCCTCATTCGATAATACATGGTTGAACCATTTGAGAATGCATTCGTTGATGGGATTACCATAGAGCCATCAGTTGAACCTATTGTAAATAGAGTCGAATTGTCTTCAGAGTTGAAATACCATGCATCTTCCTGACCCTTGAAATTTTCATATTTTGAAAATTGAACCTGTACGTCATTTCCACTCAAATTGTCCCATGTAACCTCGGGTGTCAAGTCCGCAGTCAATGCAAACTGTGATTCGTCCATTAGCGGTGTACCATCGGCTACAAAGCTTGGAGATAGAACTCCACCACTTGTGTGAGTGCCGGTTTGGTGTACTATCTCAAGAGACGGTTGGTCTGAGGTTGCTTCGGACATGTTGCAATCATAGATCGGACCTATTGCTGTTACAAGCATGTTCATTGTGCTTCGGGAATTAATCACAGCGTCTTGTGCTATTTCTGTGACGTTAATAGAAAAGGTTTGGTTTCCATATTCATAGGATGGAACCGACCAAATGTCTCTATCAATCAAGCCTTCAGCACCCGGCTCGTTCCATATGTTTGATGAATCCCTTGAGTCCCAAGTAGCGTTTGATTCATCCCATATTTGCTTCATTCTTGTTGGGTAGATTGTGATGCCGGAAACATCATTTGGGTCTATTCCACAAGTGATTTCTAGCGTTGCGGATAGAACAACATCTCCACTGGGTACAGTGTTGTTGAATTCAATTAGTATTCTCGAATCAGTGGAAGTGTTGGAGCCAAAACCAACCTCTGATTCAGAGCCATAGTTAGTGTTCGGGTTCGCAGAATCAATCATCGTATCTTTGAATACGGATAACGATGATGTTGTTTTCATAATCGGAATGTCTTCCTCTAAAACATCTTCTTTCCATTTCGGAATGGCTTCTGGCAATGCTAAATCTGCGAAAATAAACATCATGACTAAAGCTATCGAAATTGCGATTTTCCGGGGGTTGGTTCCACTAGATGACATTTGGCTCAGGTTATCAACAAAGGAGGGGGTATAGTTTCCTTTCGGTTAGCCACCCGTAGGGTGGCTGTATGAAATTGGGATATATTTGCTCGAAGCGAAGGTTCAAAGTTGTCCAGTTTTGACCGGTATCCGATGAGCGAACTTTGGGTGGAGAGGCATCGTCCGCAGACGGTTTCCGACATCAAAGGTCAGTCCTCAGTAGTTCAAAGATTGGCTTCTTATGCCAAGGTTTCTGATTTTCCACATTTGCTTTTTGCAGGACCACCCGGAACAGGAAAAACAACGGCGGCGATGGCTCTAACGAGAGACGTTTTTGGTGAAACTTTTAGGAATAATTTACTTGAGATGAATGCAAGCGACGAGCGAAAACTGGAAAGCATCCGTTCGAAGGTCAAACAATTCGCAAGAACCTCACCATATGGGGACGCTAAATTCAAGATTATCTTCTTGGATGAAGCAGATGCGTTAACTCATGATGCTCAAGGAGCACTCAGAAGAATAATGGAACAATATGCGCAAACTTGTAGATTCATTTTATCTTGTAATTATTCGAGTAAAATAATAGAACCAATTCAAAGCAGATGCGCCGTTTTTAGATTTAGACCTCTTCCGGATTCAGAAGTTATGAATCAAGTGATGGATGTTGCGAAATCTGAAGGTGTTTCTCTAGCAAATGATGCTGCTGAAGCATTGGTGAGAATCTCTCAGGGCGATCTAAGAAAAGCGATTACTGCTCTACAGGTCGCAGCCGCTCTTGAGACTAATGTTTCTCGAGACTTAATTTATGAAACCAGCGCTACCGCACCACCTGAATCTCTGCATCAATATTTGATGGCTTGCCGACAAGATGGATTCCACGCCGCGAGAAGAAGATTGAGAGAGCTACTTGACAGATATGGTTTAGCAGGTACCGACTTTGTAAATCAACTTCACAGAGAATTATACGGGGCTGACTTCTTGTCTGAATTGCAGAAGTTAGAACTTACAGAATTAATGGCCGATATTGATTTTCGATTGGTTGAAGGTGGAGGGGAGTCAATTCAGTTAGACGCTCTTACAGCAAGACTATCTCAACTACTCGGATAATTCGGGAACTTCCTCGACAACAAGTTTCATTGAAACGGTTCGTGTGTTTGTCCAAGGGTCACCCTCTTCAACTACTTCGATATCAACATCATATGTTCCAACTTCAAGTGATTCAGGAATAACCACAGCAACTGGATAATCAATCGATTTGTGTGTTCTTACATCATCTAGAGCATTAGAATCGACGGCTGAAATATTCGTCCAAGAATTCACTAAATTTTCTTCGCTCCAGTCTGCGGTAATAGTGTAAGTTGCACCAGATGCTAGAACATTGTCTGAAAAGGACAAAACAAGGTAATGAGTGCCAGTGTAATTTGCTAAAATTGTGATTTCATTACCTTTCGGTTTTTCAAAATCAAATCCGTCATCATTTTCTGAAATCATTCCCCATCCTGAATCTACCTGTGGTGCAACTATATCTGCAAACGGTGCGTTTGTCAAAATGAAGGTCAACGCTAACCAGGTAAAAATATGAAGAAATGAAGCCTTAAACCATGTTCCTTTGGTATAGTGCTCGACAAATTTTTCTGGAAGAACTGCTCTGTGAATAGATGGCAAGAGGAAGATGCACATCATAGGAAGGAACCACAACAGGTCAGGACTATCTTGTGAAGACGGCATTGCAAGATATCTCATTAACAAAGCAATAGTAAATCCAAAAGCTAAGACCAGCCACATAGAAACAGTATCTGCCCTTTCTTTAGCGACGTGTTTGACTGGGTCAAATGACTCGATTCCGAGGTCGGCTCCGGACCTGTTTTTCTTGCGGTCCTTTTGACCAGCACCGCGATTTTTCCTCTCGGTTGCCGCAGCTGCCAGAGCCGTATTGATGTCCACCATCGTACCTGCGGTATATTGACAGTGAATGAAGGCTGTGGTTAATTTTGGAAAATCTCGGTTGTATATTCCGCATTCTTCAAAGAGGGGAGGGCGGTGGGCAGGCTACATGCCGGGGTGGCGTAGTTGGTGGCGCGTCGGACTCATAGGGCAGTTCAAAAGAACTAATTGAGACGTACCAAAAACCCCTTCTCATGTCTGAGACATCCGAAGGTCGCGGGTTCAAGCCCCGCTCCCGGCACCATAAATCAAAACAGTTTTCATCGGCTCAAAAAAAACAATAGCATATAACTGAGAAGAGCGCCTGTCAACATCGATAGCGATGAAATCTGTATTAGATGGGATGACTACTTTCAGTGCAAATAAACCAAAAACGGCAGTTGTAATCTTCTTTGTTTTCATACTAACATTGTCACCATTTGCTATGTTCATTCAATTCGATAATAGTGAAGATGCTTTCTTCCCTGATAATGAAACAGTACAACTTCTGAATGAGGTTGAAGATGAGTATCAAGCATCCATAGACTTCATTCGGTTTATTGATCGAATTGAATCAGGAGACCTTTACGAGAGTGAAACATGGGAAAAATTGGCAATATTGGAAGCAATACTTCTCGAGAATAGTGATTTAGACGAATATCAATATCCTCTGTACGGTATTCAACCCAATAACGGAATGGCAAGCACAGCCATTCAGTGGTCTAAAATTCAAGACAAAGATTCCAATTTACCGTGGATAAACAATCTAAGCATTGCAATAAACGCAGTTACAACTTCAACCAATGAAACTCGTAATTCCTCGATTTTAGAACTTGGAAATATGATTGATACGATACCGTCACCATCAGTCATTACTTCTCAAGAACTGCGAGATTGGTCGCCGTCAGAACCTGCAGAATGGCTTCAGAGAATAGATAATAATTCAAATATCTCAGCTGAAATAGTTTCATTGAATATTGAAATTGAGACAATGATTTCCTCATTGGGAAGTGATTCTGGATTAGTTGCCATTCATGCAGGGCAAATTTCTGCCATGCTGGGTGTACTACAAGGTATGCAATACATCGATTACAAAGAGTTAATGATCTCTAATTTACCTGCTGAAGATAATGAAAATCCATGGCAATCGGATGGTCCAATTTTAACCTCTTTTGTAGTAATTACGGACCCTGAAATTCATGAAAAGGACGTAATTGGTGATGTCCAAGAAGAAATTTCGCTTTGGGCCTCGGATTTGCTTGAACAGGCAAGGCAAGAAACCGGTGATGAAGATGTATCAGTCTTTTCATTTTCACAGTTGGCGACCGGCCAAAATGCTAATCTTGGAAAGGAATTAGGAATACTAAATTCTGTTTGTTTACTGCTACTTGGATTTATTTTGTGGACGAAATTCCGAAGCTTAAGAGATACTGCGAGTGTTCTCACACTAACAGTATTTGCAATAATAGCAACTTATGGATCTGCAGGTCTATTGACTCTGTTGGGTCTAAAGATGCCGTTTAATGCTGCAATGAACTCTATTCCAATTTTGTTACTTGCAATTGGTGTGGATTATGGTCTGCACGTTGTCTCAAGGATAAGAGAAGAATTATTGGATGAAGAAAAGAATAATCCTCAAAATAGAGAAACTCTAAAAGATTTCAGCATTGATGCGAGAAGGGAGGCTATTAGAAAAGGTACACTTCTAACATCTGCCGCCTTGATGGTAGCGATTTTCACTGACATTGTTGGGTTCCTTTCTTTCAGATTTTCAACACAGGCTTTCCTTGTTTCGTTTGGTACAGTAATCGCTATTGGCTTGTTCTACATTTACATCCTTAGCATTACTGTATTGCCAGCTTTGATGATGATCATACCGCCTAAGAAACTAAAATTAGAAAAATCAGGAAAAATAGAAATTGGTCCCGTTTCAAAGTGGATCGGTTCTCTGACAAAGACTCCGGTAAAGGTAGTCGCTGTTACGATAATCATTTCGATTCCGATGTTTATAGGGTTCCAGCAATTGGAAGTAGGTTTTGATACGAGGGATAATTTTGATGATTCAGTTCCAGTCGTACAAGATTTCTTGGTGATTGCAGATGAATTCCAAAGCAGTCCTGCACCTCTCTATGTTGTCATAAATGGTGACGTAATTTCTTCCGAGGGTCGTGCATTATACAATGGGATAATTGTCCAACTAGACGGGACGGATGGAATCAATGGCGTACCAGTAGGTATTTGGTCGGTTTTAGAGGAATCAAGAATTTCATACCCAGTGTTAGATTCATTGTTGACAGAAATTGAATCTGATGAATCCGCTTATAGTTCTCTGAAAGATTGGTTAATGTCTGCCGACGGCAGGAATATCTCCAGCGGTAATCTCAATTCAGATGCTTCGCAGACGGTCATCTCATTCCAAGCGGCGACCCTTGATTGGCAAGATGCCGTAGATTTCGAGGTCGCATTAAGTGAAAAATTAACCGATGTGGCAGAAGCTAGTCAAGGTAATTTTGAAGCTAAATTATCAGGAAGGTCACTTATTCTTGCTCAGGTAACCGCAGACGTTGCCGACTCGGCAGTAATTTCGACTGCAACGGTCGCAGGAGTAATTTTGTTGATGCTAATTTCTATTAATTCCGTACGACAAAAAGACATCATTCAGGGTGCTGCACGTGGATTTGTAACATGGATTCCGCTCATGGCAGTAGTGGTTTGGGTATACGGTATAATGGGCTTGACCGGTTACCAATTGAATTCACAAACGGTTACAATAGGCGCTTTGACCTTAGGTCTGGGAGTTGACTATGCCGTTCACCTTACTACTCGCTTGGAAGAGGAAGTAGAACACAATCCACACGGAACTCCGGAGGATTGGGTTACAAAATCCAGTGCTACAACAGGAAGAGCGATGTTTGGTGCCGCTCTGACAACGGCCGGTGGTTTCTCAGTACTGAATTTATCATCTCTCGTTCCACTTCAATTGTTCGGACAGGTTTTCGTGGTGGCCATCATTCTCGCATTGGTATCAAGTTTGATGTTACTGCCACCATTGTACGCTTCTTTCCTTAGGAAAGATGCAGAGAAATACTTAGCGTTAAATGCAGGTGAATCAGAATAATCAAACGGCTCTTTCTTCCAATAATTCCAATGGAATTATTTCAAGGGCTTTGTGATTAGTCGCTTCCAAATCCACTGGGCAGGCGACTCCGTTATTCAAAGCATCCAACCATGTGCGAGCACAAACGCACCAAGAGTCTCCTGGCTTCAGGCCTGGGAAATTAAAATGTGGAGCAGGAGTCATCAAGTCATTTCCTCGCATTTTTGCGAAGTTAAGAAATTCTTCAGTTACAATACAGCAAACGGTGTGAGATCCGCGGTCATTTTCATCTGTATTACAATAGCCGTCTCTATACCACCCAGTTAGAGGCTTACAGGAACATTCTCCGATGTCCTCGCCAAGTACATTCTTCTGTGACATGGCGTTCGGAGTCCGGCTAATTACTTGAAATTGTGTAACTATTCCTCAGAATCCCCTATTGCGTCAGTTGTAATATACTCCTTTTCAGGTTGGGTTAGTACTAGATCTTCGAATTCATTCTCAGAATCAGTTCTCAGTGCTAAAATCAATCCAAATACTAGCCCAGATAGGCCGATTATCCAGAATGAAACTGTAACCCAATCAATCCAGTGGTCAAAGTTCGAGAAATACATGATAGAGTCTTGATTAGTTACAATATTAGAGACCAAAACTTCAGCGGTTTCATCATCTAACTCTCCTGATGTTTTTATCATGAAAACCTCCGTTAAATTGTCCATTGTTGGTGGTTCTTGTTGTTCGGTATTAGGCCTCGTATCTAAGTAAAATATTGACTCGGATTGACCGCCGATGATTACCTTGCTAATTGATTCCGCTTTGATTTCAACTTCGCTACCAAAGTAAACGGGCAGTGCTCCAGGTATCGCGTCTAATATGTCTCCATTGTTGATTAATTTAGCTTGAATTGGCCTGGTTAATGGGTCCATGCTCGCTTTACACACGTCGACTGGAACTCCTTTGAGTTCTCCATTGGAACTACAGTCCAATGGCACTACTCCGTAACCGGATAGGTCAACAAGATCTCCATCTCCCGTAATGAAACTGCCAATCGTTTCACCTTGTAGTTCCGCAGTAATCAATCCATATGTTGCATCTTCTTTTTCTAAGGTTCTCCAACCGATGTATTCACTGTCTCCTACCATTACAGTTTCACCTTTATTGCAGGAATCAGACTCTCCCGTACAAATGGTTAGAATTGCAGGAGCTCCAGTTGATTTTCCACCATCTACATATTGTGCTGAACCAAAATATGTTTCATTCGACTCTAAACTCGTCCAACCTTCAGTCATATTTGTCGAATCACCAGTGGCAAGGTATGCATTGACAGGATCATGCCACCCGAGAAGCCAATTGTTCACTGGCTGGGTTAGGTACTCCGAGGTACCAAAACTATCCTTTAGGAAATCAGGAACGAAATTTTTGAACACGACTTCCATCATCAGCAGTCTTGCGGCTGCCGCGGCGTTTTCGTCAATTTGGTAAATTTCCGCTACAGTTTGATCATTCCATTCTACTGATTCAGCAAGTTCTCCAGTTGAATAGTTGATAGGTAGAGATTTACCACTTAATTCTCCATATAAGAACATGGTTGCCCCTTCGGCTTTTGTGAGACCATACGGGCCATACAACATTCTTGCACTATCTTCTTGAGTTAAATCTACAGGGTCAGCTTCTGGGAATCCAAGAATTCCAGAGCCCCACATGCCACCTGCATTCAATGAATATTCCATGTAGGTGTTGTCTATGGGGTTAATGGAACCGAAGCTTTGGTTTACGAATTCAGATGCAGTGATATTTCCTTCTCCTCCAACAAGAATCAGAGGAAGGGATACATCGTTGTTTAACCAAGATTGACAGAATTGCTTGATGTCATCATGCTGACTTGACGTCAGGCCGTATGTATCCATTGCTTCAATCTTTGACATTGAGATGAATGAATCAAGACCAAATGAAAGTCCAGATTCACTTACGGCAACAATTCCGAGTGGTTCATCTGTTCCATCTCCCATCCCCAGAACATTTCTAGCCACCTCATTTGAAATTGATATCCCTAATAGTGCTTCAAATCTGGTGGACAGATTAACTAAATCTTCGGAGGTGTTTGTCACGTAATCATCATCTAGAGCTCCATAATCCATCATCAGGCTACCCATTCCTCCGTAAAGTGTCCAATCTCTTGCAAGGGTAATTTCAATGTCAGTTGGATGTTCGAATCCCCACAATTCTGCCCTTTGCAGAGTAACTGAATCTTCAGGATTTGCCTGAATCTCTTCCAGAGTATCCGGTTCTCCCATTGCAGCATATACCAAAGGTCCCATGTAATTGATGAATGCTAAATCTTCTCCTGAAGGTCCTTCTGCGTGGTAGAACATGTGCTCTAAGTCTAAATCTGAGACGAATGAACTCGATTCATTATCTTCGATTCCATTTCCATTTACGTCACCCTCTAAGGTTTCATTTTCATCGATAACTCCGTTTCCGTTATCGTCACCAAGTAGATCACCAGTTTCAGAATCTCTCCAAATCTCATCGTATTCAAGAATACCATCGCCATCGTCATTCCACGTGCCAGAAATCCATTGTGGATGTACTCCTCCAGAACTTAGGTATGTTTGATTTTCATCGTTTGTGAATGCTCCACCGTATGCTTCATCAAATGCAGTGAACACTCCATCAAGGAAGAACGATTCAGCGGAGTTGTGGAGAAGGGTGTCTATAATGTAAATTGAGCCAGGCCCTTCCACTGTATTCAAAATGGCCATATGTTCCTCTCTAATTTCATCCGCAACACCGTGCGCAGCAGATACCTGCTGGAAATGGATGTCGATTACCCCAGAGACGAATCCTACTTTTGTAATGTCCATGACAGCATTAATCGCAGTGCCAGTAGCTCCAACAACTTGAGGATTGAATGCAATATTCAACTGGCTAACATTTGTGTCACAAGAGTAAGCAGTATCATCCGAACATGCGTATGAGGTAATTTGGCTGTACTTTAACAAACCATTCTTTATGTCATAATCTTCAACAGTTCGCTTTAGAGTAACGTCGTATGTAATTGGACCAATTTTTTCGTAAATCGGTTCAGTGCCATTATTTTCAACATCGTCTAGATTCAAAATCGACCACGCATAAAAGTCCCTTTGACTGGTTTCTTCCGCCCATTCTTCTTGTACCTCTAAACATAGTACATCTTTGCATATGTCGTCTTTTACTTTTGTCGCAACAGCATCATTTACTGCATCGGGGACCGCTCCCGTTGCCATTGGGCCAATAACTGCAAGGTTTAACATTACCAAAACAAAGCCTACGCCGAGGAAAGTTAGGTTCAATGGCTTCAGATTCATGAACCTCGTCTTGGGTAGTTAGAATTGAACCTATCGGATGAAAAAATGCTCACGGTGTTATTCCGTTCCGGAAATACTTCCATCAGATTGTAATTTGTATAATCTGACTGTACTCGTAGCTCCACTCATTGCTTGAGGTGAGCCTGAAATCGCTACTATTCGCTCACCACGCTTGATTGTTCCCTTTTCTGCAAGAATAGAAATAGCGTTCTGCATTGTTTTAGAACCTCTATCATTTTCTTCGACAATTACTGATTTAACTCCGGGCAGTAGATTTATTCTTCTTGCTGCAGATATCCTATCAGTAACTGCAATAATCGGCATATCAGGGCGATATCCCGAAACGAGGCGTGGCGCGTTTCCGTGTTTTGTTGCAACAAGTATGTGATTTGCACCTACCATTCTTGCGAGTTCAACCCCCGCATGCGCAACGGCTCTTGTCGATTTGAACCGAGAGAGGGCGCCGGGTTTTGCGCCAGATGAATTCAATCCTTGCTCTGTAGCATCAACAATTTTCACCATGGTTTCAACGGCTTTTATTGGGTGATTGCCTGATGCAGTTTCACCAGAAAGCATCACTGCAGTCCCTCCATATCTAATTGCGTTCGAAACATCGCTAACTTCTGCTCTAGTAGGGCGCATATTTTCGGTCATAGTTTCGAGCATTTGGGTAGCAATGATGACCACCATTCCTCTCATTAGTCCTGATTCAATTATTCGTTCTTGAGCAAGGGGCACCTGTTCTAAAGGAATCTCTACGCCAAGATCTCCCCTTGCTACCATTACCGCATCAGCGTCATCGAGAATCGATTGTAAGTTTGTAAGTGCAACAGGATGTTCTATTTTAGCAATTATTGGCGTATGCTTACCAGCATCTTTGATAGCCTTTCTCGCAGGTTTTAGGTCATCTGCTGTTCGTACATAAGATACTGCAATCCAGTCTGCTCCATTTTCCAGAGCGTGTTTTAGAGCCAACTCATCTTTTTCTCCAATCGCTGGCAAATTTACGTTGGTTGAGGGGACATTTATTCCTTTACGACTGCTTATATGTCCGCCATCGATAACTTCACAAGTTACCGTAGAATTTTCTTCTCCAGATACAGATGACACGATTAATCTAACTAACCCGTCTGCGATTAGTACGGGGTCATCTTTCCTAAGTTCTTTGGATAGACCTCCATACTCAACAGGGATTTCAGGTCCGTCGTGATGTTTTTTACCACATATCAATGTTACAATTTCTCCCTGTGATAGGTGCCTAATGCCTTCAAATTCACCGAGGCGTAATTTGGGGCCAGGTAGGTCTGCGAGAATACAAGTTGTGCGTTCTTCACTTTCTAAAGAACGAATTTGTTGATATAACGCTGTCTTATCTTCAGGTGAACCGTGAGAATAATTCAGGCGAAATACATCTGCACCTGAATCAAAGAGTTGTTCAAGTTGTTCTTGTTTCCAGCATGCTGGGCCGACTGTTGCAATTACTCTAGTTCTTCTCATGGTTTCACTTTATTCCGGTGCCATAAGCAATTATCTCGAAAAAGCCACCTCTGTCAGTGTCTGCCTTGCCCATTATTTGTGCAGTTTCAATTCTTACATTGATTACTTCTTTCCAACCTTCTTTCATCGCTTGTTCACGGAGCCTCTGTAAGGCTTCATTCCTTCCATATGCTAAAACCTTGGAGAATGATTGTAAATTCATTCCGAAAAGTGATTTTATGGCTGCAAAGAACGATTGTGCCCAAGATGCGCCCATTGTAACGTTAACTACAATCATACTTGATGATGTAATTTCACTGACTATGTACGGCTGTGACCGAGTATTTAGAATGTCTTTTCCAGTGAGATTGATAGTCTCCGCCTCACGCTTTTTGAGTTTTCTTATTCCAGAATTTTGGTGGGCGGATGAAAATAAAAGTGAATAAATGAATCCTAATATTGGTATTAGGAAAACAAATATGTAAAACACTACAGCAAATATATCAGTAATTACTGAGGGGTCCAAAGAAAATCACCCCTGGGAAACAACAACCGCAGTTCCGTATGCGAAAAGCTCTGCAGCGCCACCGGATACACTGCTAGTTGCAAACCTTACATTCACCACTGCATTTGCTCCCATTGCGTTTGCGGCAGTTAGCATTCTCTGGAGGGCTTCGTTCCTAGCCTCATTCAGCAGTTCTGTATATGCTTTTATCTCTCCTCCGACGATATTCATGAATCAAGCAAGG
>JAYPOA010000034.1:13307-16660 GCA_038130705.1 Methanobacteriota archaeon | reverse complement strand
TGGTTCGGCAAGTTAGGTATTTGAACATGTTCTCTTTTTGTCACACCCCCTACGGGGGTATTTTGATAAAAGTCATGCGAATTATTCTTGAGATACTCCTTCTCGCAGACACATGGCAGACTTTGCGGTTCTAATGGAAAATGAAGGGAAAGTCCACGTCGTTGAAGTAAAAAACGAATCTGTTAAACACAAAGGAATCGGTGTTTGTAATCTTCATGAAATATTGCATAATGTTAACATTGGAGAGGAAGTACTAATCGGTCAAAAATACTTCACAAAAATGCCTCCAAATCTGCCTGAATTGGTATCCGGAATGGCTCGAAGAGCCCAAACAATTTCGGCGAAGGATGCCGGTTTCCTAATTTCAAAATTAGGTATTGGAGTAGGATCTACGGTACTCGAAGCAGGGTTAGGGTCAGGAGGTCTATCACTTCATTTAGCAAAGGTGTTAGGAAAATCTGGTCATCTCGTCACCGTCGAACCAAGGAGTGAACATGCTGAAATTGGCCTTGAAAATCTTCACAGGGCGAAATTGTGTTTTCAAGAATTCCCTACACACACCCACTTTGAAGGATTGGCAGAAGAAGTAGATTTGCAATTTACGTTCGATGCAATTATTTTTGATATGCCAAACCATTCACCTGCGATTGAAAATTGCTCATCTAAGTTGAATTACGGGGGAAGGCTTGCATGTTACGCGCCAACAACAACGCAACTAGAAGCATGCTGGAATGCCTGTGAGGGTTCGGGTTTAGAAATTGAGTGGTGTGGAGAAATCATAGCCAGAGAATGGGGCAAAACATCCAAAGGCGGAATGAGACCAGTAAATGGGCCATTCGGACACACAGCATTTCTGCTAATTGCCCAAAGAAAGTAGATTATTCTACAACCCTAATTCTTGTTTGGCACTTAGGGCAAGTAAACCTAAATGGTGGTTCGGAATCTTGTGGAACTCCTAGCCTTGATTCACAAGAGGTACATGTCACTTTGTTGTATTCATCGATTCTGACTTCATTTGGCCCAAGAGGAATTTCTTCTTCTATCTCATCTTCTTCTTCGATTTCGGCAGGTTTTCTGAATAGTTTGATGTACATCATCATTAAAATAGCAAGACCCCATCCACTGAGTAAAATTATCATCGAATTTTTATTGTCAAGTTCCATGAATCCGAGATTTATTCCATCAGGTGCCACTTCTGGGCCAGCTACCTTTGCTCGAATTTGTTGTGATTCATCACGAATTGTTTTACCGTCAATCTGACTAACTGCGTGGATGTTCAAATTTGCGTCAAAGCCGTCTAAATTAAGTGGAGTTAACATCAATCTGAAGTCTTGACAACCCCCACTGGATAGCGTGTAAGAGGAATTTATTCCAGTTTCACCGGCTCTGTAGAATACCCCGTCCATTTGTGGTTCATTCTTTCCAATGAGTTCCAAACTTCCCTCAATGAATGTATTTGCAATGTTACAAACGGTTAGAGATACAGTTTGTTGCTCATTATTTTTGTCAAATACGAGACTTGATTCATCAATTGTAAATTCAACTGCGCTATCTCCCCAAACAGGCTCGACATCGTATGCCTCCAAGGAGGTTACAAGCATGTTGGATCTTGCTGCAGAAGTTAATCTAAAGGTAAGCGCATATGTCCCAGCATTAGCATTTTCAGGTATAGTGCAACTCCAATCAATTGGTGTCGATGACATGCTTGGCTCTAAGGTAACATTGTTCAATGATAGTGTACAATCGAGTTCTACAGCCGTTAGCGACAACGTATCCATTGATGTTCCCAAGTTCGTCACAATAATTGTTCCATGAATCGTTTCAGTTGGTTCTCCGGAATCTACGCTTGAAGATATTGTAAGCATACCGTCTGCGACTTGCGGAATAATATCGACTGTGTAAACATCAGTCACTGAATAGTCACTTATGCTTTGTACTGTTATGTTCATCATTACTCCACCTAGAGGAGCTCCTATCGCAACCTCTCTGACAGAGATTTCAACGGATCCGGATTCTCCAGATTGCAATACGAGAGAAAGCCTGTTTACTCCTATGCTAAACCAATCACTTGCTTCGGTTGTATCGACATTAACAACGAAATTATCCTCTGATGTTCCCAGGTTAGTGATAATTACAGTAATGTTTGAATCCTCCACTGGAGATGCGTATAATTTGTTCTTGGTAGAATCAATCCTAACATCCATTCTGTTATCAATTTGAAGCTCTACCTCGATGTCAGTCTGTACCCAAGTGCTAGAAAATTCGATTGACAGCATAGTCGTCATTTTTGTAGTGTAAGATTCAGCATTTAATATCAAAACAACATCGGTGGATGCTCCAGATGAAAGCAGTAGTGAATCTAGTCCAGATACTACAGTTACTCCACTTGGGAGGCCAAAAATTTCGGGGGTTATGTCCAAGTCTCTTGTGCCATCATTGCTGAGGTTTAGAGTAATACTCGAGTTAGAGCCTGGGACGATAGAAATACGACTGTCCTGCGGGCCATAAACCGATAATTCTGCAAAGGGTTTAACTTCAAAAATCCCGGTTTCAGTAACACTATTTTGTCCTGAGTTTGTTGAAGAAAGAGAGAACTCGAGTGTGATGTCTCCAACTATCGATGAGTTGATGGTAACACCTATTGATACATATTGCGATTCTCCCCTATCAATTGTTACAGGTCCCGGATTATCGAATGTTACTCCTTCTTGGTCAATTCCAATTAGAGATAACGTGTCTTGTTCAGTTCCGTCGTTACTCACAGCAATGTTGAAATTTTCAACAGTATCTACGTCGAGTTTAATCGAGGTTGGAATGACCATGCTAAGGCCCCAATCTTGGCCTACATAATTTGTGAAAGAGTAATGTTCAGTAATCGTTGTATCTGAATCTAAAATTCCATTTAAGTTAACATGACACTCATCGTTAACATGATTGTTAGGTCCAACAGATGTAATCACGTCGAGGTTGTATGTTGAACCGGTTAGGATAGTAGTCTGTAGTTCACTCAAGTCAACCGAGCACCCGATAGAGTCCGTGGTAGCAGACCATGTCCAATTGCCGTCTGCGGTTGATAGGCTGGTAATTTGAACCTGAGTAGTAGTGTTTCCTCCAGGGAGTAGGTTTTGTCCATTTGATTTACTGAACTGTAGGTCATGTGTTGCAGTGACTTCTATGACAAGGGTCGTCATTACTGAGAAATTCCCAAGAGCGCTTGCAGCATAAAGATCAAACCCATAATATCCAGGTAGTTCATTACTCGGAATTGTAATTCTCAGAGTCGCATATCGAATCTCTTGCGCCTGCATCAAATCCATTGTGTCATCGCTAAATCTGACTTCCCAACCAACTGG
>JAYPOA010000034.1:0-13207 GCA_038130705.1 Methanobacteriota archaeon | reverse complement strand
GTGCCGTTGTTTGATGAATTGCCATTGGATGTGTAATTAGCCCAGAAACCAGTCAGGTCTGGATTTTGGTCAACAGAAAGAAGTATTGTATCATTCACATTTCCAGCATTTTGAACCATAATGGAAAGGTTTGCGGCTTGACCCGGTGTCATTTCAACTAAGCCATTGTCTCCGGTAGAAGATGCGTCGATTGACGGCAAATAAATAGCCTGAACAGACAAAAGAACGACGATTGAAGTTGAAATATTTGCATCTGGTTCTGTGACGGTGATGTTCATTGAGCCAGAATTTGTTGGTAGTGCATTAGTTGCAAGTCTGACTGCAATTGTAGTTGATGATGAGCCGGTTGGTATGACTCCAGATAGAGTACTTGTTGCGGGAACTATCTCCCAGACGGAATCATATCCAGTTATGTTAATCTGATATGTTTCTATCATGTCTCCATCATTGTCGACTGTCAATGTGACATTAGTTGTTTCACCAGGAGATAGAATTACGTGGCTTACATCCGTTGAGACTCCAATATCTGGATGGGCGCTGGCAATGGTTGCAAATGGTGCGAGAGCAAGGACTACAACCAATAACAAGGCGTTTACCCTTTGCGACATGGTATGTGCGAGTATCTGCTGGCATTTCATCCAATCGGATGCCTGAAGTCTTTTTTCATGACTTTAGTTGTTTGATTCTATCCTCGTCGATAATTTCCCAGGGGAATTCGCCATCTACTCCAGGAGTTCTTCCAAAATGCCCGCCAGCCGCTGTTGATGAGTATATGGGCCTCAATAAATTCAAATCTTCAGCGATAGCCTTTGGAGTAAAATCGAATATCCTGTTTACTTTTTGCGTTAGTTCTTTGTCACTTATTTTTGAAGTTCCAAATGATTCAACTCTAACGCTTACTGGTTCAGCAATTCCAATAACATAAGCCAGCTGAATCTCACATTTTGTTGCAATTCCTGAGGCTACGATGTGTTTAGCTGCCCATCTTGCAGCATATGCTGCGGAACGGTCCACCTTCGACGGGTCTTTTCCTGAGAAGGCACCTCCTCCGTGTCTTCCCATTCCACCATAAGTGTCAACAATGATTTTTCTTCCAGTCAAACCAGCATCTGCATATGGGCCTCCAGGGTCTGCAAATCGGCCAGTTCCGTTAACTACGAGTCTGTAATCATCACCAAGTATTGATTTTGGAATAGCATGTTCGACGACGTGATGTTTAATCTGTGAGGTAATGAACTCTCTTTCCTTTTCCTCGTCTCCATCAAATTTAGACTTCAGTGCATCGTCGTGTTGAATAGCGATTACAACAGTATGGACCCGACTTGGTTTTCCGTTTTCATATTCGATCGTAACTTGACTCTTGGCATCGGGTCTCGCCCATGGTAATGTTCCATCTTCCCGAGCATTTGTCATTCTTCTTGTCAAGCGTTGTGATAGAGCCGCTGCAAGTGGGAAATACCTACCTTTTAGCTCATCGAAATCTTCGGTTTCATCACACGCAAATCCGAACATTAAGCCTTGGTCTCCCGCACCCTGTTCGGCGTTATTCACTCCTTGGCTGATGTTTGCTGCTTGCTCAGTAATTCGCTGGATAACTTCGCACCTTTCTGCATTCCTTGCATCGAAACCGATTTTGTGGTCGTCGTAACCGATAGAGACAGAGGTTTTCCTTGCGATATCCTCGTAATCCGGATGGCTTCCGTTCAAAGTAACTTCACCAGAAAGAAGAATGATTCCCTTGTCATTTCCGCCTTTAACGCTGGTTTCGACAGCGACTCTTGCATTGGAGTCAATTTTCAAGCATGCGTCGACTATGGCATCGCTAATCGCATCACACAATTTGTCGGGGTGACCCGAAGCAACACTTTCCGATGTGAAGAGGTCTTTTCCCATGATAACTTGCGGAGACTAATCCTCTATCAAGACTGTGTTTTCATCAGCGATGACTTCATTTCATATTTGTTCCCGCATAGAACTATGGCGAATGATGTGACTTGGCATCCAACGGCTTACAGAACACACACTCTATCTGAAATTCAGAATAATGGTGGTAGCTTAGTGGGGCAAGATGTGAAAATTTGCGGTTTCATGGAAGCAAACAGAGGTAAGGGAAAGATTTGTTTCATAGATATTAGAGACGGAACCGGCAAAGTTCAGGTCTTCTTGAAACAAGGAATGATTTCCGATGAAGAACTTGAAATCGCTCAAAATTTGTCAAGAGAATCTACAATTCAAGTCGAGGGAGAAGTTGCCGAGAAGCGACCACCAAAGGTTGCGGAAGGTGAACCTTTACCACCTCCAAGTTACGAAGTTGTAGCAAAAAAATTCTCAGTACTTGCGAAGGCAAACACTCCATTGCCTCTTGGGGTAACAGACACTGTTTCAATCGGTTTAGACACGAGGCTCGACAATAGGTTCTTGGATCTTAGAAGAGAACATGTCAACGCAATGTTCACTCTGAGGGCTAAAGTTTTGCAATATGGCAGAGAACACCTGATTACAGAAGGTTTCAAGGAAATAAATTCTCCCAAGATAATCGCTTCTGCATCTGAAGGCGGGACAAATCTGTTTCCGATGATGTATTTTGATACACCTGCATTTTTGTCACAGAGCCCTCAATTATACAAGCAATTGTCAGTTCTGGGAGGAATGGAAAGAGTATTCGAAATAGGACCAGCATTTAGGGCTGAAAAGCACGATACATATCGTCATCTTAACGAATTCATTTCATTCGATATCGAGGGGGCTTGGATGAATGATGAGGACGTGATGGGAGTCCAAGAAAGGATGATTCATCATATTTGGAAAATGGTTGCTGAAAACGACCAAGAGCACATTGCTGCAATAAATCGATATCGTGAATCGCAAGGTGATGAGCCAATAACCGTTGATGTGCCAAGCTTACCATTCCCAAGAATTTCATACTGTGAAGCAATTAAGATGATACAGGATGCAGGAGAGGAAATCGCATGGGGTGACGATATCGATTCATCTCATTGTGATATCATCGCAGCCGTTTATCCAGGGTTCCATTTCATTCCAAAATGGCCTATGGAAATGAAGCCATTTTACATACATCACATCGAAGGAGAAGTAGGAACTACTGGTGAACAACTATCGAGAGGCTTCGACCTGAATTATGGAAGGGATGAGATGACCAGTGGTGGACAAAGAGAGCATAACGTAGACGCTCTTGAACAAAATTTACGAAATAAAGGATTAGACCCAGAAGGATTCACGTTTTACACGGATGGATTCAGATACGGCGCTCCTCCTCACGCAGGCTGGGGATTAGGAGTTGCAAGGCTACTCATGGTTCTGACTGGCTCCCGTAACGTGCGAGAAACAGTACTGTTCCCAAGGGATAGAAGTAGAGTTACTCCTTGAGTTGATTTCCTTGCCTGTCGACCGCATGCAATGGGGTGCAGAAAAGTGGCAATATGCAGATTTGTACATGCCAGATGAACCTTCTGACTATCAAAAAGACGAGGGCGTACCTTGTGTAATGTTGGTGCACGGCGGTTTTTGGAAAAAGAAGTATGGATTGGATTTGATGGCTCCAATCGCAGAAGAATTAGCTGAAAGCGGAATTGCAGCTTGGAATATCGAGTATAGAAGGTGGGAGGATGGCGATGAGGGTGTTTGGCAAGATACCCTTTCCGATGTGATGAGAGCGTGGGGGCAACTCGCACTTCTACCCGGCATAGATATCGTTCGTTCAATGATAATGGGTCATTCTGCAGGTGGTCACATTGCACTGTTGATGTCTGCGGTTGCGGAGAGAAAGCCCTGGCTTGCAATAGCCCAATCTCCAATTACAGATTTAGTGGCGGCCGATCATGCAAAACTATCCGATGAGGGTGATGCTGTCAGAAAATGGATAGGTTGTCCTCCCGAGAAGGATGAAGAGTTGTGGAGAAGAATCAATCCAGTCGACAACCCAGCAAAATCTGCTGTTTTGCTTATACACGGTAAATCAGATTCTGATGTTCCATGGACTCAATCTGAATCCTATGTTCGAGCTATGAAAGCGAAGGGCGTTGATGTGCAAACATTGTGGTTGCCCGGAGATCATTATTCGATTATTGATGTGGCAAGTGATGATTGGCTATCTCAAATAGAAGCCATCAAAGATTGGCTGTGAAGATTCAATACCTTGATGCCTGTAGGCCATACATGGACTGGCTAGGAAACGACTTTCCATTTTCAAATTCCGCCCTTACCGGTAAGCATGCAATTGTATGCGGGGCATCGAAAGGAATTGGTTATGCAACAGCACAAATGTTGGCAATGGCAGGAGCTAAAGTAACAGCAATTAGCAGAAATCCTGACGGAATTTCAGACTCTTTATTTGGTGACGGGCACAAGGAAATTAGTCTTGATTTAGAAGATGAAAAAGCAATTGACAATTTTATTTCTGCAATTGAAAAATGTGACATATTAATCAATAACGCAGCAGGTCCTCCTGGCGGACCATTGTTGGATAATTCGGTGGAAGATTTCCTTGCTCCTTTCAAGCGTCATTTACACGCATCCCATAAGTTAACAAAGGGAGTAGTTCCTTTGATGGAATCTTCAGGAATGGGAAGAATTGTTAATATCATCTCGACCTCTGTAAAAGAACCGATTCCAAATATCGGGCTTTCAAACACACTCAGGGGAGCTATGGCTTCATGGGCAAAATCTCTTTCAAGAGAATTACCTCAGTGTATCACAATAAATAACGTACTTCCAGGTTTTACTGATACAGACAGGCTTGGTTCATTGGCATCGTCAATTAATCAAAGAACAGGAAAGAGTATAGAAGAAATTCACGAAACATGGATTTCTCAAGTTCCAATTGGGCGACTCATTGACCCTTTGGAGACTGCAGCTGCGATTGTATACCTTTGCCTTCCAATTTCAGGAGCAATAAGAGGAGTATCTCTTGCTGTTGATGGTGGAAGACTACGCTCAATTTAGAGGTGTTTAAATTGACAGAGATAAGCCAGCAAAAAGCAGAGGAATTGCTTGAAATGTTTGCTGAAGGAGAAGGTCTAGAGGCCATGAATACAAGTTTAGCTTTGCACCTATCCGAACTCGCAAAGGAACTGGGAAGAGATTCATTAGTCACGAGATTGTTAGACCACGCTGTAAAGGTCGCTATCGATGCGGAGGAACAAGGGTGGTGTCAGTTTGAACTCATGAAACACACAGGTTCAACCAGAGAGGAAATAATCGGACTTGGAGTAGCCTCTGAAAGTGAGGGTTTGAAAGGTCTTGCTGCAGGAATATTTCATCATGCAGCGTTGATGTCTTTAGGAACAGATGAGGCTATGACTTTCGCCAATCGCTCTATGAGGCTTAGAGAAGAAGTCGATGACCTTGAAGGAATGATTTACGGGCATGCTCTTCTTGGCCATATTCTAAAAGAACAGGAAGATTTTGAGACCAGTAAAATTCACTTGAAAAAAAGGTTGGAGATAATTCCAGAATCGGAGTCTCTTGAAAGAATGGAGGCACTTGCGGATTTAGCACACGTCCACGCAACGATTGGGGAATTAGAAGACGCGCAGAATCTGCTTATCGAATCTCTTGACATTGCTTTGCGAATAAATGATCTGTCTGGTATATTGGTAAGCAAATGGGGTCTTGCAGATTTGGCGGAAATTTCAGACCAGCCAGATGAAGCAATGGTGCAACTTTCTGATATTATGACGAAATTTATGGAAGAAGGCGAAGTTGTTCCAGACATGGTGAAACAACGCGTAGCAAAACTAACAGAGGTACAGTGAGATTCATACATTGAGTCAGTTTACGATAAAGTGAGGGATAATATGGAGTTTGATATTTTCTTTTCAATTTCTCAAACTCCAGACCATAACGGATTTACTCCGAGTGAATCTGAAATGTTTTCAAATTACTTTGAACAACTCGAAGCCGCTGACAGATTAGGATTTGGAGTTGCATGGATCGCACAAGCTCACCTTTCAACGGAAACACAGCAGATGAATACATCTCCTGTTGTTCCTCATTGGAAGGGAGAGGTAGGTTTGTGCACTGATTTTTGTCAATTGGCTCTTGAATCGTTTAGGAGGACAAAAAGAATCGATGTTGGGTCAGCAGTTGTGAGTATACTTGCAGGAGGCGGTCCTATCGCTCTTGCGGAAAGGGTGGCAAATACCGTACAATATCTCTCATTCATTGACGAAACTCGAAAATTGCACGTTGGATTTAGTGCTGGCAGATTCGAATTTATGGCAAAACCATACGGAATAGTTCCTAGAAATGAAATCGAGAAGGCATCTTGGCCTGCTCTCAGAGGTCAAATTTTTATGGAAGCGAGTGAAATTTTCTTACGCTTATTACGCGGTGACACCCTGAAATCTGATGATGTTAGGAAGACTATCCTAAAGAGAGAAAATTTCCGTAGTGATGAAGACTGGGAAAATGTTCAGATTGCCGCAGGCGAAGAATTAGACAGTTATGAAATCGAAAAGAGATATAATTTCGAAGAGATATCAATTGTTCCAAAAGACTGGCCTCGTAATCGACTTGAATTAGTTGCGGGAACACATGATCCCAATGCTCAGGAGTTCGTAAACCAATTTTTACCAGTCAAGGTTTTCAACCTGTCAATAACTTCTCCTGAGATAATTGATTCCACGCATGAAAGAATGAAAGGTGTCTATCACGAAGCGGGTGGAGATTGGGAAAGAAGAGACATGCCTCGCACAACATTTGTTTTCCTCAACGCAGAAGAAGGTCTGACTCCTGAGGAACAATCCGAAGCGGCCAAACAGGAAGCAATGTTGGCACTTGGAGAATATTGGAAAGCTTTGGAAGGGACGCTTGACCCTTCGAAAGTAGAACGAGCTGCAAATAATGCATTAATTGGCAATCCGGCTGAGGTCGCTACTCAGGTCAAAGAAAGGTTCCATGCAGACGACCGTTTAATGTGCTGGTTTGATTTCTTCAACCATGATAATGCGAGGGTTATTCGAAACATGGAAGCATGGTGGAGCGAAGTAGTTCCTCTATTGGAGTGATAATATGGGGCTACAACACGATGGAAATTCCGCGGTTGCGCCAGGAAGGCCAGGTTCGAAAGTATTCCCAGACTCACCACTTGGGGAAGATATCGAAGGTATTCCAACAGGTAGAGATGTTGAATGGGAGCCTTTGGTAGATTACAGGCGAAATGGGGTTTCTGAAACAACAATACACGGTGCAGTTGCGTGGTGCCATGGTGATGAAGTGATACATTCCTTTGGAGGAAACGTTCTTTGCTACGGTCGTTCAATGATGAAACCCTTCATGATAAAAGCATTCACGGAAGAATTGAATGACTGCACATGGGAACAAAAAGCGATTGCAGTAGCAAGTCATAATGGAGATACCGAACACGTCGCAGCCGCCCAATCTTTGCTGAATGAAGCAGAGTGGCCTTTGATGCTTACACCATTGGATGTGCCATTAGTTCAATTTGGTAGACAAGTTAGACGACCAAGAAGATGGTATCACACTTGTAGTGGTGAACACGCTGCTATCTTAGCAGGATGTAGGGCGAAAGGCTGGAACAGAGCAGGATACACTCTCCCTACCCACGAAGTTTTCAAATCGTATATCCAACAGTTGAGGAGATTCTTAGGTGAAGATTGGACTCCACTTAGAATTGCAAAAGATGGTTGTGGTCTTCCAACAGTTTCCAATACCGTTGCGGAGTTGGCAAAGATATATGCTGGTCTTGTTAGAGACAAAGACTCGGATTGGATTTGGGAAGCAATGTGTAAGCATCCCGATTTAGTTGGTGGATTCAATCGATTAGATTCAACCATTTTGAAAATTGGTAATGGCAGAGTTATTGCAAAAGAAGGTGCAGATGGGCTACTTGGTCTTGCCATCGAACACGCAGATTATCCAAACGGCTTGGGTGTCGTAGTAAAAATAGCACACGGCTGGAATTCCCAAGCAACTTGGTATATCGCTAGAGCGATTTTGGGTTGCTTAGGAATCGAATTGAGAAATCCATATCCCTTACACAGGCAAAAGGCATTCATCGTTCCTGGAATTGTTCCCGATGAACTACACCAGATTCTTGAAACCATTCCGACATGGGATGAGTGGGACCCTGACAAGGACAGGTGGCTCTATGAGGTGGACTTATGATCGAAGTCCTCAACTTAGTTGGTGGAGAGTTTGTGGGTGAAGATGAATCATTTGATGACATATCTCCATTAAACAACCAAATTGTTGCTTCTGTTCCAAGAACAAAAAATGTCGAATCAGCAGTATCCGCTGCGGAATTAGCTATTGATTCATGGTCTAATCTCTCACTACAGGAAAGGTGTGACTGGCTTGATATTATCGCAGACAAATTAGAATCCCAAATCGAAGAAGTTGCTAGATTAGAGTCAATAGATACAGGTAAACCCAGTGAAGTCGCACTAAATGTTGACGCAAAAAGGTCGGTATATAATTTCAGATTTTTTGCAGATTTTGGTAGAAATATGTCTTCACAGACGTTTGAAATGGAAGATGCAATGAATTTTGTTCATAGAAAACCTGTTGGAATTGTTGGTCTTATCTCTCCATGGAATTTGCCTCTTTACTTACTTTCTTGGAAAATAGCTCCTGCATTGCTAATGGGAAATTGCATAATCGCTAAGCCAAGTGAACTTACACCTCTCACTGCGCATCTTTTGGCTAAAATCTCTGTAGAAGTTGGATTACCACCGGGTGTTTTGAATATAGTTCACGGATATGGCCCCGAGGTAGGTCAAGCAATAGTTGAGCATCCAAAAATCAAGGCAATTTCCTTCACTGGTGGCACGGCTACGGGTAAAATTGTTGCAGCCACGGCAGCTCCTATGTTCAAGAAGTTAAGTCTCGAATTGGGAGGGAAAAATGCGGCCATAGTATTGGATGATGCTGATTTATCAAAAGCGGTTCCAGGTGTTTTGAGGTCATCATTCCTAAATTCAGGACAAATTTGCTTATGTGGTTCAAGAGTTCTAGTTCATGAATCAATTTATGATGATTTCATGAATTCATATCTAAAAGAATTGAAAAACTTTGAAATTGGTCCTGTGATAAGTATTCAACACAGAGACAAGGTCGCATCGTACATTGAACTAGCTCAACAAGAAGGAGGAAAAATTCTTGCAGGAGGCAATGTAATCGATAAAGAAGGAGCGTTTATCGAGCCTACCGTCATTAGTGAATTATCTCACTTGTCAAGGACAGCGACGGAAGAAATATTTGGACCCGTAGTAACAATACACAAATTCGCTAATGATGATGAAGCAGTGGAAATTGCTAATTGTACAGAATATGGATTGTCTGGCTCCGTTTGGTCTGAAAGCCGAGGAAAAGAGGTGGCTGAGCGTTTAGATTCTGGAGTAATCTGGGTTAACACGTGGCTTCATAGAGATTTACGAACACCATTTGGTGGTGTAAAAAATTCGGGAGTCGGTAGAGAAGGCGGGCAATGGTCAGTAGATTTCTTCTCTGAATTCAGTAACATTTGTGTAAAGAACAAATGAACACAGGTTCAAAAGCAAACGGCAACTTTTCGCAACATGGCAGAGGAACTACCGCTATTTGTTCTTCCCATGATTCTACTTCCCAATGAAGTTCAACATCTGAGAATCTTTGAACCTAGATACAAGCAAATGCTAGATGACTGCTTGTTGGATGGTAAAAATTTTGGATTAGTCATGAATGATGAATTCTCTAACGTTAACGGTTGGGATGGTCCAAGAGATTACGGATGTGAAGCAGAAATTATACACCATGAAACAAAAGGGTCGAATCACTTCATTGAGATAATTGGTAGAAGAAGATTCTCGGTAAAGAAAGTAATTGATCCCGCACTGCCTCCCTTCAGTGATGAATCGATGTCTGACCTCATTTCAGTCGAAGGGATTTTTCCTGACTTAGAAACGATTATCGACAAAATTCCCCAAGATTCATCCAATTCCAAATTATACATTTCTGCCGAGGTAGAATATTTGGAGGAAACAGAAAATATTTCTGAAAACAAATTAGAAGAGTTGGAAGAAATTTTTCGTACAATATTGAGCAAAATTGGCAGATTAATGAGATTAGATGAAGCGATTTTTGATGAGTGGGTTGAAAATCAAGTTTCCGCTATTATGTACAACAATCCCAACACAGTATACAGTTTAGCTGCTATGACCGTTAGCGACCCAGAAATAAGATACGAGATGCTTGAGTGCGATGATGGGCAAATACTCTATGATATGCTACTTGAGCAACTTGATGTCATTAAGATATGAATCAATTTACATTAGCGAGGATTGAAAACCGTAGCACCTGTGGAATAACTATGTCCGTACATGGGCAAGCGAAGAAAGTCACGACTCATACGCTTCAGGAAATGAAGCGTGCTGGTGAAAAAATCACTATGTTAACCGCATATGATTACAGCCTCGCAAAACTCGTTGATAGAGGCGGAGTAGATGTAATTCTTGTTGGAGATTCAGCATCTAATGTTATGGCTGGAAGAGATACAACCGTTCCGATGAGTCTCGACCACATGATTTACCATGCACAATGTGTTGAGAGAGCGGTCGATAGAGCACTAATCGTTGTTGACATGCCGTTTGGCTCATATCAAGGAAATTCAGCAATAGCATTGGAAAGTGCGATTAGAATAATGAAAGAATCAGGTGGTCACGCCGTAAAATTAGAAGGGGGTTCAGAAATTGTTGGAAGCATAGAAAGAATCCTTACTGCTGGAATTCCAGTCATGGGTCATCTTGGATTGACTCCACAATCGATATACAAATTTGGAACTTATACTGTGCGTGCCAAGGAAGAAGAGGAAGCTGAGAAGTTAATTTCTGACGCTAAGATATTAGAAGAGGCGGGATGCTTTGCAATCGTTCTTGAGAAAATACCAGCTCACTTAGCAAAACAAGTAAGTGAATCCATTGCAATACCAACTATTGGAATAGGCGCAGGTGCTGATTGCGACGGTCAAGTACTGGTTTTGCATGATATGTTAGGAATAACAACAGACTTCAGTCCAAGATTCCTAAGAAGATATCTTGATCTCGAAAATCAAATCACTTCCGCAGTTGAACAGTACTGCACAGATGTGAGGTCGAAGGATTTCCCGAATGATGAAGAATCATATTAGAAAATTGCATCAAAAAGCATAGCACCTGGAATGATGCTGAAAGCAATACCAAATCCGTGCCAAACGCCGTATTTTATTGGCGGTTGATTGGTCTTTGACCAAGACGCGGATTGCCAAACCCACACCATGAATGGTATTGCGATATTGAAATAATTAGAACCAAGTGACCAAACGATAGCCATCGGTATGCAAACCAGACCAACACCAACAGCGTGGTCCTTAATTTCCCCCGCGTTTGTAATCTTACAGAGGAGTGGGGCGGTAAAAACAGAAATGATTAGGCACAAAATCATGGGTGGGAATCGGTGTACTGGGAGGCTTGCTGCACTCAATGAAATCAAAACTACTCCAAAAACTGTAGGCCACAGGACATGGCGGAATTTGAGGTCGCTAGTGTCTCCCATGGTCCTGCCAGTATGAAGCGAATCATAGAAGATGCGGAACTATGTCGCATAGACATGGCGAAAGGCAGTATCGTGGCGGCTTGTCTGGCCCCACATCCCCCGCACCTCGTTTATGCTGAGAATCCTTCTCAAAACGAACCTAATTCTGAGGGTGGTTGGGAGCAGTTGAGATGGGGATATGAACGTCTGCGAGAATCTATCAAAGATATCGATTATGATGTTATTGTGATTATGTCTCCGCACTGGCAAACTTATATCGGGACTCATTTCCTCGGTGTTGAAAAATTTCAATCAAAAAGCGTCGACCCAATTTTTCCGAACCTATTCAGATACAATTACGATATCGATGTAGATGTGGAGTTAGCGAGATCTATTCACGACCAAGCAAAATCAGATGGATTAGCTGTTAAAATGATGGAAAATCCTGATTTTAGAGTTGACTATGGAACCATAGTCTCATGTCACATGATCAGGCCCGAATGGGACAAACCAATAGTAGCTTTATCTTCAAACAGAGGAATGCACTATTATTCGGTAGAGGTCATGCAAGAAATGATGATCGAATTAGGCAAATCAACTGCTAAGGCTATCGAAGAAAGTGGGAAAAAATGTCTGTTGGTTGCTAGTAATTCACTTTCGCATCGACACTTTGTCTCTGAAACAAACCCTCCTGAAGACATGAGCAAGGAGCACATAACAAGCCACGCAATGCATTTGTGGGACATGCGAATGATTGAATTAATGAGACAAGGAAAATCTCAGCAGATTATCGATGAGATGCCTGAGTTTTGTGAACAGGCAATTGCAGAAACAGATGGTGGAGCACTTACTTGGCTTCTCTCTACCCTAGGGATTCCAGAACAACCTGCAAAATTGCACGGTTACGGGACAATTATTGGAACCGGAAATGCAATCATGGAATGGCCTGTTAGAGAATGGGAGGCTAACGCATGACTGGGAGCATCGTGAAATCACTCATAGTTCCAGCACATCCACACCCGGTGTTATGTCCTGAGAAGAACGAAGGATGGCAAAACATTCGAAACGCCTACGATGAAGCAAGAAAGCAGATTGAGGAATCAGATGCAGACCTGATTATCATTTATTCAACACTCTGGCCGAGTATTATTGGTCATCAACTACAAGCCGACCCAAATCCAGAATGGGTTTTAGTTGATGCTGATTTCCACGATTTAGGAAGTATTCACTATTCTCTAAAAATCGATGCAGAGTTTGCAAAATCATGGAATTCTGCTAATCTTTCGAGGGGCTTACAGTCAAGAACCGTTGCCTATGAAGGATTTCCAATCGATGTCGGTTCCGTAGTAGCACTACAACTTCTAAATCCTGACAACAGGATTCCTGCAGTGATATGCTCCACGAACGTTTATTCTAACAGAGCTGAGACCACAGTTTTAGCAAAATCCTGTCTCGACGTAATCAAATCTACTGGCAGAAAGGCAGTAGCTGTTTCAGTAATGTCTCTCTCTAACAGGATGTTCACTGAACCTATTCAGCCAGAAGAGGATAGGATTCATTCACTAAAAGACGATGAATGGAATCGTAAGATTCTAGAATTTTTAGAAATGGGTCGTCTTGAGGATGTGGGCCAACTAAGTAGAACAATTCATGACCAAATTAGAGTCAAGAAGGTAGT
>JAYPOA010000033.1:13900-16845 GCA_038130705.1 Methanobacteriota archaeon | reverse complement strand
TCATCAGAATGGTCATGATGCTCTTCATGAACGGCGTGTCCGATTCCTGACCCTTCTAAGATTAGCATTAAGATGAATCCTCCCAGTATTGCTCCGCCAATAATTAGGACTCCAGCATGTTCTTCATGTTCCTCACCATGAGAATGTGTAGCGATTAATTCATGAATTTCAGAAATGCCCACTGAAGCGTTAATGCTACCAGCTTCGACCTCTTCTATTACGTGCATAATTTCAGCTTTCAGGCCCTCATCGTGCCCTTCTTCCTCGTGCCCTTCTTCCTCGTGCTCATCATGACCTTCTTCTTCATGTTCTTCATGACCGCCAAGTAATTCTTCGATTTCTTCGATTCCTTCGGCGGCAGTTATGTCTCCATCATTTACTTCGAGAATAACCAATGCTGTAGATCCGGCGAGGGCTTCCTCAGCTGCGTGTTCATCCATCGTTGCTAATTCATAACCTTCAGGAATTACTACCATCATTGCGGAAGCAATGATAATTCCCGCAGCGATTCCTGTAACTAATTTCAACTTGTTTGCATCTTCTTTTATCTTGGAATAAACTGGAATTAATCCACATACGAGTCCGATAATTAGGGCAATCAAGGCATACATCAAAACACTGGTTGACATGCCTTGCCGTTAAATAATAACTATTTAATTAAAACTAATAAATAGAGATTTGAAAATTATTATTACTATCTTCCTTTTCGACGAACTATGAGCCGAATTATTTCATTCAGTTCCGACGATGAGTTTAGTGACAGCCTTGAGAGTTTAATAGAAAAATCTGGGTACAAAAACCGCAGTCGATTTCTAAGAGATGCTGCACTTCATTTTGCGGATTATAAACAAAGAGGAGACTTATCTGAAATGAAAGATAATGAGGTAATTGAAGGACATGTGGTAATTTACTATCAACACGGCATAGAGAGCAAACTACTCGACCTGAGGCATACCAATTCCCTAGAAGTAGCAAATTACAATCATAGTTGCCTAAAGCACAGCCACACTTGTGTTGATGTATTACAAGCAATAGGTTCAGCAGAAAACTTCAGAACCATGATTGAAAATTTGCAAGATACTCCTAACGTCGATAAAGTATCATTCGTAAGTGCCCCAATGCGAGATGAAGGATGTTGTTGATAATTCACCAGTCATTCCATTTTTCACTATTGATTTTTTCCAAACACTTAGAAATTTGTGCAATCATGTGTAGAAAGTGAATCTAACATTGATGCCTTTATCTCCATTTCTGCCATCATAGTCATAGGTAAGATAAGTTGATTCGCTAAGGCTTACCGTGAACACGAAAGAGGTGTAGCTACTGTCTGGATTATAATCCAAGATGTCATCTGAAGAATAATCATCGTCATAAAAGCGTAAAGTGATTTTAATTGAAGTTCTATCGTCATTAGGGTTTATGACTACGGTATCGATATAGGATGCTTCTCTGATATTGTTTATAGTATCTGAATAGTATGTGGAATCGACATCACCATCTTTGTCGAAGTCAACACCTAACTGAGCATATGCATCGGGGCCAGAACCATCTCCATCGTATTCTTCGTAGTCATCTATCCTTATGTAATTCCATGAGAAAGTTAACTCACCATCTCCATAGTCGTAGAAGTCATTTCCATTCAAATATCCGTCATCATCTATGTCACTATCACAAACATCGCCTTGGCCATCACCATCATAATCATCCTGATCGTAATTTGATTCATATACGCAGTTGTCACTGCCATCATAAATTCCATCACAATCATAATCACTTGAGTCTCCAATTTCACAATCATAATATGGATCATATGAGCTTGATGAACTTTCTAAATTTTCAGCCCAGTAATATAGTCCCATGGCACTGATACTGAGTAGTCCAAATATCGTTATCAATATGAAAAAAACCTTCAAAAATCCTCTTCCCTTTTTCCTGGTTTTCATTGTTCCCCTTCCGAAGTTCCCATTACTTGAGAAAACAGGATACTGATATTGTGAATTTGTTTGTACTGAAATTGGAGGAGGAGGCGATATTGCTTGACTAAATTGTTGAGATGGAATATAGTTGTTATCGGACTGTTGAGGCATTTCTCTGGGTGGCACATGTTGCTGATAGTTCTGCATTTGATTTTCGAACTGATTGGATGATTGTTGATAATAATCTGGATTATCACCCCATTTCTGCCACTCAAGTCCACCAATTTGTCTGAACCAGTATTCGTCTGACCCGATTGGGAATTCAAGATATTCATATCCATCTGATTCTTGTTTTCCCTGCCAAGATGGAGGTGGACTTTGCATGTTAGAAACAAATTGCAATAAGTTTTAATTCTTTTCACGGAATTTTTTGTATATCCATAATGAAATCATTAATATAATTATAAATCCAATCACACCGTCATTAGCATCAGAAACCGGACTACAAACCGTATCTGTGATTGGTATTGTACCCCATTCGCTATCGAAGCTACCCCTAGTGACTTCTCTACATTCACTAGTTGTGCTCGTAATCTCCTCAGTCAATGCTATTCCGAGTATTATTTCGACGATTACAATAACAATTTTCTCTGTATTGGTTAGTCCTTTTTTCTCCTTGAAAGTTGTACTTGGCGCAATTATGTTTTGATTGATAGGTTTATTTGGCAAAGAAAGTTTTGATTTTTTAACATTCTTTAAAGCAATTACCTGATTGAAAACGTTTTCAACATCAGTGTAATCTTCACCAAATTTTTTCGACCAGAATATACTCTGATCTAGAAAGCTAAGACATTTATCATAATCGTTTAATTGAAGGTAACAAATCCCGGTAGCAGATAGAGAAGATGGAAGAATATAATTTGAATCTGGGTTCTCTTTTAGGAATTGTTCCTCGATAAGGATCTCCGAATTCAATTCTATACATTCATCCCATTTCTCGAATGTTAAAAGGTAGGATGAGTGCAACGA
>JAYPOA010000033.1:5779-13890 GCA_038130705.1 Methanobacteriota archaeon | reverse complement strand
TTATCTGATTTTTTAAGTTTATGAGACGGATCTAAATTAGGAAGTTGTAAGTATTCATTACTAGTCAATAAATTGTATTTGAATAAAAATGTTAGAATTAGAAATTTAACGGTTAAAACTTCATCGCTATCCCTATCCAATGGAACACAATAGTGAATCATCTGTTCTAATGGAGCTGAATTGTTTGTTAAATCATTAATTATTGAGATTAGTTGTATTGATGGGTCTTGTTTTATCGGATTAATTGAAAGTAACTTGTCAATATATCGGTTTTGATTATCTATCAATTTCAAACATAAAAACTGAGAATAGAATATTGGTTCAGAATACTTTGTTGTAACTAGTATCTCAAATAAATCATTCAGTGCTGGATTACTTGCGTAAGTAGAAAAATCTTCAGATTCGGCGATACTTTCGGAAATATTGGTGGCGTATGAAAGTATTTTTGCGAAAATTTTCAAAATAGGAATTTCGAATTTCTCTCCAACTGACAAAAGATTCGAACGATAATTTTCATCATATTCTGTATTCAAACAGATATCAATTATACCCGCGTAATAATTTAATGAATTCAACAAACATTTTTCTTTAATCGCAATAATTTCATCTTTCTCTATTTTGTGAATTTTATTACCGATTAATTCGGTAGCAGTAAATACTTGTAATCTTATATCTTCTATTTGGATTGAATTATTATACGCAGATAATTCAAATTCTTCACTAACAATTGGATCAGTATATCTCAATGAAATTGCTTTTGATGCTAATGTGTAACAGTAAGAATACATGTCGATACTTTCTGAATTTGCTAACAAGTGATCTAATCGTTGGTCGTAAAACGATATGTCGTCGTTTACTAATTGTCTGTTATCTAAAGAAATCCACATGGCTTCTGTTTCAATTTCAAGAAATCCAAACTCTAAAGATAGACGAGCGGATTCATCGGCAAATTTGATAGCATCGTAAAATAATCCCAAACTCCCTTTGGTTTTAGCTTCAAACAAGTATCCCAATACAAGAGATTTGTAATCGTTTTTGGATTTGCTATTTGCAATTATCAATGTACTGGAGTAGCTGACCAATTCTGGATAACCAACTGGTTCTAAAGCCGACACAAAGTCCAACAATTGTTCGATGGAAAATGTATTCAGTAACATTTTGTTTTGTTTTATTGTTTCAATACCTTGTGCTAAAATCGGCCCAGAAAAACCACCTTGTGGAATATGAAATCCTGATTTTATTGAATCAATTTCACTTAACTCCCTTTTCATTTTTTCAACAATAACATCTGTATCAACTGATTTGTTTATTGTTATATCGCCCGCAATTACAGAATCTTTTAGCTCGATAGACAAGTTGCTACTAGCATTTTCACTCTCAGAGTTAGTTGGTGGGGCGGGAATCCATTCAGAACCAGTCCAGATGTACTTGCCGTCTGGACTGAGCATGTGTCATCACATTTTTCCCATTCTTATAATGATTTATACGAATGATTTTTCACTTTTTGATTAGGTGTAATCTTACAACATGAGCAAGACCACGATGTAGGTCAGATTCATCTAACTCAACGGCTTCGACTTTAGCATAATCGATTGTAAAAAGATCTCCTATTACATCAAGCACTTCGTCCAAATCCCACAGCAAATCAAGGCTCCTTGGTCCTCCACTTGACATACCCATCTGGGTCACATGGTAGCCTTCACAAATGAATTCTCCTCCAGATTTTAGCGAGCCAATCATTCGAGGATAGTGCTCGATGAAAATATCCCAAGGTACGTGGAACCAAGAAAATGCCATCAAATCATAGATTTCAGGTTCGAAATTTCTCAATACTAAATCATCAACTTCGTAATTTATCGAAACTCCATTTTCATCAGCCAATTTTTTGCACTTTTCCTTACCGACATCCGACAGATCAAAAACGTCGGTTTGGTAACCGAGTTGTGCGAGGTAAACCGCGTTCCGTCCCTCTCCATCAGCAGGGACTAATGCCCTGCCATTGCCAGGTCGCACCCTTTGTCTGACCCACTCGTTTGGCTCTTTGCCGTAAGCATATTCTTCGCCAGAAAATCTTTGATTCCAAGCGGCGGCTCCAAATCTTGCATTACTCACTAGTTTCACCTTTTTTGAAATTAATAAGTCCGTTATCATGTAGAATTTCGCAATTACCCGGAAGGATTGGTAGAATATCGTCGACAGATAATCCGGTTGATTTGTAGATTTTATTCGCTATTTGCTCTTTTTTATCCCTTCCTGGACTCACGATGATGTATCGATTACATATCTGAGAAATGTGGTCTACAGTAGATGCCATTAGCAAAGGAATTCCGTTTATTGCAACCAACCCTATTCCCAATTTCAGGTCGATGTCCTTGTACCAAGTTCTTTGTCCTCTGATTACAAATGCTCCCTTACCTACGAATTCTCCAGATTCAGCGGATTTGGAAACCTGACCGGGCTTTACCCAGAAGACAGTTCCGTGGGCTCCTCCTGAATTCCATGCCCGTGACCAAGCAAGAGCCATAGTCGCAGCATTTTGTGTAATCTCATCATCCAAATCGGCTTCAATTTTGTCGATGAGCCTGAAGGCCGGTAATTCTTCACCAATGTGTGCAGGCGGATTTTCATCAACAGCAAATCCCTGATTGTTTCGTAGTGAACATGACGGGGCTCCGTGTAAGTCAGCGTGTAGGTATCTGTCGCCCAAAGAAAGGTGCTTTTTCACGATTGAATCATTTCCCTTTGCATCCCTTCCACCGATCATCAAGTGTCCGCTTGGAAGCATTGTCCACTTGTGATTTTCAAACCACAACCTCTTGGCTCGCTTAACCTTGGCAACTTGCCCACTGGCTTCTCTTTTTGCTTCTTTTTTGCGGGCCCTCTCAAGTGCAATTTTTGTATCTTCAAGGGCCTGAATTGCTCCAGATGATTTGTCCTTCTGTTTCCTACCGGTTTGGAAGTATCTCTGAGCATTTTGATGGACGCTTTCTTCTAAATACAAAATCACCTTTTTCCCCGGCTGACCTTCTTCATCGGGTAAGTAAGCTGTGAAATTTGAATCAGCAGCGTTGACAGACTCAATCCATGCAATGTTTTTCACGGCCTTTTTGACATCATCCCAGCCTTGTTTCTCAACCGCTTCTCTAACTTGGTTTAGTAATCCTTCTATGTGTGTCCAATTTTCTTGAATAGCATGACCAATGGCTTGTTGTTTTTCGACCTTATCTGCAAAACCTTCCAAGGCCTTTTCCTGTTGAGCAAGTCTTCTCTCTAATTTTTCAACCTCGGTTGAGAAACCTCTACCTGGCGCGCTTACATCGAGGGCTTCCGCTTCTCTTCTAGCAAGTGCTTGTGCATCGTGAGCACCCATCCACTCATCAACAGCCGCGCATAAAGTTTCGAATTCTTTGAATTCTCTATCTTTCAAAATCGGTAAAATAGCTGGCCATGCTTGGTCATATCCTCCTTCTTTGAGGAAAAGATAGCCTTTCCAATCATCGTTTAGAATTTCATTTAGCGATTTCCAAATTTTCTCAAGATCTACATCTTCGATTGAATCATCTCTGCTAAAACCTGCTTCCTGACAAATCGAATCCGCAATTGGACCGCCCAGATTCAAAACTCCTCCAAGGGTTCTGCCGAGTGTTTTGTCACTCTGAATCATGAATGCAGCGAACTCATCGAAATCGAGTTCATATGGATTTAGAGCAGCGGGAGGAGGTAGGTATTCTACTCCTTTTTTCAGCGTCCTGTCCGCATATGATGCGTGAGTAAGTGGCTGAATAATAATGTCATTTTCATCTGCTAAAATGATATTTCCATCTCTGAATACCTCAACATATAGGTGATAATTTCCGTGAGATGATTCGAAGGTTAATTTTAGAACTCTATCGAATCCAATTTGCTCGATTTTTTCTAGGCGTGCATTGGTCAAAATTTTCCTGAGTACCATTGCAAATGGCGCAGGATATTGTGGCATTGGCCTGTCTCTTACACTGGTGTAAATTCTCTTTCCACGAACTAAGACGAGGTCTACATTCCCCCCTCCTTTCTTGCGCATTCGAAGGACAACTTGCTCGTAGTGAGGCTGATAGCACTTCTTACAATGCGAACCAAGTAGCGAGGATAATTCACCTGCAATAACACGCAGGTCAAGTCCACTCATCGCATCTTTCATGCTCGCACCCATTGTTGGCCAGACTTTCTAACATTACCAACCTTCTCATGAGATAATAGGTGTGACAAAGTTTGGTCAACCGCTAATCCAGGATGTGCATTAGGAGTGTCAGCATATGCAAATTTCGCTATTTCTTCAAGCGCAGATATACCGGAAGTTACGGCATCCAAAACTCTGTTGTGCCTGTTTATTCGATGGGTGATATAGTGTTCGAGTGTCCTTTCAGGTAGAGGGATTACCGGGCCGTGTGATGGGAAAATTAGGTGTGGGTCTAAGTCCAACAATCTTTCTAATTGCTGAATATATTCTATCATGTCACCTTCAGCTGGAGGGACCAGTATAGTACCAATTCCCGCCACCATGTCTCCAGCAACTAATCCGGAGGATGAAATCAAACACAGGTGCTCAGGATGATGGCCTGGGGTGTGGAGTACGGTCCATTCTTGATTACCAAGAGTCAAAATTTCACCGTCTGTCAGAACCCTGTCTGCTGATTTTGAGGCAGACCAAATCGGAACATCAAACGCCTCTTTCAGTAAACCTTTGTCGGCCATGTGGTCAGAGTGTCCGTGAGTGTAAAATATTGCGACCAAGTTTCCATTATGCCGTTCTACTGCTTCAGCGACCTTCTCCATACCTTCTCGGTGTCTAAATGCTGGGTCGACGACAACGAAATCGCCATCAGGGTCGCCAACTAAGTAACAATTAGTGTGGTCTGCAGGAGGTAAGGTGGCAGTTCTTACAGGAACGACTTCAACCCCGTTAGCAAATAGTATTGAACGCCTTCCTGGCCTTCTATCTTCGAGGTCTATTGCTACTGCAGTCATGTCTTGGCCACATAGATTTAGGCATCTATCAACTTCCATTAGAAGGGTTACAACTGGCGGAGCGACCTTGATTACGTTATTTTTCCAAGCAGTTATCATGTCGATAGGGCGCATCCATCGCGCATCAACAAATTCGGTTTGTCCGATTAGTGAAAACTCTTCGTGTTCGTTAGAGTGAATGTGTAGGAACGAATTCTCAAATCGCATTGGGCCAAATGGAGGTGTCGTTCGCATCGAAATTACTCTCATCCCAGTAGCGTCAGAAGGAATATCGCCATCTAGAGCTAAAGGAAACCAGTTTGCTTTATCCTCTGCGACCATTTCACGGAGGTCCGAATCAACTTCTACAAGTCGCCCCTCACTTGGTGCAAGTCCTAACTCTTCGACGACTTCACGCATTATTGCGCAATGTTGGATAGATATTCCAAGCGATTGACTCGCTTCTTTGTCAACTCTAGAAACACCTCCTCCGGGAAACGCCCAATATCCGGGAAACGATGGCATAGATTCGCTCCTTTTTCCGAGTAGAACTTCCACTCCCTCCTCACCATCTCTGGTAATCATAAGTGTGGCAGATGGGCGAGGGGGTTTACGCTCAAAACTTGGCATATCAAGTCCCTTAGGAACCTCGCTCATGGCTTGGCCAACCCTCAAATGGTTTCAAGACATACCATGGTATCGGCGTGTCATGGTGACAATTGAGGAGGATTTGGAGATGCTCGCAACGTCACTTGACATGGGCATAAATCCGTTCCCTCCGCCAAAGAAAAAACGTCCTTGGGCAAAATATGCCATTGCCTCATTCCTTTCTATTATGATGATTAGTTGGGTCTCAAAATTCCTGATGAGATTTACCTAATTCAAGACCAATATGCTTCTCTGATATCTTGATTAGCATTCATGCAGGCAACTACGTCAGCAGGTCTTTGTGGCATTTCTGACGCCCCGTTCAGGTGTTCGTAAATCGGCATTACGTTGGACATGTTTACTACTCCCCATCCAACTTGGGTGCACGGCAGAATTGGTGACATAGGAGTAGTTCCTGATGTAGGGTCCCAAGTTGAGAAACTGGGATACCATGCAGAAAGGTTCAGTGCATTCCGAATATCAGAATTAGATAAGGGTAGAACAGAACTGTTCACGAGCAGACCATTTCTTCCCAATTCATCAGAGGCTCCAGAGCGCATGTCGCCTGTATCCTCTCGAAGCATGGTGATAATTAGGCTCAGAATTCCTGCAGTTCTTGGTGTAGCAAACGACGTTCCTGAAGTTTCATGGTAACCTGTTGTATCGTCATGATTAGGTAAAACTTGAGTCCAGTCTGCCGCAATATCTGGATAGGAGCCACTCATTGTCTCTTTTTGGTCATCATCTTCTTCAGCATATCCAGAAATTCCAATCGACCATGGTGGTCCGGCGGTTGAATCTTGAACGGCTGGGGATGGAGTATTGTCCGAAGCACCAGTGTGAATTTTGTTATAATCGACTACTGCTACCTTTGTAGCGTCCTCAATTCCGGGAACGGGAACGCTACCGATCGGTCCAAATGATGTGGTAATGATGTCCACTAATGGCTGGTTCGCTGCAGCTAATACTGCGGCGTCAGAGAAGCCCTCAACGAAGAAAATGACGGCGTCCGGATTTGCATCCAATACAGCTCCTGTTACGGCGGTTCCGTGTCCGTCACTCGGGTCGTCTAGGATTGGAATGTCAGTTCCGTCATCAGGTGTTGTTCCGATAATCCTCGTACCTGGGAAGTAAACGATATCTGATGATGTAATCACGTCCCAGCAAGTTTCCCTATCTGCTTCATACCTTTCTTGCCATGAACCCTCCCAGGTCAGGTTGCAGTGCATCGTAACCCCGAGGCCGTCAAGTAGCCAGTCAGGATAAGTTTCATTGAGCATGAACCTTTCGTGATATACGTTGATTCCAGTATCGATTGGGGCGACGACGCTGTACGCTCCAAAGGTTTCAACTTCCTCGACAGGGGCTACTGATTTCTTGGTATCTTCTCCAAGACATCCTGATAGCGAGACGCTAAGCATCAGTAGCGCCGAAAGTACGACGAATGATTTGTCTCGCATGATATGGCGTGCGACCTTTACATCTTGAGTTTGACTATTTCCAAATCTAAGACTAATAAACAGAAAAGAATAAAAATTGGATTGCTGAATTACATTTATGCAAAGAAGATTTTCAAGACTTAAATCGATTTTCATGGTGACTTTGTTTGTGCTTTCCACAACTCTCGCTGGATGTTTGGATGGAGTCACGGACCAAGAGGATGAGTCAACTGCAGGTAATTCAGCTGGTAGTTCAGTCCCTAAGCAAGCTATGGGATTGTGGCCAACAAATGTAGATGGCCACCTCAGCGAAGGAAATGGTTTCTTATTTGACGAATGGTCAGATTCTTACAAGATAACAATTCAACTTGAAGGTGTCAAAGGGACAATGAAAAAAGCAGATTTAATGATAAAAGCAGTTGACCAAGATATATCTATTGCAATTTCGTCGAATGAATTCAGTGTTTCTCCTTCAACAATCAAAATCGATTTCAATGATAGGAAGTTAGTTAGCCAAGTCCAAGGAAATCCCGCTATTTTTTACAAATCATCACCCGACTGTAAATTCTTTGATTGTGATGAGGATGATGATTTACCAATCGTAAAGAATATGTGGAACATGTCAGTTATGGAAACTATGGTTCCAATTTTTCCCACTAATTCGATTGCATCTACATACAATTTTTTAACTAGTAATTTGGTAACTGAGGCCACAGCACACCGTTTCTTCTATAATTCAACGCAAGCAGATATTGGAATTGAGATCCACTCTGACGGTGGAGTTTGGTCATATCAGAAATCTTTCAATTTCGACTGGGTAATTCCCCTGATTTACACGGTTAATGATATTTCTATAGAAAGAATTGAGGTTACTCAAACCATTCAAACAGAAAATAATGATGTCAGACTGGTAGAAGGAAAGGATACATTAGTGAGGGTTTTTGTAGACAGCGGAGATCTAGAAAGTATTGATGTAAAGGTCACACTTCAATTTTGTATACTCGTATTCTGTGTAAAATCAATTGAAAAAACACATACGGC
>JAYPOA010000033.1:4675-5769 GCA_038130705.1 Methanobacteriota archaeon | reverse complement strand
TCAGATAGTGCAAATTTCCTACTTCCCTCTGACTGGGTGACATATCCAGGATTGGATGAGCCACTTGCGATTGGACTAAATGCAAAAGTAGAGTACCTATCTGATGATGAGGTATCGTACTATATTGATACAAATCCCTCCAATGATAATCTATTCCACGTAGCTTGGTTTAATGCTACACATGATTTGAATATTCATTATGTTCCGATGACGGTTGGAGGCTACAATGTTATAGATTACTATACAGATTCTGGATTCGCAAAGATGGATGCAATTTTACCTACAAACGCAAATTTGGTCGAGATAGATACAAGATTTTTTACAACAAGGGAAGGATATGATGCAACAGATTTTACCATGCAAGGTGTTGAATTGCTGAATATTCTAATGATATATTCTGAATTAACAGGAAACATACCATACCCTGACCAGTTGGTGTTACTACATCCTTGGCAAGTAGATTTGTTAACTGAGGACGGAGATGGTCTGTGTGGCATAAGTTCTCCTGAATGGGGTTCAATTGAACCTGATATTCACAGTTACATTACAATTTCAAAGGTCTCAGATTTTTGTCTTAGCAAGGGCGTTATAGCACACGAAATTAACCACAATCTCGGGCCAATGGGAGGTACTTTCTTACATACTTGGGTAAATTGTGTCGATGGCGCAGTAGATGTGAATGGCAATGGATATTATGACCCAGGTATTGATGAGTGTGATGAAGAAGAAACAGATTCCACAACCATAGAATGGGGCGTTGGTGACGGAACATGGGCGGGACACATCGGGCCAGAATGTAACGCAACAGAAGACGATCCGGGATGGAGTGAACTCTATGGAAGCGATAGGACAATAGAAGATTTGGGATGGACATCGTTCTTTCAAAATTCAGAAACAAATGAAGATTCTTTAATTAGCGACGTGACTAGAGAACTAATGGGCTACTGTAATACTCTAGATGAAAATCCTGAATTTTACCGATGGATGTCCATTTATCGTTGGAACCATCTATATGACCTGTTTGAAGATTGGGAAGTAGGAAATCCAACTGGTAGAAATTCTGAAGAAAAGTCAAGAATCGTTTCGGTTTCTTT
>JAYPOA010000033.1:0-4665 GCA_038130705.1 Methanobacteriota archaeon | reverse complement strand
AAAATTAGCATATACTTACACAATGAATTCATCTCCATTATTCAAACCTGATTCTAGTAGAGAAAATTCAAGAGAAAGGTTTGAAATTAGAACATTTTCTGAAACAAATCAATTGTTAGAAGTCAAGACTTTAGCCAAGAATACGAGTGCTTCACATGAGTCCCACGAAGGGATTGGCGGTAATCATAACACTATCGTGATTTTACAAGAAAAAGAACCAGCAAGTGAAGTACATTTGGTTTACATTGATGAAAATGGAAATGAGACCTTATTGGATGCATTCAATGATGACTCTAAAAAACCAGAAGTTACGATTAACTCGATACCATCGGTTATTGAATCTAGAAGTGAAGAAATAAAAATCAGTTGGGATACTACGCAACAAGAAGGAATGGCAGATGTTTTGTATCAATTAGAGTATTCATTTGGTCATGACTTATGGTTCCCGATAGGCCTTCCAACGAGTAACAAATCGTTAGAACTAGATTTTGGAACATTGCCGGGAAGCCCTAATTCAACGTTCAGAATTAAAGCGATGAATGGTATGTCAACATCATATGTAACAACTAATTCATTCAGCCTGCCCTATCAGGATCCAAAATCGAACCTAAGTGTTTCAGAGAATCTTCATGATGGGAAAGTAAACTTTGGAGAGGCATTTGATTTCGAAGTAACTTATACTGACCCAGATTGGGCCTCGCCTAATCTCAATTCTTGTAAGGCCACATTGAAGAGAGGAAAAGAAATTATTTGGGGAGAAGGTGCTCAAACCATCAATAGGTTGGTCACAAAAAATCTTGATTTTGGAATTCCTAAAACTCAAGGAGGATGCAATATCCTCGGTGACAGCAAAATTGGAGTAAGTTTCCCTAATGACAAGGTTTTGCTATCGGAATTAATACCCGGTGAATATCGGCTAGATGTAGAATATGTTGATGAACACGGTGGTATTGCTAGAGATAAATTTGAATTTATCATCGAAGTAGATTTCAGTCAAACGGTTGAGTATCGAGAAAAGGTTCTAGAATTGTACAGAAACAACTTGGTCAGTCTTGGTGATAACGAATTGAGATTGACACCAGATGAATTGCGTTATGTCGTAACACTTGCAATCGTAAACTCCGGAGACGTCGAAGTCAAAGATTTCTCTGCTACAAAGGTAGCTGAGTTAATGATGATTTCAGAGTCCAGGCGTAAAGAATTAGATGTCATTTCAAATGACTATCCAATTAAAACCCTTGAAAAATCGGATGCCGATTAGCGCTGTAAAATAAATACACTTTGATTTTTCACCACACGATATTTTTATTGAGTGAGCGACAAAACGGGTAATATGGATTCAGCAAAAATTGGAACTATGGCAATGCAGGTCAATCTCTGGGCTTCGCTTGGTTACGGTCTTACATTGTTCTTAGTGCCGGATGTTTTCTGTGATTTATTAGACGCTGAAAAAGTGAATACAGCATGGCTACGAACAATTGGAGCAGCACTTCTTGGAACCAATGTTGTCGGGTGCTGGCTATGGCTAAAATCGCCTAGCATGGACATGGGTCGAGTGCAATTAGCGACCGCTACATTAGAGGCTATTGCGATGGCAGGATCGCTGGTGTTAGGAGAATTTACTGCTAACAATATCTGGATGGTTCAAGTGTCTGTTGTGTTGGCGTTTGTGGTAGCGATTGCGCTGATTCCTACAGCAAAGCCCGAAATGTATCAAGCAACTGAATGAAGCCGATAATAATCGAAAAATGTCTGCAAAGACACTCAGCACGGTGTGTCCTAGCCCATTTTCAAATCATTCGTAGGATCTAAAGATCAGAACATCATCGGAATCTCGAGGCGAGTAGATGATTCAAAGTAAAGTTGTGAAAGTTTGGGTTTCGGAAATCTTTGTTCAATTTAGCAAAATAAAACAATTTGCTGAATCCACATATTATGAAAATTTCTTCGAATGGCACGAAGATGTAATTGGCGATTTAGGTGATGCTGAAGGCGAAGAAACCAAAAGGTGGATAGATGGAACCTACGCCGACCTTGTATCAATTCTTAATTCTGCAAGAAATGATATAGAATGGACGGGTAAAGCAAGCACTTCATTCAATGATCATTATGATAATTTGATCTATCCTGAGGCATGGAATTTATGGAATGCTAAAAGATATAATATCCAAAGTAATTTGTTTTCCTCTTGTAGGGAAAGAGGGGATTTAGGAGAAGAGATCTTCTACTTCGATTTTCATGATGATAACCCCTCTCTTGACATATCAATACCGATAACCAGATTGAGTGTAGCTCCAGGTGCTATGGTCTATGTTGGTAATTGCACAGCAAGTACATTGCACCTAGTTTGTGATGTACCAGCAATTCCAAATGATCTTACTGCATTACAAACTGTTGAAAGAGTGCTCGACCCCGATTTGGAGCGAAATCAGTGGCAAAGAGCCCTAATTGCAAATCGTGTCAAGCATATCCAATCTTTCTTACATGACGGTGATAGCTACTTTGTCAATCCAGTGATTATTCACCTCGATGAATTTGTTAATGCTTCTACTGCAAAGGTAGAACTTCAAGGTGGCCAGAGTTTTCTCAAAGTCAATTTAGAAAGTCTTCTGGATGACAATATGTTAGAAGGAAATAAACGCCCATTGAAATTGATTGATGGACAACATAGGGTGAGAGGTGGCGCCAGATCAAGCATGGGTGATGTGTTAGAAATACCATTTATTCTGATTCCAACCACCTATGGACCTGACCAAGCAGCTAAATTATTTACTGAAATAAATACTACTTCAAAGGAATTAGATAAGGATCACCAGTTATTCCTCGCATATAGATTTAAAATCGCTCATCACGATGTCGATGTAACAATGAGTGATTCGGATAATGATCACAACAGAGCAAACAGAATGGCTTATCGCATGGCAGCAAAACTAAGTTCTGAGGGCTACCCTCTTGAATCCCAAATTCAAATGCTGAAATCAAATGGAACAACTAACTGTGTAGATATTGTAAAATGGCTTAAGTATGCCAAAAAATGGTTTTTACCAAATGGACCATACGAAGCATATCTAAACTACGATGAAGACTACATTGTGAAAGAGTTGACGAACTATTTCTCAGCATGGATTTCTATTATCGGGAATTCGTGGATTGCTAACGGTGCAAAGGGTTGGAATCAAAGAACTATTTTTCAACAGAAGACTCACTTTCGGGTTCTGTTGAATAGATTCATGCAAATCCACTCAATGACTAGAAGCAGGGTGGATGACGAAATGCTAAGTGAGGAAGATTTTATCGAAACCCTCAAGCCACTAAAAAATCTGAAATCTGATTCTTTAGAACTGAAGGGGGCTTACCTTAAAACCGGTGAGTTCTATTGGCAGTGTATGGATGCTTGGGTTGAGGATGCGATTGAAAATGGTACTGAATATTCAGAGGATGATGTGATGTCAAATGATAAAAAATCCATGCCAGGAAAGGGGATTCTATCTCCTCCTGCCAATGCAAGTAATTGGTCTATTGAGGATGATCCTAATGGCAACTGGCCAGACGGCAAACCACGATATCTTCGTTTAACTCGGCCTAGTAACTGCCACAAAACTCTCAAGGTTCAAATCCTGAATGGAGAACAAGTTCTGACAGGAATTTCACGAAATAAAATCAATTCGCCCACTGATGGAATATACAGAGTCCCAATTCGTGCTTCTAGGATCCCTGAAGGAATTGACGAAATTCAAGTTCGTTTGGAATGGAAGAATGCGATTAGAACTCTAGAGCGCACCATAACTATCAGAAAACCCGACTGATACTGTTATTGAATGAACGCACGGTGCGACCAAATGTTGAATGAGACGCCTCAGGGCTCATCAACAGAACCATCACAATCATCGTCTATTCCATTGGTTGGGTCTTCTGTAGCCGAAGGGTTGACGCTCATATCACTATCATCACAATCACCCGCATAACTAGTATAACCTGATGGTTGAGAAGTTGCATATACTGTTACTGTAGGGTCACCGTAAGTATCTCCATCAGCATCCCTGTAGTATAATGAGAATCCTTCGTCGACTTGGCCATCGCAGTTATTGTCAATTCCATCATATAATTCTGTTACACCAGGGTTGATACTGGAATCATTGTCATCACAATCTCCATCCCAAATTGTGTATCCGTCATAGTCAATGTCGTTATCAACATCTCCATCACAATCATTGTCTCGATAATCATGTACTTCTGTTGCATTAGGATAGGCAGTTGGGTCATTATCATCACAGTCTCCTTCAATTTCGTTATAACCATCTAAATCATCGTCATATAATTCAGTGAACGGTCCGATTAAACCCCCTTCCTTACAATCCGCGAAGTATTCTGCTAATCCTCCATTTGGGCATGTTACATTTGTCCCTGTTAGACCAGATAAATTGGCACCCGCAATCCATGCACCAGTTAAATCAGCCCCAGACAAATCCCCTGTCAATTTTCCTTCCAACATCACAATATTTGTCAAATCAGCATTTGAAAAGTTAGCATTGATTATTTCAGCGCTTGTTAAGTTCATTCCTGAAAAGTTAGAGTAACTAAAGTCCCAATTTTCTGCATAACCTGACTCTGGCCCAATTGCGTGGCCAGATATGCAGAACCAACCATCTGAAACAATATTTGGAC
>JAYPOA010000032.1:0-16962 GCA_038130705.1 Methanobacteriota archaeon | reverse complement strand
AATGCAATACCTTCGAAAACAGTCCTGAAAAGTGATGAATCTGTTACTTGGAAGGTCGTAGTAATTAATTCAGGACAAATCTCGGTAAGAGGCAAACTAATCTACACTTGGGATGGTGAACAAATAGACGAAGGTCCATCAAGTCAATTTACTATCGCAGCGGGAGACTCCTATGTTTGGGAGCGAACATTAGAACAGAAAGGTGAAGGAACCTACAATGCATCATTTTTGGCTGAATGGTTTTCTGCTGAAGGTTATTATGATGACAATCCGTTGAATTCTTACGCCCAGGGTGAGGTCCGTTACGTTGAACAATTGCGACTGGTTTGGTCACGAGCATCGATGACGCTTGTTGATGAAAATGGAGACAATGCAAGTGCTCCTCTTCAAGCCGGAGAGAGATATACAATTTCAATTAATTCTTTGACAGACAAAACGGGAACTGTAAATTATTCTTGCGAAGACCAGCTTGGAGCTCAGTTTGAATTGATTCCTTTAACTGTAGAAACTTCTGGAGAATTTGTCAAAATAGATTGTACCTTTACTGCATCAGCGCCTTATACCAATGTGGTAATAATGCCAGATAACTCAGATGTTAGCGATCCGATTAGTTGGAATTGGGATACAAAAGAAGACGCGTCAAATATTGCAGATGACGCCGGTGACATGTCATTTGCCACAGCAGGTTTAATCGCATTAATGGCACTTGTAATGATTGGTATTCTCATTGCTGCAGTAATCTTAACCAGGGATCGAGAAGAAGAAGTTGAGCGAGATATTTTCGATTACTGTCCCTCCTGTGACGGTGAATTAGAGGGCACTGAAGACAGATGCCCTTCCTGTTCATTCAACCTAAAGAAGGCGAGAAAGCAATTCCACGATTGCGAAACTTGTGGAGAATCAATTCCAGACTTGTTAGGAAACTGTCCTTATTGTGGGACCACCCAGGACACCTCGAAGTACTTCGAAAAGCGAGAGAGAAGAGTTGTTGAAAGACAGGAGATTGCACTTCCTGAGGAAGAAGAAGAGATTGACCCAGAAACCATTCACGCAACTGGATACGAAGATTTCGATGAAGCAATCAAAGAATTTGGTTACGAATCCGACGACTTGGAAGGTGATTGGGATGAAAGCATTGCTAAGGCAGAAGCGGAAGTTGAAGCCGCATATGATAGAAAGGTTGCAATGGAGGAGTCTGAAGAATTAGATGACGAAGAAGCTATGTCGGTTTACACAACAACTCTGAAGTCGATCGAGGAAACGTTCGAATCTCATGACATCGATGCTATATTGAAGGATAAAGACATACAAACTCACGATGTGGAAGATGTTAATGATTTGTCAGCAAGCGATGCATCAATCAGAGCCAAATTATACGAAATTACTGGCGAAGAAGGAGTAATGCCCGGTGATGAAGTTATGATTGGAATGGGTATTCAAGACCGCTCGTTAGCAGGAAACGCACTTCCAGAAGATGCAATGGATTTCTCATTCGATGATGAAGATGATGAAGTAAATCCGGTGAAAGCAGCGGTAGAATCGAATAAGCGAAGAAGAAATATTCGAAGGAGAACAAAACAAGAGCCAGAGGTCAAAATGGCTGAATGTGGTGCCTGTGGTTCTGAGATACCTGCTGATGCCACAGAATGTTCCACATGTGGTGCTAAATTCGAATAAGATGCCTGTCAGTACTCATAGGGTTCGTCATTGCGTTAGCTCGGCTGACCCTCTTGACTTCATTCAGGCGTGTATGCTAACATGTATTTGTCTTTGAAACCATCGAGCCGTTTTATTGATACATGTTGAATGATTGGCGATGGCTGATGAGGCCGAAAAACGCAATCAGAGCTTTTGCTTTGTTAGCTATTTTCTTAGCATCAAATATTGGATGTATAGGCCTCGTTCCTGCTCGCGAATTTATGGAGGATGTGAGAGATCCGCCTCAACTTGAGGAAGTAATTGAAAAGATCAATGTAAACCACACATTCGTATCAATTAATTTCCAACCAATAACTTTCCAAGAGAGATTTGTTATCGACGAAAATGTGCAGGAATTGAAAGTTTACATCGGCGTGGCATTCGCAGGTCCGGACGCTGTAACCGTAGGTGCTATCCGCTATGTTGAGGCATCAATAACCGATTCAAACGGGGAGAGAATTTGGGAAGAGAGGTGCGAAGACACCTGCCGACCTTCAGTTTCAACCTTTCAACAACCACTCGCTATGGGGACATGGACTCTATCAATAGAGGCTCAGGCACATGGTGAAGAGTTGTTAGGCAATCTTCAAGATACATTCGATGTTTATGTACACATACACAGAGAATGCTGGCAGTACCCTACCGAATCAGAATGCACTTACGATTAAACAAGACTTGAATCACAAGCATACCTGCGTGAACAGTTTTGGCATTTTCCAACACGTTCATGATTTCTTTTTGCTCCACCATAGACAATAGTGCGTTGAATTTCTTTGGTTGTATCCATGAGAAATTTATAATTTTCATCGGTCCAAAAAATCTGATGTATATTCTCATTTCCATACTTTATTACACCGTAAGGTGGTTTTCTTCCTGTGGTTTTTTCAACTAAGTGTAAGTATGCCATTAACTGAATTTTATGTGATTTATGTGGCCTCTCTGGAACCTTGCCAGTCTTTTGTTCAACAGGAATAAATTCTCCATCAACGATTACAATTTGGTCAGGTCTTCCTCTGAGTCCAGAATTTTCGTCTATTAGTAGGTCTGCTGTTTCCTCATCATCCGAGTAAGCGACATCTACATCATCGCTTATTCCAGCACTGATTTTCGCTGTTTCTAATTCGTTGTCGGCGAGTAACGCTTTTTGCAATTGCCACGAAGCAATTAATGTCCAAAGCATGGCCAGACTTGCGAGAATAAATCCAGCTTGCCTCTTATCGTCAGCATATGTTAGACCGATTGCGTGTAAAATACAAACAATTGCTCCAAACAACAAACCGGCTTCTACCCTACCACCTTCACCCCATCCTCCAAGGAAACCAAGTGGTTGGAAGGTAAATGGGATGATTGTTTCATCGAAATTTTTGATCTCGTTGTATTCTTCGTTATTGGAATCAAAATTTAGGTATTTCCTCCAGGGTAAATATATCGCAATAATTGCGATTAAAAGCCAAGTTAAGGAAAGCATAGTAAGGTATTGAGAAACATATTCCGGAGTCCTTGTTTCATCATCTAAAACGTAGAAAAGAATTGCATCAAATATGAAAACAAGGATAATTGTAAACCACCACGACCAGATGACCAATGCCTTTCTTAATTCCAGTTGTTTATCCTTAAAATTTTGAATTCTGTTATGTATTTCTGCATGTTTAATCCTACCTTCTTCAATCGCTTCTCCTTTACCAGAAGCACCATCCCTTGCGAGTTGCCAAGAAAGTGGGCAGTACACATATCTCTCCAAATCAGATGCTGACACATTCAACGGTTTATCGCTTTCATCGAGATAGAAACCTGAATCGTTTGTGGAAGCAATTTCCTCCCCACTTTCAGATTCCGTCAAAGTTGAACACCCATTTAATCTTAGAAAACTTATCCTACATAATTTCGCCTATTTACTGATTATTCGTGAGTTACTGCTTCGAAATCTGCCTACGAAGTGGTTATTTAGGGGGGGTTTGTGGCGCAAGTGCTGGAGTCATTATTATGACAGAATTATTGATTGACCGTGAGACTTACGAGACCAATGCAGTTCACATTGGTACTCAGCAGAAAAGTGCAGATATGGCACAATTTATCCAAGAGGTTCGCTCCGATGGACTTTACTTGATTGATATCGAGATTACAGACAGCCGAATCCGTTCTATTTCTCAGTTCATTACCAAATACAACCCAGCTAACGTTATGGTGGTAAGTGCGAGACAATATGGCCAGAGGCCTGCAAGACTGTTTGCTGAAGCAATAGGCGCTAACGCAAGCGTTGGACGATTCATACCGGGTAGCCTAACAAACCCGGCTCTACGCTCTTATGTCGAACCTGATGTCTTGTTTGTTACCGACCCTGCTGCTGACCAGCAAGCTTTGAAGGAAGCAGTTAATTCAGGCCTTCCAATTGTTGGAATTTGCGATGCAAATAACAACCTAAGAAACGTTGATTTAGCGCTACCAGCAAACAACAAAGGACGAAGATCCCTCGCTCTTCTTTACTGGTTACTTGCCAGAGAAGTCTTGAAGGCCCGTGGAGAAACTACAGACGAAGACTGGGCCAAAGAAAACGACTTAGAAGAGTGGGAATCCACCTTCTGAAGTTGATGTACAATGAGTGATTTCATTCTGCCCAAGTTTGGCGAATGGCAAGGGGAAGAGAGGCCTCTATTTTTGGCTCCAATGTCTGGAGTCACAGATTTACCATTCAGACTACTTGCTAAAGAATGTGGAGCAGATTTTACTATCACGGAGTTTACTAACTCAACAGCATTGACAAGGGATGCTGCTATGTCATGGCGTAAGATGGAAACTTGTGATGCAGAAGCCCCTTTTATCCCCCAGATATTCGGTGGAGTAACAGAGGATATGGCAAAAGCCGCAGAATTGTTAGAAGACAGCGCTGATATAATTGATTTGAATTTTGGATGTCCTGCTCCTAAAGTTACGAAAATTTGTGCAGGTGCCGCATTAATGGGTCAACCAGAAAATTTAGTTTCAATGTGTGAAGAGGTCGTTGACCGAGTGAATATTCCTGTAACAGCAAAAATGCGATTAGGCACGGGTGCTGAAAGTTTCAATGCTAAGGAAATTTGCCAGGATCTAGAACAAGTAGGAATCCAAAGATTGTGTGTCCATGGTAGAACACTGAAACAAAGATATTCTGGAGTTGCTGATTGGGATTACATCTCTAAAGTAGTCGATTCCGTAGAGTTACCAGTAATTGCAAATGGAGACGTAGTCGATTCCAAAACGGCGTCATCTTGCCTGAATGAAACCCATGCATCTGGGTTGATGATTGGTAGAGGAGCTATCGGTAGGCCGTCCGTCTTTGGAGAAATAAAAGTAGGATTAGGTTGGATGGATGAAGATGAATTACCATGGATTTCGAATTTTGAAGGAAACTGGTCATCTTTGGACGATGTGGAAAAGCAGTTTGCAACACGACGTTGGTGTTGGAACAGGTACATTGAGCTAGCAAGACAAACAACCGGATTAAACATCAAATCTATGAGAGGCCACGCAGTTTCTTTCACAAAGGGCCTCCCTAATGCGAAGCACATTAGGGCTATAATGCACGGTAAATCAAGTCGAGAAGAATTTGCTGCTGCAACAAGCGAGTACTTGGCGTCTTACTGATTGAATTATTCATTCAATTCAGAAAGCGTCTTACCAACTTTTTGTATTCTTCTAAATATGCGGTCAAGATCATCTGTTGATTTCCTTTTCATGGATTCAACATTATTGCCTACTAATCTGTATCCTAAAGGTAATCTTCCCCCTAGAAGGTTGAGCAGAAGCATTTGATCTCTCGGCTCAAATGATTTTAGAGACGAAGCTATTTTTTCAGGTGTACAAGTTCCATTTTTTAGATGCTTGAGGAGATTATTTGGGACGGATAGCCTTTGGAATCCTCCCTTCTTCAATAACCAATCCTCGCCCCTTCTCATGTACTGAGTTGTCATTGCGGACCAAAGCGCCGAAGAAAGGCGGTCTGTTCTTGCGATTCTCTCAATCAATCCAGTGCCTCTAAATCGTTCGAGGATTCTCCCTACTCTTGGTTTGGCACCATCGCATTTTTCAGCGGACTCGTCTATGGAAATTGGAGGTCCTGATGCTAATAGCATTTGGAAAATTTTCACTGACAAAGAATCAGCATGGTTTTCTCTTCCAGGCCTTTCTCCAAGTAATCCTATATCGGCCATGAATCTGGAAATCTCGTTTTCACCTCCTTCAAGTGGTCCCCATTCCTTGACCCTGATCAGAGTACTTGGTTTTCCATCGGGCGGGGTTTCAATTTTCATTGTAGTATTTTTACCACGATTCCAAATTTCATCCAGTATGGAAATTCTTTGCTGGTGAATAATGTTTGAACGCGCTCGCATATTTTCGATAGCGTTGGGAATTGATCCGCCAACAATATAGTATATTTTCCAGCCTTTTCCAGAGGTTGTAGAGACAAGTCCTGCCGAAACCAATCTTGCAAAATGGTGGTGTATCGCTGCAGGAGTGAGTCCCAATTCGATAGCTAATTCTCTAGTTTCGAAACCTTTGTCTGGAAATTTTAGCAAATGTTCACTTAGAATTCTGTGTATCGGAGAATAAAATCCGTTTTCATCAGAGGCAGAATCCTCTCTTCTACGGTGTAGGCATAAAGTGTCGATTAACCAAGAAATTAGTTTGTCTCTGTCTTTTTTACCAGCAGGAAGTGGTATTTCTTCGAGACGTAAATCGAACATAACCTACGGCGAATGTTGAAAGGTTTTGAACAATGCGCAATAATTACTTCTCAAGAGACGATTGTTGAATCATCTTCTTTCGTCCGACCATTCGTAATCAATGGTTGACTGATTATTCCATATGTCCGAATCTGTTAGGTGAGGTGCTAATTCAACTCTATCTTCGCGTAAAATTCCTCTTCGTCTTAGAACTTGAACCGCTGAATGTACTGAGGCTCTTGACCTTCCAATTCTTCTTGCTAAGGCCGCTTGAGATTTTGGGATGCCGTTAACTTTGATATCTTCAACAATTGTTTTTTGAACTAAAGACAATCCTATTGGCATTTGTTTGGCGGCTTCATTCTCACCGACTTTCATGCCCCTAAGTACCTCGACTTGACTTGGTGCTCCAGCAAAGTAACAAGTTCTACCATTTACAGAAATTATTGTGATAGACTTTCTGCTTGAGAGAACATCAAGATGGTGCCTCAAGGTTCCATTAGCTGCGGAAAGGTGGGATTGAAGCTCCCTGTAACATAATCCGGGATTTTTCTCCAGTGTCATCAATATTCTTCTTCGCAATGGATGTTCAAAGTCCCTTAGTTTGGTATTGACAGTACCTCGGGGGAAGGCTAAGGCTCCAATTTGGGCGCCAATTCCGAGCAATCCTCCAGTAGCACCAGTAAGACCAGCAGCGAGCCACGGTCGCTGTGTTATCCACTGCCTTATCAGTGCCATAGTTTGGAATTGTAAGAACTCATTTGTAATAGATTCGGTCTGTTGTTTGCTTATTTTCCCTTAACCGAGCCTGATCTGATTTTCAAATGTGCAACAAGGGGGGAAAGTAATCTCCCACATGTTTTTCCATGTTCTGATAGTACGTAATCGACCCGAATAGGTGGTCCATCTGTAACCTGCCTTTCGACTAATCCTTCTTCTGTGAGAAATCGTAGTTTATCGGATAGAGTTCGAGAAGATATCCCTGACAATAGAGATTTTAGTTGATTAAATCTTCTTGCTCCAGCAATATAAAGAGTCGATAAAATCTCGATAGTCCAGCGACTACCAAAAACGTGTAATGCTTCAACAGCAGCTTCTACTTCCCAGTCCGTATTCCATGGAGTTTCTCCTGAATGTTCTGCCAATAAGGATCTGATATTACCGCCATGTGCAATTGTATCATCTATGTTTTGCCTAATAGCAACTAAGGCGTTAATTGGCAAAACGAGAGGAGGTTCGGGCATGCTCCTCGTAGCAGATGTCGGTGATAAAACATAGTGTAGGAAAAACACCATCATTGGTTCGAATATGATGCCTTTCTACCTTCAATTAGCGCACTAAGACCTTCAAGAGCATCTTTTGTTGAAAATATAGTCCTCAAACTATCAAGTTCAGATTTCAGACCGTCCTCTAATGATGTATCTTCTGCAAGATTGATTAGATTACTTGCGAGTGAAATGGCGATTGGAGCCGTTCTCGACAATGCTTTCATCTGTCGTGAAACAAGCTTATCCTCTTGGTCAAATCCATCTGGACAGGTCCCTAGTAATAGAGATGATAAGTTTTCATCACTGTAGAATGATTCCGCAAATTTAACAATTTTAGAATTTACATTTCTTGGTTTTCCGGGGTATTTATCTTCAGGTTTTCCGCTCGATGATATTTCAGAAATTGTGTTTTCAACTTCAGAGACTTCGACTAAGTGAGTAACCAATCCTAGGTCTGCTGCGGTTTGTGCGTCCATGAAATTACCTGCTAGAACAGCCCATCGAGCAGATGGGATGCCACATATTCGTGCAGGTCTTTGAGTACCTCCCAATCCAGGATAAATTCCTATGTTGGTTTCGGGGAATCTAAATTGAGTTTTTCTTGTTCCAATCCGGTAATCACAGGATAGTGCTAATTCTAATCCCCCTCCAAGGGCAAGACCTGTTGTCAACGCAATGGTTGTCTTTTCGGAGTTTTCTAATTTGTTGAGCACATCATGGCCGTTTGCTGTAAAATCATAAATGTCAGGGAATGAATCAGCTCTCAACTTGTCAACGAAGAATTTCACATCTGCCCCTGCAACGAACGCTTTACCAGCACCATCCAGAACAATTGTATGCACTCCAGAATTGGCGTTAGCTTCGTCTATCGCAGTAGACAATTGGCCGACAACAGTCTCGTTTAATGCATTCATAGCCTCAGGCCTGTTAATTGTCAAGGTTGCAACTCCATTTTCGACATTCATGTCAACATAATTGAAATCAAAACTTTCGCTCCTATTCCATGCTTTTGGCAGTTCAAATCCAGCTAAATTTGCGTAACTTTCAGCCATAGATTTTGCAGAATCAATTCCAATTTTATTTGCAATCTCAAATGGCCCCCTTGCCCATCTCAAGCCGACCTTTGCTCCTCTATCTACATCCTCCATTGAGCAAATCTCTTCATCGACAATTTGGCCAGCAACAGCGAAAACCTGACCAAGTAAACGAGTCTTGATAATCTCAGCTGCTTCTTCAGAACATGAAGTGTCTTCTCCGATTTCCCATTGCCCATTCGCAGCAACCATTGTTCGTAGATTCTCTGCTCCGATATATCTCGGAGTATCCAATTGTTCAGCAAGATAGTCTGTGGAATGCAATGCAATCGGTGGACCTGTTAAATTCATTAAAGCAAATGGTCCCATGCCAATTTTGAACGCTTTCATTGCTACTGCATCGATAGCCGCAGTGGTTGCAATTCCTTCCTGTAATAGTAAGCAAGCCTCGTTTAGCCAAGGAACAAAGAATCTGTTAACAACAAATCCGGGTCTATCTTTACAAATTATCACTACTTTACCTAATCCTCTGCAATATTGTACTGTGCGAGATAGGGTTTCCTCAGAGGTATCATTTCCTGGAATGACCTCCACCAAGCGATTTTTTGCTGGATGATAGAAGAAGTGAAGTCCAACAAATCTGTCGGGCCTTCCAGAAGCTAAAGATAACTCATTTACCGATAAGGAAGAGGTGTTTGATGCTAGAATAGTTTGGTCACCACATGCTTCATTTAATGTATTGAAGACCTGGGTTTTGATATCAAAATCTTCGAAAACCGCTTCAATAACTAAATCTGTATCGGCAGCGGTATTTTCAGTTCCTACCACGCCAGTTATTCGGTTTTCAATAGCCGTTACTTGGTCCGGAGAAAAAATTCTTCTTTCAACGGCTTCTTTCAAAAAATTCGAGATAATCGACTGGCCTCTTTCGACCCATTGTGGTTCTCTGTCCACCATCTGAACCTCGAATTCTTCTTGAGCTGTTTTCTGAGCAATACCTGATCCCATATTGCCAGCGCCGATGATTGCAACCTTGTGAATTGGCTCCATATTGCGTGCCATTTCAAACCCCTCCATGAATTAAACGGATTGAATTTCAATCTAAAAGATAGAGTCATAAGCATCTTTCATGCGTTCAGACCACTTTTCAACAGAAAAATTAGCAGCCCGTTCTCTGACCTTTTCAGATTCATCTTGCAAGTTCAAAATTGCTGACCTCCAAGTATCAATATCGTACGGTGGGAGTATGTGATGGTCAAGTGGAATTTCGTTATGTGCCGGAGCATCAGCAACTAAAGCCACGGTTCCAGATGCGTATGCTTCGAGCGGTGGCAGTCCGAATCCTTCTGCAATCGATGGAAATAGTAGTGCATCAGCATGCTGGAGAGCTGCAATAATTTCGCTCTGCTCTAATCGACCTACCCAGTTTAGATTGCAATTTTTATCCGCAGCATACTGGATGAGTTTTTCCTTTGATGTATCTGAGGATTCGGCACCTATTTTGTGTAAGGTTAAGTCCATTTCAGCACAGATGTCAATTGCAAAGTTCAATCTCTTCCTTTCTTCTTCGCTACCAATAATTATCAGATTTTTACCATCACTGAACCATTCTGGTTTCTCGGTTTTTATTGAGTAAGCGTCTAAGTCAATTGCATGAGGAACATAGGCTGTCTTGATTCCAGGGAATCTCATTTCACATTCTTTTTGCGTGTATTTTGAGACACAAATTAGAAGATTTGACCTCTTTATTCCGTTAATTATTTTCTTTAGGTCCCTTTTTCTAATGAAAGAAGGATTTGAATTTCCTATCTTCACATCATCCTTCTCAAATGGAAACAAATGAAACAGGTCGTGTACCGTAATCACAGACTTACCATCTTTCGGACAAAGTCCAGATTGTTCCTGGTCTGTTATGTGAGTGATGTCATAATTTGCTGCTATCGATGAAACCTTATTTGGTGCGCTAAACCATCTTCTCCAAACTCGTGTGACCGGATTTTTTGAAATTTTATATTCATGAATTTGTTGAATCTTATATCCTTTTACAAGTCCATTTTCTAATCTCTCAACGAGTTGTTGATGTGTACTACCTAAGCCAGAGAAAGGAGACATTGCTCCTCCTCGTGCAACTAAGACCTTGCGCAACAAATCACCTATTGAATTACTTTCAGATGCTTAACAGGGTCGGCGACACCTAAGTCTTCAGGGAAAAACATCGTTGGTTCAGGAATTGGTAGAGGTACGATTTCCCTTCCAACCAAAGCAACTCTACTCGGGGGTGAATCATCGAGTAACTTCCTATCGGTCAAAGGTGCTAAAGCGTTTGAAAATTCCAAAATATCATCATGGAAGGGCATATTTTCTGAGGTTAAATTTTCTCGAGAATTACCCACGTGCACGTATCCTTTGCACTCTATCCAATCAGGGTCGGCCCTGTTGTCTAAAGCCGCGTATTGTGGAATATGTTCAGGATTCATATTCTTACCTTTGATGAGTGTGTGACGACATACAATTCTCGTGTCAAGACTTGGCAATAAGTCGATGGTTTCCTCAAACTTGTCCCACGCCGCCGCATTCCATTTTGGCTTGCATATATCGTCGAAAACTTCCTTGTTAGGTGCATCGACTGAAACATATAACTGCGTTGGTAAGGTGTCCAACTTCTCGATTACTTTTGGTAGGGTCCCGTTTGTTACTAGCATTGTAGTCATACCGTGAGCATGGCATAATTCCACGTATTCAGAAAGTCGGTTGTAAAGAGTTGGCTCTCCATTAAGTGAGATTGCGACGTGCTTGGGGTTTTGAGCGTCAAGGAATTTTTCCTTTGGAACCTTAGGATTGCCCCCGAATCCGGACAGAAGCCTTCTCTGAGCTCTAACCGACTCGTATAGCATTTCAAGAGGGTCTTGGTCAGATAATTCGAGAGTGTCCATGTGTGGCTCTCGCCAGCAATAAGAACAAGCGAGATTACATTGGTCAACTACAGGAGACATCTGCATGCAATTGTGGCTTGCAACGCCGTAAAATTTCCCTTTGTAACACTGTCTGTCTCGCAAAAGAGATTCCTTTGTCCAGTGGCATACCTTAACGCCTCCGTGCTCACCAACGATATGGTATCGTTGCTTTTGCAACTTCGACTTTAGCAAAGGGTCCATCAAGCAACCCAGTAGCCAATCTGATTTCAAACCAACGCATACGTTAGGATAAATTACTATGCTCTCAATTTTTCTTCAATGTATGTATGCATGTGTTTTAACAAATTCGATTCTTCAGTAGGAACTTTACTTACAATTGATTTGTGCATAAAGAATTCTTGCCCATTAGATCTAGATCTGTCTAAGCATTGGATGATAATTCTATATCCTCCCTCTTGCAAGTAAGTATTATTTATCGATGCATTTCCTGATGAATAGATTGTTATTGAGGATTTAGAATTTCTGATGTAGGTAAGATTCTCTACGCCTTCGATATGAATGTCCAGCATCTTCCAAGACTTAGGCAAATCCCCAACAATTCCATCATCTTTCCAACCATAGAGCCCTGTTTCCATATTTTTTTCAACATAATCTAGCAATGGAGACCCCTCTTCATCAGGGTATTTCGGAATTCTGTGACTTGTTGGTAATATCTCTTTCACATATACAGGGCTTTCACCAGCATCACAAAGGTTCGAATAAATCTTGAACGAATCACAAGAACAGACAGTAATTAACTTCAATGTTCCTAAACTGTCATCTTGTCTCTGTACCCTTTTGGTTTGTTTCAAATCTCCATTATCGTTATTGATAATGAATATGTCTTCTGACATGTTTAGTTTGTTGTATACGCTTTCACTGAGTATGCTATCACTAAAGAAAGGCAATAGATAATCACTTGCTAGATCTGTTTCAACCATAACGAGATATCCTTCATAGCTCTGGTCTCTTAAGCTCACCATGTACTGATTATGTTTGAAAGACTTCACCTCTATTTTGGGTGCTCCTTCCAACATTATCCATTTGTTATCATAGACTGCAAACAGTACGATCTCGTGGTCATCAATCTTTACGCCGATAACGTCAGGTGCGATGCCTGAAATCTTTGGATTATACCTAAAATGGTCTGAAATAACTTCTACATTTCGATCTTTGTATAATTTTGGGAGTAGGTATTTATTGAATATGATACTCTCTGGAATGATGTTTATCCATCTATCGAATATACCGCCGATGAAGTCACTCTTTCCACTTATGCCTCCATACATTCTGCCATCTTGGGCTAATGAGCAAACGAAATACACGTAGGGCAAGATATCTTCTTTTTCTATGGTAATCATGTCATGCCTCCTAGACAATAGCGGACACTGGGAGTGCCGCTCTTTGGCAAAAATCAATCCTCCCAAGCAGGCGTATAAAACTATCCGAACCCAAACTAATGCATATGTAGGTGTAGTTTGTCCAAAGACTATGGAAGAGAGGGTAGAATCTTGGAAGCCCCACCTTCTTGGCTTCATACTTCCAGTAATTACCGTAGCAGGCATTATGCAGGGCGGTTGGTGGGCATTCTCAGGATTTGTTTGGGCAGTGGGAATATGTCCTATCATAGACTATGTTTCTCCAAAAGCATCTCCTACTCGTAACCAAATCTCCTCAAAGCCTTGGGATGTACTCCTTTTTATGCACACTATAGCATACTTATCTTGTATCGGTGCATTACTATGGCAAGCAGAATTAAGCGGTTTTGGAATCCCAGTTGTTTTAGGTGCACTATCCGTAGGAGTTGTGGGCGGAATATCGGGAATTATCAACGCACACGAAGCTGGTCATAGGAAAAAAGGCTCATTGATATGGCGGATGTCCAGGTTGAATTTGTTGATGGTGATGTACCTACACTTTACTACTGAACACAATCATGGCCATCATAGAAATTACGCTACCTCGAAAGATCCTGCATCATCACCTGAAGGCCGGTCTTTTTACACACAGCTACTGATGACTTTGCCACTACAAATTATCTCTGCTTGGAACACACACAAAGACAAAGGAAAAGGATTCATTCAAAACCCAATTTTTCACGGACTAATCCTTCAAATTGGTTTGCTTACTGTGCTATGGATATACTCTCCAGTAGTCATGTATGCCTTTGCACTACAGGCACTGCTTGCTATAATTTTGCTGGAATATGTGAACTACATAGAGCATTATGGCCTGGTTAGAGAAGTAGGTGGCAAGCACACAAAGATGCATTCATGGGAATATCGTGGAGTGTGGTCGAGATGGACACTGCTTGAGCTACCACTTCATCCCGCCCATCATTTGAAGGCGAGTGCACCTCTTTGGGAACTTCGAGCACAGGAAGGCTCACCCCAGTTGCCATTTGGATATTACACATCTTTCTGGATAGCCCTAATACCTCCGCTGTGGAAGGGTTTGATGCGAAAACAAATTGCAAATTTGCAATAAGTTTGTTACATTTTATGGTGTTTTACTAAACACTTAGTGTAAACATTACACCCAAAACCAATTATAGGTTCGGTTCCAAAAGTAAATTAGGTGAGAAAAATGGACCACGCATTAGAGACCTACGTTGAAGAAATAATGGACAAACAAAAACTAAGAAACGGTATTTTCGCAAAGAAAAGCTGGACCTCTTGGTTCAAGTCATTGACATTTGGGTCGAAGTAAATCTAAGCTTCTGTCGAGGTTTGATTGTTCATATGCTTTCTTTCAAACCAAATGGGCCCACCCGGAGGTATTGCCGCTAACATAGCCTTTATCGCTAAGTTTGAATTTATTCTTCCTTGCCTTTGTTCCCAATATACTAACGCTATGTAAAGTATGAACAATCCGCCGTGGATGGGCCCGATTATCTTGACCAGAATTTCGTTTCCACCAATGTATTTCAGTGGCATTGCGATAAAAAAAAGTGAAATCGTAGAAATTGTTTCAAGGATTCCGCTCAATCTGAAGAAATTCATAATCAAGCCTCCACCATTGGTCTTGAAGAGCCACATGAAGGGCACATTTGATCTTCACTTTCAGCATAATCGTGTTTACAGGCAGGGCAAACATTCGCCAATTTCATTTTACCCATTGCCTCGATAGTTTCTCCTTGAAGAGAAATGTATCCGCTGGTGAGGTTGCCAACTGTGTATCTTCCTGCACCACCTAATCTCACGAGAATATCAGGAGGAAGCGTGACGGTTCCAGTTTCGTCAACGATTAATTCACGATCTTGGCTTAAGTCTTCGACATCCACATTTTCACCATGCTCCGCAACGAAGCGCCCGTCACGCAATTCGAGGGATCTATTTGCGAAAGCCGCCACTTCTTTTGAGTGTGTAACAATCAAAAATGATACACCATCATTCAGGTGCAAATCCTTGAACAGAGCTAAGACTTCTCTACTCGTTACAGGGTCGAGAGCGCCTGTTGGTTCGTCAGCAAGAATCAATCTTGGTTTGGTGATTAGTGCTCTTGCAATTGCAACTCTTTGTTGCTCTCCACCGCTTAACATAGCCGGCATAGCATGTGTTCGATGGGACATTCCTAATCTGTCTAGCATTGCGTCGGCAATAGCAAGCGCCTTACTGGATCTGACACCTTGATGCCTTAGAGGTTGTGCGACATTATCTCTCGCATTCAAATCAGGCAAGAGGTTTCCCTCTTGGAAGATGAATGAAACAGTCTTCTGCCTTAATTCGACCAATTCTTGCCCGGTTAACCTGGTCATATTTTTACCGACCAAGCTTACTGAACCCGCACTTGGCTTCATGAGTCCTCCTAAACACTTCATCAACGTAGATTTTCCAGAACCCGAAGGACCGACCACTGCGATAGCCTCACCTTGCTTCATGTTGATATGCAATCCACGCAATGCGACAACGTTACCATCTTCAGCCTTTGACTCATAAACGTGGTATAGGCCATCTGCTTCCAAAATTGTATCAGTCATCTTCACTCCCCCTTTAGAACACTGGATAAATCTGCTTTCAGTGCTTTTCTTGTTGTAACCAATAATGCCACTACTACAGCCGCAAACACTGCTAACGATACGAGAACAATTTGCGTCCATGGATACACCAGGGTTCTATCAATTACCGTAGAAGACCCTCCAAATATTTGGAATATGAATCCGAATATGTCAAAGAATCCATTGAATGAGAGAGCTAAGCCAACACCCAGAACAATTCCTAACGCCATCGAGACAATGACTATCGAAAGAATCTCGAATAAAACCAGTCTAATTATTTGATTTGGTGATGCTCCAATCGCCTGTAAAACGGCTAATTCCTTTTGTCTTTGACTTAGAACTAGTGATAAGAAAACGAAGCTTGATGCAACCGCTGCAACACTTGCTACAACGAATTGTAGTGACAACAAACCAGGGGTGCCAAAGATAAGACCTCCATTTCTTTCAACGGTTTTGTGTGTGGAAGACCAGTCAAGAACAGATGCAACTCTAGCGTCCGCTTCAATCTGTGACGCCAAAGATTCTAATGAATCACCTTCAACACCGTCAACCCTTACAATCCAGGTTTTGGAACTGTAATTATTTGCATCATCGCCGACTAAATTTCTCCATGAGGATTCGCCAATGATGATTGCCGATTCGATAGTTGCTGCTCCAACACCTGGTATGTATTCATGTGTGCCCATGTAATACATTGAGGTAGTAAATGGAGTTACGACTAAGACAACTCTTGTGTCTGCAAAGAATAGTTCAGCTGCTAATGGTGGAGGGAGATCAGTTGGCCCAGATGCACATCCCGAATCATCGCTATTTGTACCATCAGGACAAGTTGTATTTGACAAAATTGAGGAGGATAAGTCAAACAAACCGAATGCGCCTTCCAAGTTAGCATTGGTGAAATCGGTTTCTAGTAACGTACCTCCTTCAAAATTAACTATTATCGAATTCACCAGATTAGCACCCGTAAGGTCTGCGTTCGTTAGATTTACATCAAACAGAATTGACTCGCTTAGATTAACATCAGAAAGGTCAGAAGAAGATAGATTTGTATTGGACAAATCAATCCTGCTTAAGTTTCTGTTCTCCAGATTTTGTCCAGCAAGATTTAGGTTTGACCAATCGCTCTTCATTAAAGCAGTGTATGCATTGAATAGTGCTAATGGGTCGGTTTCATTGGAACCTCCAGAAGTAAAATTGAATTCTATTTTTTCCCAGATGAAAGTAATGTTTTCTGACTTTTCATCACTCGGTTTGAGGAGCACATCATCCAATCTATTTTCATCTCCTCCTCTTTCAGAACCTGCCAATCTT
>JAYPOA010000031.1:0-17324 GCA_038130705.1 Methanobacteriota archaeon | reverse complement strand
ACTTCTTAACGTTCCTACCCGGCGTTACTGCTTTTTTATTGGGTGCAATATCGCCTGAGATTTATTCAGGCGGGGATTCTACATCGACGGGTATCGAAGGAATTTCTGCAATATCTGGATTTTCATTCTTCCAACTCGTGCTGTCTGGTATTCTGTGGGCTTGGTTCTTTGTACAAATCTCGGTTAATTTCCCAGTAATGAAAGGCCATATCGTGAACATAATTCTAATTTGGGCTTCGATTTTTGGCTCTCAAATTGTATTACACATTCAATCACCAAATTTCCCCTTAGGATTTGAATTCTCAGATGCTTTAGGCGGAATAATATTAGCATCTGTTGGATTATTTTTCACATACTTTTTTTGGAAAGCCGTTTCTGAAACAAGGGTCCTTCACGTACAGGAAAATCATGTTCACACAGATGTCAGAGTTATGGAAGAAGCAATGGCTGAACACAGTCTCTATGCATGGTCATGCTTAGTAATATTCTGGGATGCTTTGATGTTGCTAAATGGTTGGGCAGGAGCTCATTTTATCGCAGATAGGGTTGTTGAAGACTATGCTGTTTATTCTATTCATCTGATAACAGGCATAGTGCTGATCTATCTATTGATGCACATTCTGTGGTTTCCACAGAGAATGCTAGGAGAAAGTGCAAAAATTAAGACGATGGCCGCATTTGCAGCAGATGCTGATTTACTTGACGGAATAATTATTGAAAAGGAAGGGCATTGCCCGTCTTGTGATTCAATAAACCCTATTTCAAGGTCTCCTGATGGTCAGCCATTGATTGACTGTCCGACTGAGGATTGTAACCAAAGAGGAATTCCGAACCAAATTTGTGAGGGCTGTGATAAGAAATACCCCTCAAGACACACATGTATTGAATGTGGTGTTAACAGTCCTGTTGTGGACTATCTAACCGATTCGGAGGCTTGGTGATGTTTAACCATTTACGGGATGATTTTCCCACTCTGAAGGGAGAAAATGCCCCTGTTTATCTTGACAATGCATGCATGACTTTGAGGCCTATTCAAGTCATCGAAGCAATCAGGTCTTATTATGAAGAATCACCAGGATGCGGTGGCCGTTCTGTCCATCGTTATGCAACCACTGTTTCAAGGAAAATGATGAATTGCCGTAATACATTAACTAAATTGTTCAACGGCGATAATCCTAATGAAATGATATTTACTAAAAATGCTACACACTCTCTAAATCAAGTAGCAAAAGGACTAACTTGGAATGAAGGAGATGTGATATTGACAACTGACAGAGAACACAATTCTAATCTCGTCCCTTGGCTCCAATTAGAGGAAGAACTTGGGGTTGACCACAGGATTGTAAAATCTAACGAAGACAATACCTTCAATTTAGAAAATTTTGAAAATGCGTGTGCCGAAGCTGGCAATAACCTGAGAATGGTTTCTTTGTCCCATGTAGGTAATTTAGACGGAATTGAAACACCTGTAAAAGAGGCAACAAAAATAGCAAAGGACTTTGATGCGCTTGTTTGTATAGATGCTGCCCAATCAACGCCACACATGAAAGTAGACATCAAAGATTTAGGAATTGATTTCATGGCGTTTTCAATTCATAAGATGATGGGGCCATCAGGTATGGGTGGACTTTGGGGAAGATACGAATTGCTTGAAAATATGAGGTCCATACAGTCAGGAGGTAGCACGGTAGAAACATCACGTTACGATTCTTTTGAATGGTCAAAACCACCTGCAAGATTTGAAGGTGGCCTTGGTAATTATGCTGGGATATTAGGAACTAATGCGGCAGTAGATTACATTTCAAAACTTGATTTAGACAAAGTTCACGAACATGAAATTAACCTAAACAAAATTATGACGTCAAAAATACAAGATGTTGATGGAATAAATATCATAGGACCTAAGGACGCGAACCAGCGAGGAGGAATTTGTTCGATTCTGCTGGACAATATAGACGCACATGACATTGCAATACTGCTTGATGAAGCGGCTGGCGTGATGGTCAGAAGTGGAATGCATTGTGTACATTCATGGTTTAATGACAAAGGATTAAACAGAGGTTCCCTGAGGGCAAGTGCGTACCTCTACAATACTGAAGAAGAGGTAAAATTGTTCGCTGACACACTTGTAGAAGCAGTTAATGCCTTGGGATGATAAAATGGATTCTGAAATTCAATCAGCAATCATTGAACCAGAAGAAGATTTTGATTTCATAAAGCAACTAACCGTCATCGCATCATCCATTCTAGTTGTGTCAGCACTTTGGTTTGTATGGCAAGTCTGGGATGGTTCAATAAGTCTAACAGGCCCTTCCTCTTTCGTAACAGAAAAAGAAGAAAATTTTGATAGCCTTATTCAATATGATTCTGTTGACCATTTAACAGGTAAAGATGTCTCTGTCTGTATAGTTGATTCAGGAATCGAAGATACGCACCCTGACCTGAAAAACATGAATCTTGCGGGATGGACTGATTTTATTGGCAATAAATCAAGTCCTTATGACGATAATGGTCACGGAACTATGATGGCGGGTATTCTTGTTGCCGACGGCGGGCTTACTGGCATCGCAAAGAATGTAGAACTCTATGTCGCTAAAGCACTTTCTGGCGAAGGTACAGGTAGTGACAATACTGTAGCACAGGCGATCGATTGGTGCATAGCAAACAATGTGAATATCATTTCATTATCACTGGGAGGAGCCACTTCAGGTGCTTCCATTATTTTTGGAGATGCTGTAGAAAATGCCGTCGATGATGCTTACGACGCAGGGATAGTTGTAGTCGCAGCCGCTGGAAACGACGGCCAGAATGATGATGGTGACGTAGCCTCTCCTGGCACTGTTAGTACAGTGATTTGTGTTGGGGGAGTTGATGATATGGGAAGAATCTGGTCTGGTTCTTCTGTTGGAGATAATAATGGAAGGCTTTGGCCATTACTTCTGCCGAGAAACGACCCTGATCAAAAACCAGAGGTAGTGGCACCTGGTCATGAAGTTCCAGTTATAATGACTGGAGATGGATGGGGAATCTCATCTGGAACTAGCGCTGCCACAGTATATGTCACTGGGGCAGTAGCCTTGATGTTCGAGAATAAGCCGGAACTGAAAACTGGCGGTACTGACATGGTTGACAACGTCAAAGATTGGATTATGAGTTCATCGAAAATGAAAGACGGACAGCAAGAGCACGATGACTACTACGGCTATGGACTAATTCAATTCGAAGCACTTATTGCTGCTTCAGATTAGTTTACTTTGCGAACCATGCAACAATAGTGCCACCAAACAATGGTGCAAATGCAATATGATGGGAATCATTTGTTGATTTAATTAATTCCATCCATTTGTTAAATCCGACGACTTCAGGGTCGCTAGGTTCTCTTTCACCAACTGGAGGTGTTGGCTCTATCGTAAGCAATACTCCATTAGTTGATAAAATTTTGAGCATTATATCAATGTCATCGGCTAATTTGTTTATATTTGAATTTACAATTATGGCGTCTGCTTCAGGATAAATTGGAGGATTACCCTGCTTTGTAATGTTCCAAGCGGTCAATTCACCAACTAAGAGAGATGATGTTCCCACTACTATGTTTGTGTCAACCTTATCATAGCGATCGCAAAGCCTTTTCAAAATCACTGCAAAACGATTTCCTTCTTCAATCAGTTGTACTTTAGTTGAAGATTCGCTTTCCGATAGGTAGTCCAAAACCCATGCGGCTAAATGTCCAATGCCCGCACCAGCAAAGATAATGCTACTTGGCTGGAGATGCGAAATTGTGTCCCTTATTCTTCTCCTGACAGAAATTGACCAAGATTCGAGACCCATATGCTCCATTTGCACACCAATATTCGCCTCTACCTCGGGTTCCTCTCGAGATAGTTCTTTGTTAGTAGCAAGTAATGCGCTTAGAACTTCTTCTCGCATACACCTGCGTCTAAATTCATATTGTCAAGGCTTTGTATTCTCCGACAGGCTCAAAGGGAAGACGAGTAGCGACAAGAAATGAGGAATGCCACATGACTGATGACGCTTCATACATCGATGATGATGAAATCGTCGAAAATGTTGTTGATTGTCCAGGTTGTAATGAACCATGTGGACATGAAATTCTCAAGGAAAAACCAGTCAAAGCAGGAGTAAACTATCTTCTGAAATGCGATGAATGCGGTCACGTTCATAACTATCAACTGCGAGAACCAAAACCGATTACAATTCCTTTTCTTTTGAGCGAAGGTGCAAACACTGTTACCGTCAAAATTGAATTAGACGATGATGAAATATTATCTATCGGTGATATTTTTGAATATAGTGATGCCAGTTGGGAAATAAACAGAATTGAAAATGAAGAAAATATTTCAGTTTCTAATTTAATCTCATCTAAAGTATCCAGAGCTAATGCCGTACGTTCAGATGTTGTAATGGTAAGACTAACGCTAACTATGGGTGAGTATTCTGAAAGCGATTCTATCTTCGTCGACAGAGATACTGTTTACAAAGCTGGATCTATATTCGATTACGATGGTGTCAAATGGAAGATTCGGGCAATACATACTGGAGCAGGCAGGACAATGACTGGAAGTGTTGTTGCACATGACATTAAGCGGATGTATCTTCATGAACCACCTAAACCAGAAGAATTTGCTCCACGCACGTCGCGAGAAAGAAGACAAGCATGGAAAGAAGGAAAATTAGGTTTCAACCCTAATCCAATCATACCTGATGCAGAGAAAAAGGGAAAGCCTAAGCCTGGTAAACAAGGAAGACGCAAGAAAAAGAAAAGATCTTGATCACGGTCGGTTTGTCCACGGTAACAAGAATGATTTCACAATCTGTGTCCCAATAGTAGGATTTTCTTGTAGTCTTCTAATCGAATACTCATACCATTTTTCGCCATACGGGATGTAAACTCTTGTTGTGTGCCCTTCCTTTGATAATTTTCTTCGCAGGTTGCCTCTAACACCTAGAAGCATTTGGAATTCATATCCTGGACCCTTCATCTCTCTTTTAGGTCCTGCATTAGTGCGAGGGTCAGGAATATTGGGGCCCATACCTCTTGACTCTATGGATGAAAGTGCATGCTGGACTACTGGGTAATCATGACTTGCAATCCCGACATACGCACCTGCATCTAACATGTGGTCTATCGCTAAGTTTGTAGCATCAATTATTGGTTTCCGCTCAGTATGTGAAATTTCACTTGGTTCCAGGTATATACCTTTACAAATTCTGTAGTCTGCTTTAGGACCGAGTTCATTTTTTATCTTGTCAATATCATCTATGGTCCTGAATAACCTTCCTTGAAGAACGACTCCCACATTGTCTAATCCTTTTTCATGCATGTCAAGCATTACTTTGATTGTCGCGTCTGTGACCCTGTGGTCTTCCATATCCAATCTAACAAACATATTATTTTCATGAGCCATTCTAACCAATGACTCGATGTTTTCCATGCCTTTTTTCTCATCCAACAACAATCCAAAAGCTGTTGGCTTTATGGACAGATTCGAATCTAATTTGTTTTCAATTATAGCAGTAATCACGCTCTTGTATTCATCTAAAAAGAATTTAGCCTCGTCTAATGTTTTAATTTCCTCTCCCAAAACATCAACAGTGAAACACGCACCTTCAGAAGATAAGCGCTTCATTACTTTTACAGCATCATTGAGGTTAGGTCCAGCAACGTACCTACGACTTACCCAACCAACAAACCACTTCGGCATGCGAATCGTGGTCGCAACAATCAACCTCGAGAATGCTGAGACCATAATTAACCCTCATAATCGACAATTATTGACCGTTTTCATCCGATGATTTCAGATTTTTTCAAGAGAGGGACCTCTAATTGTTCAAGTAAATCTCTAATGGCTTGCCTTTGCCATCCTTTGAATGCTTTTTTGTCCATACTGCACACAATTTTTCCACCCGGAAATGCTTTCCTTGTAGCAGATATCGCTTGAGTTATGCTATTATCCCACATTCCTGAAACATTGCCTTGTTCATCTTTTTCGAATGGTAAAGCGTAAGTTGCAAGCATGTGCCCAATCCAAACATCTTCGTGTAAGCCTAGAACATTTCCTCGAGGCGCATAATGCCCGCCTCCAAGAGTGATTACAACTTGTCCTTCTCCATTCCAATTTCCTAAACCGTCTGAACCATCTAAACCAAGGCCACGAAAAATAATCCCAGCTAATGCCTTAGCGGCTCCTTCATGACCCCATGTTTTGGCAGTAGATCCAATCTCAATAAATAACGATGGAGTTTCAATCCAAGGGCCATGGTGAGTGGTTTCTAAACTCAAATCGAAATCATCGAAATCTAATTCTAAAGAATTTAATTCCCTCCACCATGCTGCTAATCTAGGATTAGGAGGCGGACAGTCGCCAGATCTGCCTCCATATTCAGGAGTCTCATGCTTTGGCACTTGCATTGTACCGATTGGGTGAAGTGTTAGTGACGCATTACCACTCGCAGCAGAATGCCTTGAAGGAAAAATAACTTCGGTTGGATTTTCACCGGTAGCATTTTGCCAACGCTTATCCAAATCGTCTTCCCAAAGGCAACCGTCATCCACCCACCACATTCTTGCGTGCTTGTAAGAATAGGCCTCTCTGTTTTCAACATCTGGAAGTTTTTTCCAAGTTGCCATTTTTAGTAATTCACGAGCCTGATTTGTCGACGCAATGTCGCCTCCAGATACAAGTATCAGGCTGACCATGTATATGCGAGGTGTATGACCGATTTGAAGCAATTGTTGAAGTCCTAAGTATACTGCGCTTATTCATGGCGGTAGCTCCTTGGAAGGTTTTCGTATTTCAGGGAGAAGAAGTTACAATAGATGTTGATGGAAGAATATCGTATAAAGGCAAATCTGCTATGCCATTTCCATGCGAGATAACAAATGCTGTTTGGTGTAATGCAGGAATGGTTGCAACCTGGGTGGACCATGAATTGAGATTGGCAAGAATGGCACTGATTGATTTTGAAACGAATTTAGAGGAAGGAATTTCGAGGTCAGATTTACGATTAAGGAATGATAATGTCAAGGTAGCTGGTAGTTCATGGTCACATTCATTAGATGCTGAGCCAATCGCAATGGCGACTAACGGAAAAGTCATTGTCTTCGCATTGTATACACGTGGCGTATACTGTATTGACGTTGATTCTACAGAACTTTGGAGACAACCATTAATAGGGTCAGAGGATTCAAAGATTCCAAATTCTAATTCAATAGCTGAATTAACAATAGATGATGATGTTGTAACTATATGGACACGGGGAGGAAGATATCGTACTCTGTCCATTGATTCTGGTGAAATTATTGCTGAAAAAACTCTACCAGTAGAATGCGATATTGAAAGCGTTTATTCATCTGATGGACGATATTTAATCTCCTCAAAGGATGGATGGGCTTGGGAGTTAATTGGTGACGATATTACAATCGCTAGAAAATTGAGAGGAACTATTCAAGATGCAATATATCACGACAATGATTGGAGAATAATATCCTGGAGAGAAGATATATCACTTTCCAAGCAGGAAACAGTCAAGCGTGACGAATTGGGAATCCAAGTGATAATTGAAACTGACAAGTGTTACGTCATTGACAATCAGGGTGTTAAAACACCACACATGGGTGAGTAATCACTCGTTCTTTTGTGTAAAACCGCATCTACCACAGGATTTCCTGTTGTTGTGGGAAGCTAAGAAAACTCCCGGGCCACACTGTGGACAGAACTCTGATTTTCTGACTAGTTTTCCATCTTCGACAGAGTACTTTGACCATTTCGCTCCAGCTTTAGGACCGTCAGACATTATTCATCGCCTCCTTCTTCAGCTTCATCCGCACTCTCTTCTTCAGCGGGTGTTTCTTCGTTAGCGACTTCATCGGCTGGTGATTCAACAGCATTGGATGAACGTAGTTCTTCAAACCTTGCATGAACGTATTTTGGTTCAACTTTAATCGATTCTTCATCACCATAGATAAACGCTGAACCTGTTGTTATTCCAACGCCAAATCTGGTATTCACATTCTTGATTACGATCAAATCTTTATTTGCCCCTGGTTCCAAAGAAGCAACCTGATTCAAAATTTCTGACCTCGATGGAGTTGCTTTGCCCTCATGATTCCAACTAAACTCAATTTCTACTCTGTTTAGCAACGGGTTTTCCTTTCTATCTTTTGTTTGCATTCATATTCCTCCTTATCGAACATTTACCTTTAGAGCATAATTTCCAGCTACTTCTATGTTTAACCTCGCAGCAATATCAGACCTTGATGGGTCGATTATCACCACATATCCAGACCAATCAGCTGAAACTGGTGCTGAAGGATGACGGTGGCATTCTGTCGCATCATCGCCTAATATCAAATGACATTCGCTACATGCAAATGGATTCTTGGCCATTTTCACTCCTCCTTTTCGTCGTGAATCCACTCGTGGCTACCTAAACCGGTTTGCTTACAAGTTAGACCAATCTTGGACCTTCTGGGATCACTGGTGTCAGGTGAAAGTGAAACAACTCTTGCTCTAACCGAACTTCCTACACCTATTCTCTTACCTGATTGGCGACCCTCAACAAGGCCCATTCCAGTGTTAATATCAACATGGTCTTCCATGATTTGTGATTTGTGAAGAAGTGCTTCCATTGGGCCAATTCTAACGAATGCACCAAAATCATTGACCTCAGATACTGCTCCTTCAACGACTTCATAATCTTCAATGCAGTAAAGAACTGCATCGAATTCTACTTGCTGGTAGATTGCACCATCACCGTGAATAATTCGCCCCCTGTCGATAGGTTCATGGTTTGTTGTTACCAGAACAAATCTGTTTTGGTCATCAAATCGGCCTTCAAAAGCAGTAGCTGCTAATCGATCGATGTGCTCGTTGAGGGACTTGCCCTTACGGATATACTCCGCTGGTATACGAATAGTATCTTTTTTCCTGACTACTTTGTACATTTTTTCACCTCTAAATCTACCCAGAATCAAAGAGATGAAACGAAAGAGGTAAGTTCCTCATCCGTCCTTCACCGGTCTATGCCTCTGGAGAGATATGTGACCTAAGTCATTCTGCCCACCGACGGCCCCTATTTGAATGATGCCCTGAATATTAGGAACTTCGAGGTATGAAAACTATCAGTCTTCGGTGATTTTTGTATCTCGTGAAACCGATATCAAAATGGGCCCGTAGGGCCCAAAGCCCTAACTACCTCTAAAGACCCAGTTTTGGTGGGGGAGAGTATGAACAGACAAAGTCAAGCAATATTGTTGCTATTGGTTTTGTTAAGTTCACTCGTCATTGTCCCATACGAATCAACTGCGAATTCAGGAGAAGAGAGCGACGCTTGGGATCAATATTGGCAACCCTGGGCTCAATACGGAAGAGATTCGGGACACTCAAGATTAATTCCTGAACATGGCGATTCAGGTTTGACCACAATCGAGCAACCAGCAGTGAATTGGGTGGCATTCGATTCAGGCTTGGGGGCTGATGGTTATGGAGTTGCTATAGCAAATCTATCGAAGTCAATCACCTCTTCAGAGGGTGCCAAAGAGCGTTGTGGGGAAGGTAAGCTATTTGCGATTATGACTCATACCGACCCATCAACTTCAGATAGACACCTTGCTATAATTGAAGGCGATAGTGCAAAGATTGTATGGGATGTCAATTTAGGAGAAGCGCGATATATTCGCTCTACACCCGTCTTGGTTGATGTAGACGGTGATGGAAAAACAGAAATCGCCCTTGTTTATGACACCCCCACCGCAATGAAAGTTGATTTATGGTCACCTGAATTAACCTGTGATGAATCAGGATGGGTGGCATCAGGTCACTCTAATGAGAGACTTTGGTCGTGGACCGACGCTGATTTGCGAATTGGAATAACAAGCCCTCATTTCTTCACTAGCCAATCAGACCATTTTTCTGTCACACAGCCCCTGTTGGCTGATTTATCACTTGATGGAAGTCCGGAACTTGTAATTGCGGCCGTTGATACAACAACCGATGACCCAACCGTGATATCTCTGCCCTTGGGCCTACAGAGTCCGGAACCAGATTGGTCTGTATCACTCGATAGAGGGACACATCCGTCAGACCCCTCCTTTGCGAATTTGGATGACAACAGTGGTTCAGTGGTTCTCACAACAGTCGATTCAAACTCAGGAAATATGTGGATTTGGCAAATTGATGGGCCAACAGGGTCACTTGATTGGGAGCGTGTTAGTATTCAAAATACTGATTCCGACAGTGATACGCCAAGATTGAGGCTACCTGGGCCAGTAATTACTCAGCTGGATTCTGATGCACCACCTGAAATGATTCTCACGCTACCTGTTGATGAAAATGGTGCTACCGACGGGATGGGCGCTCAATATGTGGGAATGGAATTAACAAGTACTACAGAATTATGGAGATTTAGAGCAAAGAATGGATATGGTGATGCTGAACCAACGCCAATAGACACTACTGGAGACGGGGTAACTGACAGAGTCTGTTGGGTAACTTGGTATTCAGATTCTTCCTGGTCCACTGATAGGGAAGGATTAACCGGTTGTCATGACATAACGATTGAACCACCGTTTAGAGAATGGTCCAGAACATTGCAAAGAGGTAATGGAAATGACAATGATGAAATTGCCGTTTCTGCACCTATAGCAATTGATCTTGATGGAGAAGACGAACAAGAATTAGTTGTTGCATTCGGAAGGAGACTTTTTGCTTTCGATGGCAATACTGGAACATCCGCAGACATTAGTACTGGTTGGGCAGCACCTATCGACGTCCCACATAGAACTTGGGCTGGGCCTGCAGTTGCTGATATGGACGGTGATGGGCATTTAGACATCTTGATTGGTGACGCTTTGATCAGCGAAGCTAAGTCTGACATCACGCCTTTAGCTGATGGAAGGGGTATTGGATTTACTCCGCCTGACCCCGACCCTGGAGAGATGGTTACCATCTCATGTCAATATTCTAACATCGGCATAGTAGATACTGATGCACCTACCACCGCTGTATTGATGATGAATGGAGTTGAAATCAAACGACATAGGCAAAATATCGTTGAATCTGTATCCCCTTCAGGAGAAGGTGGGCCTGTTTCATTTAGTGTTGACATTCAAGCTACTTTAGGGGTACACACGATAGAACTTATACTTGATACGAGTAATAATCTGACCCAAACAAGAACTGACAATGACTACTATTCTACAACTTTGAACGTTGTTGAACCATATGTAGCAGAAATTCAAACTCCTCTTGAAGTCCCTAGAGCCCTTCCGGGTAGCACAGAAGTCGTGGAAGTCACGATTACAAGTACAGGTAGCAGAACTGCAGATTGGTCTTTAGATTTCGATGATAGTGTTTTACCAACTGGCTGGTCATTCTCTCCAGAAAATCAGGCCGATTTGAACCTTAATTTGGTTAGAAACATACCTCAAATTGTTAAGTTTGAATTCTCTGTTCCTGTTGATGCAGAAGGTTCTGATAGTGCATATGTTCCACTAAATCTATCACTTGATTCTGACAACTCAATTTTTACAACCGTAACCTTACCATTAGAAGTTGAGAGGACTAGGGGTCTATCTTTACAAGGGGCTACTGGCCTACCGAACGGGATAGGTTTCGGAAGACCAGGGGATACTGCACATGTGTGGTTTTTGGTTGAAAATGTTGGAAACGCACAAGAAACCACGGAAATGCAGTGGTCATCCAATTCATGGTCTTCAAATTCACAAATTATCGATTATGATGGTAACATCCAATATAGTATCGAACTAGAACCCGCCGCGAAACGTGAATACCTCATCGAAGTTGATGTTCCGTTAGGGACTAACTTGGGAGATTTCACGACCTCCACACTTACGCTTTGCATCGGCTCAGGAGAAAATGAAATTTGTGAAAATTTCATAACTACAATATATGCAAGTGATGTTTCAACAAATATCCCCCACATAAGGACTATTCCAGATACAAACCTTACATGGAATATTCAGTCAAACTATGATGGTACAACTATTATTTGGGATATGTCTGCAGCGTCTATGTTGAAAGAAGGTTGGAATTGGTATGCATCTGGGGATTTACAGATAAATGGAACCATGCTGGAAATGACGGGACAAAATGGAGCCCTACATCTTGATTTACCATTCGATGCCCCACCAAAAAGACATTATTTCAACCAATCCGCAAACAATATGTCTGAAAATGATTTATCGATATCACTACATGTTTTACAGGTCTTCAGGGCAAGCGCATCTGTAGTTGAACCATTAAATGATTCAATTTTCAACGTTTCTGAAAGAACGAGATTGATTCTAAGATTGGAAAATCCAGGTAATGGAGAAGATACATTCCTGATTGAAGGTTTTACTAACGCAGGTAATTTATCTACAGCCCCTGAACTTATGTTCGAAATAACTAATCCTACAAGGACGATTGGAGCAGGTGGATTCTCGAATGTACCAGTTTGGGTTACGCTACCCGATGATATTCCAGCAAAAGAAAGATTTGAAATTGTTTTCAAGTGGACCTCATTAGGAGACACTAGCGTGTTTGATTATGCAAACATAACAATACAAGCACGTCCAGACCACAGATGGTTGGTTGATTTTGATGATGGGACATATATTTCCGCAACTCCAAACCAAGAACTGATTCTTCCAATTTCTATTCAAAATATTGGAAATTCGGATGATCTCTTGACAATTATTACATCCCTATCCATAGAATTTGAAGGTAATGACCAATCGATATGGACAGTTGATAACATAAGTTCATCAAGACTGGATGTTAATGAAACTGAAATTCTGAATCTACCAATATCCATTCCTAGATCTGCTTGGGCAGGCACAATCGTAAACTTAACATTGAATCTATACTCTGATAATTTCCTGATAAACGATACTGAATCGATAATGATTGAGGTTGATACTATTGCAGGGTGGAGGTTGGACCTTACTAACACTACACTGGAAGTACCACCCGAAGGAGGTGTTATTCAAGTTCTGGTTGAGCAAAAAGGGAATACTCCAACACAACCTTACTTCTCTAAGTCTGGAGGATTATGGAATGTTTCACTTCCTGAAGTTGGACCAACAATTAATCCGGGTGATTCCTCTGTGTTAAATTTCACAATTTATCCGCCCGAAAACGCAGTTGCCGGTGAAGTAGGTATAATTGAAATCACAATAAGAAACGGTGATGGAACTGGGGACATAGAACAACAAGTGCCTGTAAGAGTTGGTTCATCTCCGGGAATTACAATAGATTCAAAGGGTTCGTGGCTCGTTAAACAAGGGGTCTCTTCATACCCAACCGCTTGGATTGAAAATACGGGTAATGAAGTCGCAATTGTCAATGTTTCAATAGAAAATATACCCACTGGCTGGCAATTGGATGGAGAAGGAATTCTAGTAATAGCTCCGAAAGAAGTCAAGGGAATCCCCCTTAAAATCATGCCATCAAGTACGTGGAATGGTGCAAACATCCAATTAGACATTCTCATATCACATCCAGTTTTGGGAGATTCAATTCACGAAATTACTGTAAGTGAGTCTGAAAATGTATTAATTTCAAAACCTGTCCATTCAGGCAGAACAGGAGAAAAAGTATCTGTATCTGTAGACACTTCTGAATCCGTTAAAACATCTTTAATTGAGTTACCATCTTCCAGGTCAAACATAACTCATGAAGGAGTGATATTGCATCTAATTGGCATTCCTGCTCCGATTCATTCAGCTACTTGCAGTAATTTAGCGGGTCAAGTTTCGAACTTAGGAATTAACCCCTTATCCACAACATGGAGTAGTTGTACCATAACAGCGAATGAGGATGCCGATTTGCGTGCCAATGCTTGGATAAAGACCAGTAGAGGAGAGATTCTATCCTACAGTAACATCATGATAGGAAATGGCCAAAATGAAACAGTTAATCTTTCAATTTCTTCGTGGGATCCTGAACCAGGTTATGTTAATGTTGAGGTTTTGATTATAGATTCTAATGGAATAATTCTCCATTCTGAAAAGACTAATCACATCGTAAGAGAGTCAGGATGGAATATAAAAATGTCAAATTTAGTTGTCGGTGATGACTTTATTGAATTCGGTATCGACAGGGTCAATTATCAAATTATGGAAGGTTCAGTTTGTAAAGTGGACATAGAAATGGACAATGGCGAATGGGATAAAACCATACTTGTAGACATATATGGAAGCAAATATGCACCAAGTATCTCGATAGATAGACCAAACGAAGTCAAAGACGATGCCCAAGTAACCGCCAGCGTGTCATGCAATGCACCTTGGGATATAGATGACAACCCAGATGATGACTCAATGACTGTATATGCGAGTACACTCCCATTGGTTTCGTATCAATCAAGCGACATCTATTGGACCGTTGGTGTTGGAATAATTTTGGTTATAATCGCTTACTTTGGTGGTGTCCTGAACATTAACAGTAAACCATCTAAACCTGATGAAAAAGACGACGTTGACATGAATTTAGCCATCAGTAACATTCCAACCCAAACGGATGTCGAGATGGATATTGATGATATTGTTCAGGAAGAAAAAATTGACGATATATCATTCGATGAAGAAATTGAAGTAGATGAACAAACAGATACTGCTTCAATTGATAAAATTGAAGAAGAAACGATAGATATTGATGATGGAACAGCAAGTGGAAGATTGTCAGCCCTGAGAAAAGAAATCGAGATTGATTCAGACCCTTCCCAAGAAAAAGAAGACATCACTAGTAGAATGGATTCTTTCTTCAAGAACCGTTGAGTTCATCCGTAATTGACTCTCCCCTTGAACCATGAGAGAGGCTTTGGATACGACAACACCCTTCTCCACGATTGACCCCATGGTCTCGAAAAGACTCAAACCGCTTGATGAGGCCTTGAGTTATGGAAATTGGGCTACTATCATCCAAGAAGATGATGATTTACGCATTCGGTTAATTGAACAAGGTGTTAAAGATCCTGAGAATCGTTCTTCAATATCGTGGGATGATGCTAATTTGTTTTTCTTATCTTGTGTTGACCTAAAAGATGGAAAACCATTTCCTCTTGAGGCTGGTGTTTCAAAGGAAAAATTTGGTAGGTTCCCATATGGAGACGGTTCATCAATAACCTATATCCAAAATTGGATTAGAGAAAATAAGAGAATGGAGGGCTTCGATGAATTATGTGAATTATTGGATCTCCTGAGTGGTCGTCTTGCAGAAACGGAAAAGGGTAGAGGTGTAGGCGGTTTGATTTTGAAAGGTTGGCTGTCAATTGAAGAAGTTAAGCGATTGAAGAAATTAATCACTTCTCGATGTTGGTTACCTGCAGCGGATGAACCTTTAGATGGCGGATGCCAAGATTCAGCAAAGCATTTTGTTGCTCTCTTAAGAGCGGCTGAAAAGCGAAATTGCGGAATTCTTCTTCGAATTCACGACTAAAATTCTTTTCCAGATAGCCTTTCGTACATAGATGCGTAAAGTGCCGCAGTGTCATCAATAACATTCTGTGGTAATGCTGGAATAGGTGGGTCTGTTGCTCCAGATTCTCGAGCTAACCTAAGTTCTTCTTGATGTCCTGTTTGGATGTAATGTTGCCTGACAAACTCCTTGGATAATTGTACGATGTTCCCCTTTTCATATTCATCTAAGTCCCACCATCTATCTTCGTCGAGTGTTCCGAATGAATCTACTAAAACTGGTACTCTTCCTGGTCCTAATGCAAACTCCTTCTTCCCATCTACATGAATTAGTCCGCGCTTGTTTGCTTCTCTTTCTATCAGTTCATCGACTTTGATTACTACCTCGATGAGCGAATCTAATTCTTCACCAGTAATGTTTGCAATTTCTAGAGCTTCTTCTCTATCGATCAATCGGTCGTAGGCTTCGAATTTGGTTGTGACTTCGACATAGGGGGAAGGTAGTTTTGCACCTTCTTCCAATTCAGTGCCTGCTGGGAAACCTAGCTCTTCAGATGTTAATTCACCACGTTTGTATCTTCTCCATCCGGAACCTGAAAGATAGTGCCTGCAGACAATTTCTAGAGGCACGAATACCCACTCACCATCACGTGGAGTTGTACCTGGTTCACGATAAATATCGACTCTTCTTACTAAGCAGCGATCTGCAGCATTTCTCTCCACTATGTGAGTGCGACAAATACCTTCAGCTTCAACAAGTTCAAACCAATGGCATGTAGTACGATTCAATGACTCACCTTTACGAGGAATCAGGGATGGTATAATTTGGTCAAATACTGAAATTTGGTCAGTATATCTGAATTCTAGTATATCCGGGTCGTCGGTCGACCATACTTCCTTTACTTTGCCTGAATAGAGACATTCGCCCATATTCACCGGGTTCAATCGGCCGTCTTTGAATATTGGCACGACCAATCAGATTAATCCAAGTGCATCTTCGATACGATTTAATTCAGGTCCAGTGGTTTCTCTTCCCGAAATTGCGCCATTATCACCAGCGACAATTCCTGCCCCTACGTAGGGTGATCCAAAGGCAACCGTCCCGACCATTGGTGTTACTCCGAGCACTTCTTCAATCAAAAGCACCTCATCTGGAAGTACATCTGGATGAAGTAATACTCCATGATTATTTGCGACCCCAAGTGAACCTACGACATCCTCACCTGCTATCGAACAGGATGCTACGGGTAGCCCAAATATTTCTGAGACTATTTCTATTCCTTCATCTGGTAAGGCGGGGGATGCTATCGCACCGTTCTCATTGCATAGTATCAAATTACCAGCTGTGTTAACTCCACCTTCCATAACAATTACGTCTCCATAGGAGGTTAATTTGTCAATATCAGATTCTGTAGCAATATCTGCTACAGCTAATCCTTTTGAGTTCCCTGCAACAAGTGCACCTATTAAGTTGGAACCGCCAATTGAAATTGGAACTCTTTCCAATCCAAGGGTATTGTCAATTATGTTCTTTGTTTCTTCTCGAATCTCATGTGGATGAAAAACAACGTTGCCACAAACTGCAAGGTAGATCCCTATTTGGTCGGAACCAAGGATGTCACATGTTGAAATTGGCATTCAGTTCATCCCTCCCTAAGTTTCCAAAGTACATGACCTATTCGGATTGAGTATTCTAAAATTGAAAAAAGCCGCACCCGCAAATTTTGCGGGATGCGGCAGTTTGCTCAATGAGCTGCGGGGATTCAGAAGGAAAGAAGAGGGGCACAGTGACAAACCTTCCCGTGGGCTCTCGCACCACAGTACCAGAAATGACGCAGGTGGGCTTGACTTCCGGGTTCGGGATGGGACCGGGTAAACACCACCG
>JAYPOA010000030.1:0-17386 GCA_038130705.1 Methanobacteriota archaeon | reverse complement strand
AAATTATTGAAAACGTCAAAAAATTGAATCTGAAAGGTGAAAATATTAATCAAATCATGATTAAAATAGCCCAATCAAGTCGTTCTAATCTCATAGTTATTCCAATGCAAGACATCCTTAATCTCGATTCAGATTCAAGGATGAATACACCCGGTATTGCAACAGGAAATTGGACTTGGAAATTTTCTTGGGACCAATTAAATTGACTACCTATCCGTATTACTGATAACCTAAAATAAACTGGGGACGACATATGGGAGCGGTAGGCTATTTTACAGCAGAGATTGGACTGTGGTCTGATTTGAAAACCTATTCTGGAGGATTGGGTGTTTTAGCTGGAGATCACGTAAAATCAGCAGCAGATGCCGGAATTCCTCTTGTCGGAGTGACATTACTATACAGAGAGGGTTATGGCACACAACATTTGGACAAATTAGGAAATCAAACTGAAACATTTCCGACACTTGAACCAAGTCAACATATGACAAAAACCGACATAGAATTTAGCCTTGATTTGGATAATACTCAAATTAAAATATCCGTTTGGAAAGTAGAAATTGAAGGAATTTTAGGCCACAATGTTCCAGTATATTTTTTAGATACATTCAATGAAGACAACACTCCTGAACATCGGTCACTCAGTGGAAGATTGTATGGTGGGGACGATAATACCCGAATTCGTCAAGAATACATTTTGGGAGTTGGAGGTGTGAGATTATTTGACTTCCTCGACCAAGATCTTTCAGGTATCCATCTTAATGAAGGACATTGCACATTTGCGCTATTGGAATTATTGGAAAAAGGTTGGAGTAGACAATATCTAAGAGAGCATACTTTGTTTACAACACATACTCCAGTTCCTGCTGGTCATGATAGGTTTGAGTGGAGCCTTGTGGAGCATGTTATGGGGGACAAATTACCACAAGACGCCGTTGAATTGGTAAAAATAGCGGGCGATTCTGAGAATGGAAATAGATGTTCAATGTCTCACTTGGCAGTAGGTCTTTGCACATCAGTAAATGCAGTTTCAAAACTAAATGCAGAGGTTGCTTCAACTATGTTTGCCAATAGAGTAATCACACCGATAACAAATGGCGTACATCACATCACATGGACATCAGACAGCATGGCAAACTTATTCGATAAATTCCTACCTGGTTGGAAAGAAAACCCCAAGATATTACAAAATACAGAAAATTTGCCTAATCACGAATTAGTTGAAAGTAGAGAACAGGCAAGACAAATACATAGAAATCGAGTGAAAACTGATACAGGCGTTGAATTATTCAAAGATAGATTAACGATTGGTTTCGCTAGAAGATTTGCTACTTACAAAAGAGCAAATTTGATATTCCATGATTTAGATAGATTGAAGAAAATTGGAGCAAAGAAAATACAATTTGTATTTTCTGGAAAAGCCCACCCAAGAGACAATGGTGGAAAAGATTTGATTAGGAGTATTTTCAAGTCAGCATCAGATATTGAATCAGAAATACCAGTTGCGTTCTTGGAAGATTACGACATGCAAATCGGTTTAGATATGACAAGTGGTGTTGATATCTGGTTAAACAATCCAATTAGGCCTATGGAAGCGTCTGGAACTTCAGGCATGAAAGCAGCAATGAATGGAGTTCCCAATTGTTCGATATTAGACGGCTGGTGGCCTGAAGCATGTATTCATTCAGAAAATGGTTGGGCTATCGGGGAAGCTGAAGATGATAGAAACGATGCCAGGGATGCGAATAATGTATACAACGTAATTGAAAACGAAGTGTTACCTGTTTGGGAATCAGGTTTTGATAACTGGGCCAATTTGATGAAAAATAGTATCTCTGCGTCATCAAATTTCACTGGAAAGAGAATGATTGAAGATTACCTTGAATTTTATAATAAATTTAATTGAAATTCTCTTTTCTCATAGAATACAGAGCAATTCCAGCAATAACCACTGCTATCAGTAATACAGTCCTAACTATAATTCCGGCACTGTTATCACTTGTAGACTTAAATTTGTCATCTGAATCAGTGCTGTAATTGCAACTTTGGTCATCTTTATTGGCTTCTGAATTAAAATTTAATGCGTTTTCATCCGTGCAACCAAATTTGTCTTGAGAATTATTTTCTTCGATTGTATTATTTGTTTCATTAATTTCTTCATACTCACATGTCGCGTTATCTTGATTTGCATTTTCATTATAATTTAATGCGAGAATATCTGTGCATCCAAAAATCAAATCATCGCTTTCATTCGAATATATTTTTTCGATAATGAAAACAGAATTCCTTGGGATAATTATCGAATTTGACAAAATCTCTGTTGAACCGAAATGAACAATATCGCTATCCTGAACACCATTGAATTCCCAAGAATCACCACGATTTAACACAACATACATCTCTTGAACATCAGATTTCATAGAATAAACCAGACTATCAGAATCAGAATAAATGGTTGAATAAACACCACGTTTCAGTGCAGAAGAATTCTGTCGAACTTTTCCAATTGCACCTATTTTTTCAAATAATTCAGATTCTAAAGTACTCCACTGACTACTGTTTCTGTACATGTGTCTATTATCGGGGTCTGCACCTCCATACTCACCATATTCATCACCATAATACAATAGTGGGGCGCCAGGAGTCGTTAATAGCCAACCGTATGCTTGAAGAGTTGCATTGTAGGATTCTGAACCACCGGGCTGTCCCGGAAGACCATCTTCGGCCCACTGGTTATATGCATCGAAAGTGCCAGAGTCGGCCCTGCTTGTTATTCTTGGAACGTCATGACTTCCCACGTAAGGCACCATTATTGCTCCAGGAGTATATTGGTCTTGACTTCGATTAGTCCAATAATCAAGGTGTTGATAATCTTCGATTTGATTTACAAACACATTGTCAACCACAGCATGATACAGTACAAAATCCGCTTGCCCATCTAAACCATCTTCACCCATATAGGAATTGATCGTTCCATACTGGTCTTGATTTAATTCTAACGAATGACCAGACCATCCCATTGCAGTTTCTCCCTTTAGGTAATAATCGGTGCCTACCGTCTCAAACCTCTGATTAATTTGTGATACTAAGTTTCTAATCGCTAGGTCGTCAACATGTTTTACAGCATCGATTCTTGCTCCATCGAGATCGAACGTTTCAATCCACCATAGAGCGTCAGATATGAACTGTTCAGAAGCATTTCTGTTCTTCCAATTTACATCCGGCATGTATGATGTAAATTGACATTCAAGCCGATACTCGGTCCAATCACATGCATTTGTTCCACAGATGCACCCAGAATTAAACCACTCCGGATTTTCAATAAAATATTCATGCTCTTCGTGAACGTGATTTACAACAAAATCCATCATCACTCTAATTCCGTTATCATGAGCTGCTTCTACGAGTTGAATTAGTTCATCCTCAGTTCCAAGCCTCGGTTCAATATCTCTTGCTGATTTTGGCCAATATCCGTGAAATGATGAAACATCATGCATCCCATCTGAGGCCTTTCCAGTATTAGTTGCAGCTTCGTTGAACGGAGTTAGCCACAACGCATTTACACCTAAATCATCGAAGTATCCCGAATCTATCATTTGGGTGACTCCAGCAAAATCTCCGCCCTCCCAATCAGCACCTTGTGCGGCATTTGTTGATGAGCCATCATTTGATGTATTTCCATTGACGAATCTATCTGTCATTATCATGTAAATTAAAGCATCATCCCATATGAATTCTGAATGTTCACCTGTCCAAAAGGGGACTAATAAGTCGTATGCGGTATTTCCAAAATCATCAACTCCTTCGATGAGTAGCGAATGTTTTCCTTCATCTAAATTTGAAATATTATATTTCCAGAGTAAGTTTGTCTCATCCCATTCAGCACCCTGCAAAGCCTGTGGTGTCTCAACTAAATGTGCGCCTGTGGAACCAGGATGGTACCGCACAATCAAGAAATCATCGATTATTTCAGCGCCAAAACTAGGCCTGAGGTTATTTTTCACCCTCATCAATGAGTTTTCTATTCCATCACAAAAGCCCCTTTCCGGGTTAGCAGGGTCAAAAATATACTCATTATTAACAATAAATTTGTAACAATATAATCCCTCATCTAAATCAAGATTTACTGTCCACACTCCATTTTCTAAAGCCAAATCTATTGGTTGAGACCAATTCCATTCACCTACAATTTGAACCTGATTTGCACTTCCAATATATTCTATAGAATGGAAGTTATTGTGCTGATTTGATGTTGCTGTAGTAATGTTTGAGGTTAAAGGAAGAAATGGTATAATCAACAATCCTATTAAAAAAAGTTGTATTCTCATCCTTCCACCTCAAGATATTATTATTTGAATAATGAATTAGCGGTTTCAATTAAATCATCAATGTGTTTGCATAAAAAATCCTTCACAAAATCATTTGCAGGGTAATTATATGCGTCAAGAGGAGCACAATGTTGTTGCAAAATACCTTTGTCCAAAATAGCAACTCTGTCTGCTAACGTCATAGCTTCGATTTGATCGTGCGTGACATAAATAGTAGTTGTACCGAGTTCGTCGTGTAGTCTTTTAATCTCCTTTCTCATATTATGTCGCAATTCTGCGTCTAAATTTGATAACGGTTCGTCCATGAGAAGAACCTTTGGTCTGCGAACTAAAGCTCTACCAAGAGCTACTCTTTGCCGTTGACCACCGCTGAGCTCCTTTGGCTTCTTTTCTAAATGTTCAGAGAGTTCCAAGAGTTGAGATATTTCATTTACTCTCTCCTTTATCTCATCATCAGGAATTCTTGCTTCGCCCTTTGCCATTTTCAGACCGAAGGATAAATTATCTCTGATGTTCATATGTGGATATAGTGCATAGGATTGGAAAACCATTCCGAGGCTTCTTGCCATAGGCGGAAGGTGATTTACTTTCATGCCATCAATCAGTATTTCTCCCTGAGAAATATCTTCCAATCCTGCAAGCATCCTGAGAGTTGTTGATTTTCCACATCCAGATGGTCCAAGTAATACCAAGAATTCTCCATCTTCGACTTTCAGATTTAATTCTTCAACAGCCACAAATCCATCGTCATATTGTTTTTTGACACCTGTAAATTCTACTTCAACCATGTTATCACCCTTTCACTCCTCCTGCAGATAATCCCTCAATCAAAAATTTCTGGAATATCAAAAATAATAGCGCAACTGGCAAACTTACCAGTATGCTTGCGGCGGCGAAATCACCCCACGCTTGCCCAGTAGAAGAAATCAAAGAAGCAAGCCCAACTGGCAAAGTGTACATGTCATTCGATGTATTGAATGTTAACGCAAGCAAAAATTCGTTCCATGCTGCGAGGAAACTAAACAACCCAGTTACTGCAACAGCAGGCATAGAAAGAGGCAAAACGACCTTAGTGAAAATTTGGAATTGATTACAACCGTCAAGCGCTGCAGCTTCTTCGAGTTCTCTTGGGATGGTATCAAAGAAACCTTTCAGCATCCACACACACATAGGCAAAGCAGTGACACAATATGCCAAAATTAAACCGAGATGGGTGTTGAGCAAACCTAAAGATTTCATAACTAAGAAGTAAGGGACCAGAATTATAATTCCGGGGAACATTTGAACCAATAAAAATGCAAACATAGAAACATCTCTACCTGTAAATTTGAATCTGCTGAAGGCATATCCAGCTGGGATAGCTATGGTCAGGCCTAGTAAACATGTTCCTATGCTTACAATTAGTGAATTTGTAAGCCATATCCAAAACGAATCACCAGTCAATATCTTTTCAAAGTGTTCTGTTGTGAATGAGTCTCCTAATTGGCCACCCAATGCATTCCCTGATGAAAATGCAATATCAACAATCCATACCAGTGGCAAAATTGTCAAAAATACAAAATGAAGTAATATAATATGATTTGAATAAACAGAATATTTCTTTTCGAGGTTGAAATTTCTTTCCAATCCGTACTCTACTGCTTTGATAGATAGGTTATTGGAAGTCCAGACGGTTACTGGTCGACTGGACAGCCACATTAATGATATCGCTGAAGGGATAATTATCCAAGCAGATAGCCAAAGGTTGAATATCGTAAATGGTATTGAAATTAATTTGTAAATTCCAATTCCAAAAATAACTGCGCTAAGGCCAAGAGATATATCTCTTTGATGAGATTGATTAACGAATGGCAAATTATAGTATAGGGCGACTAGTAATATTGTAGCAAAAACGCTTGCCATTATTATTGATAAATCAGATCTAAGCAATTCGAATGTAAGTAACAATGTATTAACTATACAGGATGCAAAAATCCACTTTTTCAGGGCACTAATTTCAACCGGTATGTACCAATCCTTCATTTCGTTGGAATTAATCATACAGCTGCCTCCGTAGCATTTGTTTGTTTCATGTAATACCATGAAAATGCCATTAACATCATGAATATGATGACTGACCAGGCTGCCGCAATGCCGTATGCTCCATCTCTAAATGCAACATCATAAACGTAAGTTATCAAAATATCAGTTTGTCCAGGTTCTCCAAAGTATAGATTCGGACCACCATCGGTCATCAAATAAATCACATTGAACATGTTAAATGTCCATATGAAACCTAGTAGCGATAAAGGAACTAAGGCGCTTTTTAGATTTGGTAAAGTCAAATGTTTGAATGAATCCCAGCCGGTGACGCCATCTATTTCTGCTGCTTCATACATGTCTTTTGGCAATGCCTGTATAGCACCACTTATCGACATCATCATGAATGGTACCCCAAGCCAAATGTTAACTAAAATTACAACAATTTGTGCTAAGTTTGGATCTGACAGGAAATCGATATTCGTTCCCAAAATGTCGTTGACTAATCCGTCAGGTTGGAACATTCCTCTCCAAATTAGAACAGAGATATATGATGGTACTGCCCAAGGAAGTAATAAAATAGTGCGATAAGCAATTTTTCCTCTGATATTTTTATTCTGTAAAATAAGGGCTAAGAATAAACCAATTCCAATGTGAGCTGTCACGTTGACAATTGTCCATATTAGCGTAAACAATGTAACTCGAATGAATCCATCTGCAGTGAATACTTCCCAAAAATTCTGCAATCCTATGAAGGATTGCTCTCCGAGGTGTGTTTGATCGGCATCAGTAAAGGACAGCCAAAATCCGTAAAGAACTGGATAAAATGTCAAAATTGCAAGCGACAACAGGGCTGGAGCTATGTATAAATGGGCTAATTTGGACTTAGTGCGATTCATTTTTTGGTCTCTATATTTACCGTAACTTAGCAATGCAATTAGTGAAAGAAAAATTGCTCCAATCGCAAACAATATCGCTGAAGTATCCCCAGATGTTGGTCTTTGATCTTCGACTGATGTTTTCTCTACAGTACTAAAAATTAGAATACCATCAGCAAAAACTTCGATTTCGTGTAAGTAATTTGGAACCATTCCAGTCAATCCACAAGTGAAACTAGATGCATTATATGGAAGCAATTTGTATCCATCATAGTCACTTAATTTTGTGTCATCATGGAAGCAAGTGTCATAATTTTCAATTTCACCAGTCAGACTGCTGTCGATTTTTATCTGCGTGTGCAAAGTATTATCGACAAAAATTGTGTAATTGTCTGCATTAGTTGTATTTACTTCGATAATAATTGTCCGATATCCTTCATTTTGTGAAACTGGTTCTGCTCTTTGTAGTCCTTCGATTTGAGAAATCAATTCTGCATTTGCACCATCCAATGCTTCTTGGGTAGAAGAAATTCCAGAATATGCTTGTTCAAATGCAGTTGACAGGGGCCCATATACAAGAGACATGGCTCTAGTAGTTGGCGCAGGCGTGCCAAATTTTGTTTGATTCAAAAATCCTGAAATTACTACATCATCATTGATTTCATTATCGTCCTCAAGTTGATTATGTGTTGGCATTGTGTATGTCTGGAGCGCAAATTCTTTCTGTACATCTGCAGAAGATAGCCATAGAGCAAGTTCTACTGAAGCAATTTTGTGAATGCTTTGCTTACTTACAGACCATCCTTTGTAAGTAACAAGTGGAGACATTTTTTCTCCAGTTGATTCAATAAATGGTAATGTAGTCTGTCCAATGTTCAACCTACTTGCTTCGTATGTTGCCCAATTCCATGGCCCGTCAATTATCATAGCGGCTTTTGACCCTATGAACTGATTCTTCATGCCCTCAATTTGCGTTCCAGTAGCAACAACTTCGTGTTCTAATTCCAAATCCAACATCCATTGCATAGACTCGATGGACCCATCAGAGTCTAGAGTTGGGTTGCCCTCAGAATCGAATAAATCTCCTCCAAAACCTCCTTGAAAACCAAACCACCAATATGCGGATTTTATCGGTAATGCCAAGCCATTTACATCTTGATAGGTTAGTTCCTTTGCTGCTTCTAACAGGTCATTTTCGTCCCAATTTTCTGTTGGGTAATCTATCCCTCGGGAATCAAAAATAGCCTTATTGTAAATTAATGATAAGCAATCCTGACTTGCAGGAATCCCGAATAAATCATCTCCATATCTCATAGCTTGTAACGAACGTTCGTCAAACTGGTTCCTTTGAGCAGGAGTTAGATGTGGTCTCAAATCTTCAAGTAAGGGAAAACCGTCAACTCTAACCTCACCAATTGCTCCTAACTGGTCGGATGATAGCCTCATTAAATCAGGTGCTTGGCCACCTTGAGCAGCCGTCATGAATAATTGGTCTGCATTACCAAAAGGAATCATGGTGATTTCTACAGTTATATTCGGATTATTTTCCTCGAATGATTTAATCGCATTTGTAAATACCTGTTCTTCCTTGCTCTCTGCGGCAAAGGTATGCCAAACCTCCAAAACTATCGGGCCTTCAGAAATTGTTTCAGAATCCGATTGAGATGCCGAATCTGAATCACTAGATAGGCATCCTGGTAACAAGAAAAATAAGGAGAAAATTAACGCAAATCCCGCCCGTTTCAGGTGCGAAGAAAAAGCAGATTCCCCCCACATAATCATACGTGATAGTCAAACAATTTAATTGATATTATTTGTAGAATAGAGATTGAGATTTATTCCTTCATCCAACAAGAAATGAATTATGCTTATGCAGGCATTTCCTTGTAGCCAATTTGAACCAAGACTTCTAGCAGTCCCTAAGTTACAGTCTAGGGGCTTATCGTCACCAAGGATAAATCCGATTTCATCAATACTGAAATCGCTAGGAATTTCACCAGAATATATCGAATCTGCGTCAGCATCCAAGCGAATAATTGGACAATTCCATTCCTTGACAGTCATTTCTAAGTCACCTCCGCCGTCATAAATACCTGGAGATCTTTCGATATAATGTCCTCTTGGTGGCAATGGATAATTTAGAACAGAAGCAATTTTGCCAGCGATTGAACGTTCTTCTGCGTGGATTCCTTTGAGCTCGTTTGAAACAAATTTCAATCTCCTTGTAGGCCCTGGTCCGCCACATAAAATCATAGTAAACTCAACATTTTCTCTCAATCCGTGACTAGTTAGTATTGAAGCCATCAAAGCACGGATCAATACGTCCATTCTTCCAGCTCCACCCGCTAAATCATTTATTGGTAGTTTGCCTTTTGACATTGCCCTTGTTCCGACAATGACAAATCTACGCATTCAATCACCTATTGTTCTGAATGACTGAATAAATCGCTTCACATAGTTGAAAATCCGTATCTAACTTGTAATGAGCTCCGGTTTTGTCGACTAACCAACCCCTAGGCTTTTCAGGATCTCCAATGTCCTCAAGTCTATTGGCTATTGTAGCAGTCATTCCAGACTTTTCGATTTGTGCTATTGATCGATGAATCAGATCTTTCTGCTTTATTCCACTCTCTAACTTGAATCCAATTCGAACAGAATCTTTGCAAATCTCCTTTAATTCCAAGATGTGTTTTGCACCTTCGGTTAATGGAATATTTATTTCACCTTGGAGAGATGCAATCTTACCTTCTATAGATTCTTTTACAAGGTAATCAAGAACTGCAGCAGAATGTATCCAAACGTCAATATTATCTTTTGAAATAGCTCTAAGCTCCTCGAGCATTTCCTTTGGGTCTTCGGATTTAATTACCAATGGAAGATGTTCAGGAATATTTACATTCGTGACGCCACAAACACAGGTTACATCCATCCCTTTTCTGAATAAGTAATCAGCGATTGTAAAACCAGTTTTTCCACTTGACGTGTTTTGGATATACCTAACATCATCAATGGCACTTCGAGTTGCACCCAATGTAATAACTACGGATGTGTTGTTTTGGTTGACATGATTGGCAAATTTGGCAACAATTGTCTCATGGTGAGGAGTTTTCATTTTTCCTTCCTCATTGGGCCCCCAGTAAACTTCAGCCCCATATAGCATACATTCCTTCGCAATTTCTTTTGTAACAACGTCGTTTGCAAGGTCATTATGCATTGATGGAACGAACATAATAGGAATTTTCTTTCCTCTGGCCGCAGATAATGCCATCAGTAGCGGGCCATTCATCATTCCATGGGAAAATGACGCCATGACATTCTTTGTCGCAGGAGTAACCAATACCGCATCAAAACTTTCGAGTGATGATAAATCTCCGTCCCATTCAGTGATTACTTGCCCTTGAGATCCCCATCGAACTGCTAAGGGCGTTAGTATTCGCTGTGCTGATTTTGTCATTATTACAGTAACTTTTGCACCATGGCGTCGCAATTCTCTTGCTACTCGTACAGTGTCTACTGCAGCAATTCCACCAGTAACTCCTAGAAGTACATGCATTCCACTAAGAGAGTCGCCTTTCGACTCAACATCTGTGTCACGCATACCTCTTCCCAGAACTAACATATTCAATACGCCTTCGCCGGATATTTCAATTGGACAATCTGAGTCGGAATGCACATGGCACACGCAGATGAACTTGTTTTGGCAGGTTCGAGACCAACTACTGCGAGTCCAATTGATGCTTTGCATGCCAGAACTTGTACCGTATTGATAGTTGATTCAATTGTGATTTTTATCATGGTAAATTCGCTACTCGGTCCTGCTATAGCTGCCGTTCCAACAATAATTGGTCTGTTTATTTGGTCGAGTTACAAATCAAAAGCTGATTGGGCTTATTGGTTTGCACCCATTCTAATTTCATTTGTCTCGTTGATGTTTGCAATAATTTTGTTTTTGAATGTATATTGGATTCTCGCTGGTTTAGGAGGTTCAATTTTAATTGCTATATTGATTGGTTGGGCTACAATTTCAGGCATAAGATTCATTAGGATACATTTCCACCCTGTCTATCGATTGGGTTATAGCGGTAATATCTTTAATGACAATGTTAAACTGCCAGAAAACGAGATATTAGCTGCTTGTCCAACTTGTTTAGCTGTGCTGGCAGTTAACCCAATGTTACTATCGCTGGATGACAAGTGCCCTGAGTGTGAGAACCCGTTGGTTCTCAATTCAGTAAGTGAAGAAGAATAAGATTAGCGTGAAGCTAAAGTTAGGTTCTTCCACATGTCTTCTGGAACTTCCATAGCCAGTCTTAGGCCACCCATTGCTCCCAATCTCACAGGGTCATCAACAACGTGAACATTTACGTCACCCATGTCTGAAAGTCTTCTCTCAATTAGAGCACCGAGTCCTCTGATTCCTGAACCGCCACCTGCAAGTACCATGTTCTTTCTGAATTCATCGTGGAATTCAGGGTTGGAACCTGCAATTAATGCCTTTACATTTTCAACAATAGGGTCTACAATTGATTCACATGCTCTCTGGATACAATCGGTAATGTCAAGAGTCATCGCCTTACCTTCAATGGAGAAGTCAACCATGATTGGTTCATCAGGAGTTGAAGTAGATACGAAAGAATACTGCTCCTTCCATCTTCTTGCCATATCCTTGGTAATTTGAGCACCGTTGTATTTCTTTTGAACTTCAACAATAATTTGGTTGTCTACATAGTCACCTGCATAACCTGTGTGCATTTGGTCACCAGGTCCAGGTATTGTACCGTAAACACGACAAAGGTCAGTAGTACCTGCTCCGATGTCTATTACCAAAGTGTGTGTAATCATGTCAAGTGCATATGCTACAGCGAACGGTTCTGAGATAATCATTGCAGCGTTTACTGAGCCAGCTGCTGCATCAAAGATGGAGGTCTTGTCAACGTGACTTGCTTCGGCAGGTGCACCAATGACTGCAACGACTCTGTCGTAATCTTCTGGGTCAGATAGTCCGATTAAGTGAGTAATGAAGTGAGCAATATATTCTCTATCCTCTGGTGTGTCCTTGATAACTCCAAGTTCAAGGGGCCTGAATAGGTTTAGTGCAAGTCTATTCTTTAGCGCTTCATTTCCAAAAAGAACATCTCTCTTCAAGAAATTTCTTGCTATTGGGTCCTTTGGTGTACCGATTACGGTTAATTCTTCTTCTTCGTGATTGTCACTTGAGACCATTACAGATCTGAAAGTTCCAAGGTCTATTCCAATGTAAAGTACGTCTTTAGCCATCTGACTCGCCTATCAATCCCAACTCCTATTACCTTATCAATAATACCTAAACTAAGATTGGTCTATTCAGGCTGGGAAATTCTATAGAAAAGCAATCAGCACCAATCTTCACAACTACTACAATACCATGCAGCATAGTCGGGGTAAAGTTCTGCCATTTTGCCACAACCTGTGCACTCTTTCAATGCATGATCTCCAAAAATCTGCTGAACAATTTGAACATGAACGTAATCGTCTATTCCTAATTGTTGCCTCATCGCCCACAACATCTGATCTTCTGATGGAGAAATGATGCCATCAGCAAGACAGATTTCAACAACCGTTTTGTAATCTTCAATCATTGTGATATCCCTGGGGTCCATTGAAACTCCAGATTTTTCTGCTATAATATCTGTGCCACCTGGGTCATCAATAAAAATAACAAGTGAATCGGGGTTTAGATTTTGGTCACGTAACTCGAGTAGAATTACAGCGCCATCCTGGTTTGCGTAAACGAGGTTTGAGAATTTGTTGATTACCATTGTAATCGAACGAGCAGTATCCTCTGAAGTCCTCCCCTTTCTCCAACCAGTCTCGGTAGCTTCGTCAAAAATATAGAACTCTGTACCCAATCCGGGATATTCGAGTCTAATCTCTTCCCCTCCATCGAATCCGTTCGCTACAATGGTTATACTACCGATTGTAGTATCTACTAAATTATCATCATCGTCGAATGAAATCATCAATGGTTTTCTCTCTTCAGCAGCCGCATTGAAATGTCCGCTCATCCCAGTCATCCATTTGTCTTCCAATCTCTTTAGGGATGCCTCTTGCTGACTTGAAAGACCCTTGTCGATACCCAATACATTAGACAGTTCGCCACCAGTCATTTCTTTCTTAAATTCCTCAATAAGTTCTGCATCGCGGCGATAATTTGCTGGTGGCCCTCTTTTCACTGCAACGTGGTTCGGGTCCTTCCATTCATACTGGCAACTTGAACAAGAAAGATATCCTGCTAATGTTGATGGCTGTTTTTCGCCACCGCACCTAGGGCAATCGCCTTCTTCGTTGTAGCTTAGATTTTCAGCAGCCTCGCGCCTTCCTTTCCTGAATCCCCATTCCGCCATATTGGTGGACAAGAGTTGAGGCTTTTGAAGGCTATGCCTGTATTGAGGGAATGGTAGCCTTTAGTCCGTATCTAACCGAACCCTCTTGTGCGTAAATTTTTCTTACAACCAAGTCAACACTTTTTCCTATCTCTAACTCGGAATCGTCATCGTCAGCCACCAAGAATACTCCATTTGGTCCATCGTTTAGTTCAACAAAAACCGTCGAAACCCCACCTAATATTGGTGCCCTTATTGAAAATTCTGAAGGAGCACCACCTGCTGCGAGCTTTGTCCATGAATGGATGATCCCAGACCTAGATAGTTTTGAATAAACAATATCTGATTCAGAATTTGGAAATTCTCTTGGAGGCCAAACATGTTTTCCACCAATTTTTTGAGCTTCTAAGTTTATTCTGCCAGCAATCGACAAATTATATGATTGTTCTGAAATGTATGCGCCTTGACTTATTGAATTTCCTTCCTTAATCCACGCATTCTGTATGTCTTTGATAAAATCGGAATCTATTTCGTAACCGTCGATATTAGAACTTAATTTGTTACCTTTTGTTATACATAATTCTGCAGATTTTTGATCACATATTATTTTCCAAACAGAGCTTTCATCATGTAAGTAACCACATGCTTGCAATATTTCAATTTCAATGTTTTCGTCAATGACAAAGTTGTTGACATCTAAATTTCTTCTAAAATAATTGATTGCACTAATTGCTAATGTAGTATAATCGCTATCAGGGCCAAAAACGTGTGACTGGTCGATTTTGTATCTACTTTTTGCGATTATCCCTTCATCTTGAACACAGATAAGATAATTTTCAAAATCGACGGGATTATTTTGCATTTCTTTCCCTCCCGAATATATGGACTGCACAAGTTGCTCCTGAACCACCTACATTGTGAGTTAATGCAATTTCTGCATCCCTCACCTGCCTTCCTTGCTCAACTTCTCCCCTCAATTGTTTGAATACCTCAACAATCTGGCCCGTTCCAGTAGCTCCTAACGGGTGACCTTTAGATTTCAGCCCACCACTTGGATTGACAGCTACTTCTCCATTGTTTCTTAATCCTCGGTCCTCTCTTGCGAAAATACCGCCATCTCCTTTTTCACAGAATCCTAGATCCTCGGTAGCGAGTAATTCTGCAATTGTAAAACAATCATGAACCTCGGCTAAATCGATGTCTTTCGCCGTTAAATTTGCAACTTCATAAGCCGTCTTTGAAGCTTTTTGGGTGGCTATTAACTCCGTAATTGATGGGCGGTCATGTAGTGCAAGATTATCACTTGCAGCGCCAGATCCCTTTACCCAAATTGGAGTATCCGTGAAATTATTTACAACATGGTCAGCTGCTAAAATGATAGTTGATGCTCCGTCCGAAGTTGGACAACAATCGTATAGTGTAAGTGGATCTGCAACCATAAATCCTGATTTTGCCTTTTCAAATGTGATTTCTTTGCGTAGATGAGCGTATTCATTTAGGAAACCATGGTTGTGATTTTTTACAGATATTTTAGCCAAATCATCGTGTAATGATCCATATTCATGAAAGTGTCTCCTTGCCATGAGAGCATAGGTTCCAGGAAAAGTTAGTCCAGCCAATCTTTCCCATTCTGTATCACCACTAACTCCCAGCCAGAATCTTTTCCGCTCTGGAGATAAATCATTCATTTTCTCAATGCCACCTGCAACAACGATATCCGCATGCCCACTTTTGATAGCCATCCAAGCATCTCTAAAGGCAAATCCTGATGATGCGCATGCGTTTTCTACTCTCCTGACTGAAACATTATCCATTCCTGAATGCTCAGTCATTAGAGCTGCTGTATTGCCTAATTGGCCACCTCCAAAAGCCGTAGAACCAATGAATGCTTCATCAACTAATTTTGGGTCAAAATTCTGGTCGACTGAATCAAATGCGTTTTTCGCAGATTCGGCCCACATCCCTTTCAAACCTTTCTCGTGGTTGCCGTATTTTGTTTGGCCTGCCCCGATTATTGCGACTTCGACCATGACCACCCCAGCAGTTAGCAGTTCAACTAACTCTCGGTGCATAAGGTTCAACAACATGTCCTATGTCGCAGGTGCGTTATCATGTTGAGACAATGCAGAACACACGGACATTTTAGAGGCTCAAACTGCCCTAATTGTAATGCTGAAGGAAAATTCATAATGTCGGATAAAGAATCAAACAGCATAGGAAAAATCCTTGCGCTTGTATTGAGGCATGCACCTGAAAAATTCGGTGTCGAAATGGATTTGAACGGATGGGTAAACACAAGAGAACTATCAGATGCCATTCAGAAGCAAAGAAGGTACTACCATTGGATAAGGAGTTGGCATTTCCAAGCCATTGCCGATTCTGATGAAAAGGGACGCTACCAAGTTGAGGGCGAGATGATTAGAGCTACATACGGACATTCCATAGAATTGGAGCTTGATTTGCCAACGGATGAAATCCCTGATGCTCTATATTGGCCATGTGAGCCAGAAATGTCGAGCACACATCTTGAACTTGGGCTCTCCTCTGGAGACCGAAATCATGTACATCTCTCAAAGACAATTGCAAAGGCTATGGAAGCTGGACATGTTAGAATAGACCGCCCAGCAATTATTGAAATCGACACAGCAAGAGCGGTAGCAGATGGACATACTATTTGGAGAGCAGGTAAGACCGTATTTCTATGTGAGGAAATGCCTCCTGAATATCTTTACTTAGTTGAAGAAGATGACCCAGCAATTCAAGAAATTATCTCGATATGGGAAGAAGAATAATCATTTCTGATAATTTCCACAATTCGCACAGAAGTCTAAATCTGCCTCCATTGGAGAACTGCAACTTGGGCAAAAACCATTGGTTGAAATTTCATTTTGCTTCAATTCAGTTGAATTAATATCGTTCATAGCGAGGGCTTTCACAATTTTTAATGGGTCATCGCCCAATTTTGATAGGTCAACAAACTTTCTTTTGAAATCGATGGCATGCATTAATGCTGATTCAATCTGCCACTGTCTTTTTTCTTTCTCATTTTTGTCGACAATTGATTCACATGCATCAAGTTCAGCTTGCATGTGCCGAATAAACTGGTCGACGGTTGGGGAGTCTGACATGGTTTGTGCATCAATTCATATGATGTAAATCCAATGCAAAGATTAGTTAGGAGTTATTCGCAACATCATGAGCGGAGCGGTAGTCATCAAACTCGGAGGTGGTTTGATTACCGATAAAGAAAAAATATGCACGCCAAATTTAGAGGCCATTGACAAATTGTGTCAAATAATTTCGATGATAGATAGGAGAGTAATATTAGTTCATGGTGCGGGATCTTTCGGACATATGAAATCCAAGAGATACAGATTGGCTGAAGGACGTATAATCGATATGCAACAGGATTCAGCCGTTCTTGAGGTAAGAAATGACATGATGGTTTTGAATTCAATAATAAAACAATCATTAGAAAAATACGGGATAAAATCAGAAACATTCCCTCCAAGAGAATGGGTTCGTGGCACTGGTCCTGAATTTTCAGGTGAATTACCACTATCAAAAGATGTAACAATTGTCTTTGGCGATGTTGTTCCAGACCCACAAAAAGAATTTGGCATATTATCGGGAGATGATTTGATGTATCGTTATTCGACTGAAATCGAAGATGTGGATCATGCTATTTTCGCTATGGGTGGCGCTGACGGTCTACTTCGTGTCCCTCCAGAATTGGCGACTGATGAGGATTTATTCGAAATATGGAGTCCAGATATGAAATTTGATGGCCTACATGCAGAGG
>JAYPOA010000029.1:5084-17691 GCA_038130705.1 Methanobacteriota archaeon | reverse complement strand
ATTCGAACACGGGTTCGTGGCTCCGCAAGCCACTGTGATATCCAGGCTACACTATAGGGCCCAATCCGGCGACCTGCCCTCCCCATTTAAGCACGACGGGCTATTCCATGATCCAGGTAAATTGTAACCATTCTTTACTATCCGCAATCCTCTTGAACTTACCTTTTGCATTAACTGCTACAGGATTTCCTACTATTTCAAGGAAGAAAGAATCTGCAAATGTATTACCGTAGCCCCAACAATCCGCTAGATTATGTCCAGCCATATTTGCGTCTGTTTGTACAATTGGGACCTTACCTTTTCTTCTTGGTAAATCCCAACCTATTTCCGAACCAGACAACATACCCTTCATCACCTTTGGACCACATCCATAAACTGCATCCATTCCAAGATATTCGCCCATCGCTAATGCCATCGGCTTCACCGTTGCGGTGACTAAAACAAGACGATGCCCCTGCTCTCTATGCCATTCTAGCCTTTCCAAGGCAGGAATAGGAATCATTTTTCCAAGCTTGGATTCAACCAATTCCTTTGAATACGAATCTAGGTATTTCCAACTACATAGTGACAGATGTCCACGATTCCGTGTTGCATCATAGACCGAACGGAATCTAAGCAAATTCCCAACACAGCCAAGCGTCCACATGAGGGTCCCCCACGGAATTCTCCATGGACGGCGTTTGGCAATTGTAGCCGTCAGCGTTTTTTCACTCGATGCATCAAGAAGAGTACCGTCGAGGTCAAAATACGCAGTTACACCACTCATTGTACAATCTCAAGTAATTCTAACTTTGAGATTGTCGGCTAAATTTGTCCCAAAGAGATGATTCCTATTGCCATCCCCCCCGCCCGCAATAGCGGACGGGGGGTGCGTATTGTCAGTACGCGGCTAAGTTATAAATTGGGATTAGGAGTTTGCTCCTAATTCCAGCGTGTGTCGTGTCTACGACGTTTGCTTACGTGACCTTTTGACATTTCGGGATTGAAGAAGATCTTCACTTCCCACCTGATATCGATGATTTCTTCATTGGCTTTTGCCTGAAGAAGAAAATCGATAGCAGAGTCGATAGAATCGACTAGGTCATTTTCTTTTGGATGGTGTTCCATCGATTTTTCGTTCCAGTCGAGGGTTGATAAAGATGTTCATAAAAGGGAAATTCATCAAAATTGATGGAATTTATACCTCCCCTTCGGGGAGGTATAATTCCACTGAGATTATCCTAATTTCTGACTCTGATTGCCGAATGAAATTTTACTCGCTTTCTTCAGGCCCGTACACGCGACGACCGGCCGAATGGTCCTGCCACCACTTTATGTCTGACTTTAGATGTCTTGGGATGAAGAATCCTACCTTTCGAGGAGTTAATCCGTGATTTCTAAACTTCTTGTCGTTTGATAAATACGAAACAATTGATTGTGCACTACAACCTGGATTCGCAAAAATAAATCGCTTAATTTCGTCCTTCAAACTTCTCAATCTAGCCTTTTTTTGCGTACCGATTCCTATGGTGGGTGGTGACATAACAAAAAAATCAACATCAACCATTATCAAACAATAGGGTATTATCCCGCAGGTCCCAAATCATCGGATAGATTTTGAAGCATGGACTTCTGGCGTGAATCGAGCGACATGGTTGACACTATCACAATCAAGCGAGTTGGTATTCGTGATTTCCTTTCTATCGACTTAGAAGTCGAAATGAATAATCCCAACGACATGGATTTCAGACCCAGAGCACACGTTAGAGGAACGAAATTCTCAATCAGTTCTGCCACATCTGGAAAAGAGATGGCGAGTGTTGACTTAGATTCAGACCAAATGGAAGCTGCTGAAAGAGACAGACAAGTTGAGTTAAGAGTCAAATTCAGTGTGACTGGAATGCACGGACGATTAAATCACATTCATCCAATAATTGCTGATGGAAAGGCGAAAAAGTTAGCCAATGCTAACTGGAAAACCGTACAACCAATTGATTTCAATTGATTATTCTTCAGCAACTTCTCTGAGTTCTGGAACTAACACTCTTATCTTAATTTTTAGAGTCCAGTCATTACCCCCATCGGGGTCTATTGTACCAGGTATGTATGCATCTGGGTCCGCATCTTGAGCTACTACAGTCCAGATCCACTCGCCTTGGCCAAATCTTGCACGAGGTTCATTCATCAACTGCTCAAGCAATTGTTCTGCACTGTCAGCTTCGTAAATTCCTTCTTCGCCCTTAGGATTAAGGTCCGTTGCATTTAGTTCAGCAGATGTTGATTCATTTCTCGTGATATTTCCAGGGCTGGTTCGTGCGGTTTTCCTGTAACCGTCATCCACGATGTTTAATGAAAGAGTAAAATTATCTGGGGGAAGAAGAATATCCCTTTGTAGTTCAAGTACCGCTTCAAATGATAATATTCTCGCACCTTCCCCAGGAGTCATATTTTCTTCCCAAGTTTCGCCTTGTGCAAGATATTCTTCGTAATCCCAAGTTAAGGTATCCTCGACCCAGGCAACTTTGTACTTCCGAGGTCTAACTTCGACATTGAAGAATTCAATACCGACCCCGCCTTCATTATCGTCAACAATCAATGAGCCGGAAACCGTTCCGCTTGAATTAGTGGGTAGGTATAATATTGACTCAGAGAAATCAACATCATTACGTGGGTCGCCATCTCCGTCAGAATCTTCTAAGTGGTTCAAATCCCACTTATATTCCATGTTTGCACCTTCTGGATCGAAAGTCCTAGATGCGTCCAAGACAATTATGTCACCACTTCTAACCTCTTCTGGATAAGTTAAGTTCATTTGAGGTGCACCATTTACCTTAACCATCACATTTGTTGAATCTGTTCCACCTTGATCGTTTGTTATGGTGAGTTTTACGTTGAATGTCCCGTAATCATTGAATTGGTGTGAGGTGAAAGCAGAAATCGTTGTCGCTTGATTTCCATCACCAAAATCCCATTTGAATTCTGAAATCATACCTTCAATAGGGTCAGAGTCTCTCGCATCGAAAGTTATCTCTTCGCCTTGTTGAATCTTATTGGGTGTCGCCGTGAAAGCCGCTTTTGGGTCAACGGTAGTATCCAATACTTGGCTTGTACAGCCAGCCATTGCTTGTAACAGAAGTAAAGCAGTGAACAATAGGCCACTTCTCACCTTCATGTTTGTTGCTAAACATTTTCCTATCTAATAGTGTCCCCTGTATGGATAAGATTCGTTTGATTACAAATCTACTTCTTCAGGAAGGTCTCCAATAATCTCAGCATTCTCTAACAAGTCATCGATTTCTGTTTCTTCGACCGTATTTAGTTCATAATTTGATTGCATTTCATTCTCGAGTAAATCTTCAACTTCAACCTCTCCAGTATCATATTCTGGAACGGTTTCAATGACCAATTCTTCTTCTAATTCAACCTCGTCAGAATTCAGGGCTTCCAGCGTTTCTTCGAACAAAGCCTCTTTATCTAATTGGGGCAACTGCACGCTGAATTCTTGTTTTTTCTCCTCAATGACGGGCTCTTTTTTAACAAACCAATCTTTGATTCCCATGTAGCGCCATCGTCACTTGCGACTTAGAAATTGCGTAGTGATGTTCATGTGTGTCCTATGAGTGGAATGTTCATGGTCGAAATTCTGAACGGACTAAAGGTCCTCGCATTCGACCTCGAAACTACAGGTATATCGACAAACTCGGATAGAATTGTCCAGATTGCATTGATTGGAGCTGACGAAAATGGCGACTCAATCCATGAAGACATCTTAGTCAATCCACAGCGCCCTATCCCAAGCGGGGCGTCTAACGTTCACGGAATCTACGATTCGGATGTAAAGAACGCACCGGTGTTCAAACACTTCACCAACAGGATCGCTGATTTGATTAATGGTGCTGTTATTGTCGGACACAATGTTAGAAGATTTGACATGCCTTTATTGGAAAACGAGTATTATCGCTGTGGAGTAAATCCTCCAAAGCCGTTAGCAGTAATTGACACCTTGGAAATGGTACGAAGATTGAAAATCCCAAGGCCTCACAATTTAGGAGCTCAATGCGCTCGCCACGGAATAGACCTTTCCAACGCTCATGATGCGGCGGCAGACGCTGCGGCAAGTCTACTGTTGATGTGGAAAGTAATGAGAGACCATCCTTCAAGCTTCAGAAGAAGTGTAGAGCAGGTGGAACAGTGGTTAATTCATGGTGACATAAAGAAGGATGAAAATCAACTTGGTAGGTCATTACAGGACCTTGAGCCGTTTGATTCACATGGCAGAATTCGCATTGAGGATGGGAATTACATACTCAGTTTTGGAAGGAACAAAGGTAAGACTCTAAAAGTAGTTCAAAGTGAAGACCCGGGATATCTAAATTGGTTATTGAATGGTAACGGAATTGAGGATGTTGAAGCGAGAGAAAAACTGAAGAAGATTTTCTCAGACATCTGAAATTGGAGACCAAGGTAGCACATCACACCAATGACCAACTCTCCAAGTTTCTCTGTTGGTCATAGCACCGCCGATAAAAATAGGACCCTGGTGACTTGTAGAAATCAATTCCTCTAAAGCCTCTTTTCCACGTCCATCAAAAGAAATTGGAACTTGCAACCCCGTAGGCATAGCTCTACCATTAGCATCTGCTGGCTCACAGATTTCTGCAACTCCTGTTCCCAAATTATCATCATAGTGATGCAGTAAAATCACTGAGTCTGAAAAATCACCACTACCGAGGGTCCCAGATTCCAATCTCCATGTCCACCAGTGAGGGCACCATGCCTTCCAATCGCAAAATCCACCACATGAATCTGGGCCAGGTGTTGCTTGCATCGGGGTTGTTGTTGGTTGTGTCAGATCCCAAGCCTTGAGAGCGTCACCAATCACAGGGGGTCCCTGAGCCGGATATCTCATTGCATTCTCAGTATACCATCCTTCTGTAATTATCGGAGGAGATTCTGGGTTGTTAGATTGGAGTATGTCTCGGTATAGCAAAAGCTGTCGTTGAACCTCTTGTTTTAATTCAACATCCGGAGCGCGGCCAGTCTTCAAATCTGCAACTATCCAGGACTGGACCTCTCCAGATTCATCAACATCGGCGAATAGCATATCCAGCCTACCCATTAATTTGTTATCACTGGTTCTCAATTCTCCTTCAACTGCAATAACTCTTGATTGCAATTTCTTCCATAGGTTTACTGATACGTTCAAAGGTGTTATGTGAGGTGAATTAACAAATTCTAGAAGTAGCTTGATTGCCCCCCTTTGCATTCGCTTTGCCTTATCATACTCCTTTTCTTTCCACATCGGCCTTCTCGGAGTATTATGGAAAATCTCTTTTTCCTCCTCCCACCTTTTTTTCAAAAATATCTCAGCAACATCGGGGAGCCAGCGGGTCTGGTCATCGTCTCTTTTTGACAGGTCGATTTGCAATAAGTCCTCCACTGATGCGTGAACTGCTGTACCAAGACTTGCGGCCATACCCGCTTTACGTGGTAATTTTTGCCTGCTAAGCCAATACATCCTTGGGCAGGTTTCAAACCTGTTCCATGCAGAAGGCGATAATGTGTGCTCTCTTTGCTCGCCCATAAACAGCCGTGATAGGTCAACCTTCTAATTGGTTAGGATTCAATATGCACAATTGGGGAGGAGGTTAAACATGAGAACTTTTGTCAACGAACTATGCAAGAGGCAAAAATCTGGCTCGACAAGGATGTTAATGTTGAGGATTCATTAGTAATTTGCTGTTTCCCAAGTGTTGGAATGGTTTCAAGCATTGTTGCTCATTTCCTAATCGACCACTTAAAATTAGAATTTGTTGGAGGTGTTTCTCACCCTAAATTACCATCCCTCTGTTTAGTGAATAAGGGAAAACCCATGCCCCCTATCAGAGCATACACTGGCGAGCCCATCTGTAAGATAGAAGGCTGTGACAAGGTTCTCTTACTAATGAGCGAATTGATTGTACCTGAACCTCTTGTTAACGACATTGTTTCTGAACTTTTCACTTGGTCAAAAGACTCTAAAGCCGCTATGGGTGTACTAATCGATGCATTTGCTATGAAGGGGATGAAGGGTGGCCTGAATGGTGAAGAGCCACTTGTTGAGTACGAAGATACAGAAGAAATAGATGTCTTAGGAGTTGCCGCAACTGAACAAATGGTAAGTATCCTTGAAGAATTAGAGATTCCTTTACTTGAGCAGGGAGTAATCAAAGGAATGACTGGAGCGATGTTAGCTGAAGCATCAGCACGTGGAAGAAATATCATGAGTTTAATGGTTGAAGCAGATCCAAGATTCCCAGATGCTCGTGCAGCCGCTGTTGTTATCGAGCATCTCAACAAACTCTTACCCGTCGTTGAATTGGATAATGAACCTCTATTAGAGGAAGCACAAGAACTAGAAGAGCAGATTCGTAGTATGATGGAGGGCGCTTCACCGAATGGTCAAAGTCAACCTTCAAACTCTATGCTGTATGGCTGATTTTGCAATCATAACCATTCCAAGAATAATCAATACTACACTCGCCCACAATGGGAATAGAAATACTGAATCCTTTGGTATTAAGAGAAGGAGAGTTTCTCCACGCGAATATTCTCCACCTATTCCAGCTGTTGTCAACATCATACCCACTGATAACAATCCGAGACTTGAGTGCTTAATGTCGGCCACTGCACCTAATTTTCTATTGATTAATACTCCCAAAGCAATACCTGCAGATGACATGGACAGTAGTAGTTTGTTAGCAAGAAGGGGGTCGGAAATTCCGTCACTGGGAATTGAATTGATACCTGAAATAATCGCTAATGGTGTTGCGACTAAACCTCCTATCATAGCCCAATGTGCTACGCTTTCTCTTGATTGAGGCCCCTTTTGAATTAGACACATTAAGAAAGCAACCCCACTAAGGGCAAACATTCCGACGGTTAACTCTGTGGCAATTACGTGAAATGTACTAGCCGAAATCATTGTTGGCCACCTCCCGCTAATGAGTCAAGGTGTTCCTGCCCATAATACTCCCACTGTTCTTGAGTCCAACCTTCTGGTATCTGAGTTGCAGCGTCTTGTGGGGTCATTTGAGAGGCGTCGCCGAATAGTTGGTCTTCAGAATATTCTTTTCCAAGTTCAGATGTTGATCCTCTGAAACTGAGAACGAGCCCTAGGAAAAGAAGAAGTAACCCAAATCCTTGAAGATACAAAGTCAACTCATCTACTTCCCACCCAGGTGCGGTAGATGACAATCTAAACCACGGAGAGGTTTGAACGGGCCCTTCGCCTTCCATAACTACACGCCATTCTACGACTCCTTCATTTATCGATGCAGGAATTATGAATTCACCATTTACAACCTCAAGGGTAGTAATTTGCCCTCCATTTTTCATTTCAACCGTTATCTTTTCAGTGAATAGTGTCTCGATTTTTATCGAGGTTTCTTCACCGATGTTTCGCGAGTTTGGAGGCTCCCAATTTGGAGACAACCTAGGGAGATTTTCAGGAACTTCAGATACGTTTACGACGTAAGGTTCTGAAATACCTGTCATCGCTACACCGCCTTGTGGTGTGCCGTGTTGAACGGCAAGATACAATGTGTAAATGCCTGGTTCGGATGGTGCTCGTAATGTCCATGTTCTCTCTACAACACTAACCGATGAAAAAGAGTCGACTATCTGGACGAAATTGTTCGTTCCCCCGTTAGGGTCAGTAATGATTTCCCAGCCATCATTTGAAGGTAAATCCTTAGCTCCATCATCATTGACTAGCAAATTAAATCCAACCATATTATTAGAGCTTACTTCCACATTTCCAACAGTACTGGTTAGGTCAAACAATAAGCCAGCATATACCTGCTCAGGTGCTTCGAGCATCATCGCTGCACTTGATTGGCCATTGGTCGATGGTGAGGAATGACACGAACCAGCGCAATCGCGAGAGCTGACGCTATCGACTTCACCACCTGGATTGGCGGTAGAAATTGTCGATGAAAAAATCAACAATAATGAAACTATAATCAAGTTGAATTTCAATCAATCCCTCCTTTGAATGAACGAATATGAGACACCGCCAATTCCAATCAACATCAAAATTATGCTAAAAATTAGACCGAGTGATTCACTTGGTCCAGGGGCATCTGGTATGGTGCCTGCATCCAAATCTACATCCCCAAAGGAAGTTGCTGAATCGATAGTAATTTGTTGATTATCTACTATTGGGTATACAGAAAATGTGTGAGATCCGGATAAGGATGGGGAATAGCGGTATTCATTCTCACTTGTAGTTGCAACTACTTCACCATTATGTGCTACAGCCCACATCTCTGCATTACCCTTCCAACTTAGTGCCACTTCAGTACCATCAATCTCAATTTGTAAATCAACTGCAAGTGGTGGCTCTTGAGAACTGTATGTTGATTCATAGGTGTCGCTTGCACCCATGTCATCAAACACCTTTGCTTCAAGTTCTATCGAATCAGGCATGATGAAAGAATATGTCAGACCTTGGTGAACTGTTACTCCATCAATAGACCATATGGCGTTGACTATCGAGCCATCTTCATCGGTAGAATCCATTGCAGAAAATGTAACCATCATTCCCCTAACTAAATCATCCTGCGTTGAAATTAATGCAGTAGGATTAATGTTTGATATCGAGAAATAAATCTCAATCACAGTTCCATTCTCAATTCCATCATTTGGAGTGACATGTGCTAACCAAATATCTCCAGCAGCAATACTGCTCGAAGGTACAAAGTTACTTTCGAAAGAAGTCAAAAATCCGTTACGATACCATTCCCATGATGTTGTTACATCGTCATTATTTGCATCCCCTGTTTCAACAATAGGTGATAAATCCTGCAGTGCTGTTTGAATAGTCGGTCCTGAATAAGAAACCGTTGGTGGTGAATTAATGATAATCACAGTATCAGAGAGGTCATTTGAATTGCTGAATTCTGTATCTCTTACCTTGAGGCTAAGTGTTAGCTCATCTTCATCAAGCGACCATGTTTCAACTGGCATGAGAGTGTCCCCATCCGCATCATAAGCTTCGTATGTGTAGGTTGCTTCAGACTGGAAAAATATCGTTTCTTGGTCTATACTCATAGTGATTAATTCTGGTTGTGAATTTTGAATTATCACAGAATTACTCTCTACCCAATCAGAATATAATGCACCATCGGTTGCTCTAACCATAACCTTCCATGATTCACCTTTGGAAGTCAAATACGATGGAAGAGTATCTGTTGTAATTGTTGAGCCCGGCCATTGCCACTCCAATGATATTGTGTCTTGGTTGGGGTCAGATGCCGCCGCAGTTGCGACTAAATCATCCACTGTCGTGAACGTGCCCTGTATTGATACGCTATCAATCACAGGTGGTTGATTATTGCTTCCAATAGTTATGCTCAACGTTGTGAACCAGTTGCTATCGACTTCTCCATCATTTACCTTGATTCTGCTATGCCACACATCTCCCGACCTGATTGCTACCGATGGTATTTCAGAATCCCCGTCAAAAGCGCTGACTTTTGACCCGTCTAAATACCACTCTATTCCACTAATGCTACGGGAATCTCCATCGGCGTCTGACGACGTCATGATAATCGAAAGATTGTCGTCCTCAGTAGCAGAAGAGGGATTTATCGATGCGGATTCTATTACCGGCATTGAATTAATCACCGTAAGCGTTGGGCTTGTTTTCATAGTTCCACTATCTTCTCCGTCACTCGGTGTTACTTCAGCGTACCAACTTTCACCTTTGGTTGTGAAAGTAGGGGATACGGTCATTGAATCATCCAACGCAGTGATATGAACATTGTCTCTAAACCAGTGGATTTGGCTGTCTAGTTCAGTATCGTTATCCAGGTCATCATATGTGTAACTCAGAACCAATGTATCAGTAGTTACAGGATTGGTAGGTGATAATTGTAGATTCGTTGCAGTTGGAGGATTATTTGGTTGTGAACCTCCTGCTTCTTGAACTTGGTAAGTAGCAGTATCCCATTCATCTCCATTATCGGCTCCATTAATTCCATTGACTGCATTTCCAGCCACATCGAAAGTAACGGTTCCTGAACCCGATGATGGAGCTGTCCAATCGACTGACCAACTTCTGTAACTATTTGTTGTATGAGTTGCACTAGTTCCCGCAGAGTTAACTTTTACCGCCATAATTCCAATACCTCCGGTCGAGAGTTGCCCTTTATTCACTTCAAGGCTAAAACCTCCGTTACTTCCGCTTGGGCCCGTTACTGAAATGGAAAGGGTGTAGGTTTGTCCTGCTGTGTAAGAGGAAGGATGTCCTGACATTGAAACCGTGGCACCTCCTGAAGGACCATGACAACTAGAATTTGAGCCACAACCTGAAGCAGAGTTGTATTTACCATTACTACTACCTTCAGATGTTGGCAATACTGAACATAACAATATCAAGATGATAAAAGTTGAAATTACACCTTTGTTCATGGGTAATGGATTATGTGATGAAATTTATAATGCTTGGTTAGCGGTCATAATCAAATAGTGTCTTGCGTGGTTTTTCCTTTACTTCGTTCTGAGAATAAAGCGTTTCTTCGTTCCAAATTGTAATACCAAGAGATTCGGCCTTAGCTAATTTGGAGCCTGCCTTTTCACCTGCAACTAAAATATCTAAATTGGAACTTACACTACCAATAACTTTCCCTCCTAGATTTTTTATGAATAGTGCAATTTCTTTTCGCGGTCTTGATAAGGACCCAGTGATACAAAATGACTTGCCATCGAATAAACCTGTTGCGGCTTCTAATTCATCGGTTATTTCGATTATCTCAGATAACTGATCAATCAACTTTCTCCTCGATGTTATTCCATTTCTGAATATCTCAGCTACTTTGTCACCTATTCCATCTATCTGCGTCAATTCTTCATTTGTTCCAACGTCGACCCACTGAATTAGGTTGTGTAAGGAAGTAAAATGCTGAGAAATTGTTGTTGCCACTTCTGGGCCGATTCTCTCCAAACCCAAAGCGTGCAAGAATTTCGAAAGTTGTAATTTCCGCGTTTTATTTAATTCCTTGATTACGTTTGTAGCGCTTTTATCACCCATTCTATCCAATGATGCAATTTGGTTGTGTGTCAATGAATAAAGGTCGTCAATATTCTCTACCAATTTCTTATCGAGTAAGGTTTCAATTAATTTTTCACCAATCCCATCCATCTCTAAAGACCTACACCAGTAGATTAGTGCGCGTGAAGTTCTTGCTGAACAATCTAAGGAAGTGCATCTCAAGAAAGCGCCATCAACAGATAGTGTCCGTTGACAAGATGGGCAAATATTCGGAATATCTAACGCTCCAGATGGCAAATCGGACTTGAAAATACTTCCATCAGCATGAAAACGGTTCTGCAAATCTTCCAGTTTAGCCCTGCCATGATTTTCTATTATTTTTGGAATGACATCTCCTCTGCGGGTTATTGTTACCTTATCGCCAATTTTCAATTGCAATCTCTCTACTTCTCCGACATTGTGCAATGTTACATTTTCTACTGTAACTCCACCAACCATCTGAGGAGCAATTCTTGCAACTGGAGTGACCACTCCTGTACGACCTGTTTGCCAATCTACCTCGAGAAGTACAGATTGAGCAGTTTGAGATGGAAATTTCCATGCAAGGGCCCACCTTGGGTGATGTGCTGTCATCCCAAGATTTTCTCTTTGTTCTAAGTTATCTAGTTTGAATACGATACCATCTATCTCGAAGGGATATGAATCTCTCTTACTCGACCATTCTTTTGTGTGTTCAATCATTTCAAATTGTGGTGTTTCAGATTCAAAAATTGTCCATGGGGCCGGATCAATTCCGGCTTTCACGAGCCAATCTAAGAGCTGGCTATCGTTGATTACGTCTGGAGATTCGTTTGGAAATTTTACGTCGTATGCTTGGAACACAAGGTCCGCTGCATCCGCTTTACCGTCACCATGTTTCTGTCTCAGCGCTCCGCTACACAAATTTCTCGGATTTGGAGAAACTTCGCTATATTTTTCCTCAAAAATAGACAGTGGCATTACAACTTCACCACGAACGTGACAGTCTACTGGAATAGAGAGGCGTAACGGAACATTGGCAACTAATTTTGCGTTCAGAGTTACGTCTTCTCCGCGCTCGCCACTTCCTCGCGTTGCTGCACGATGTAAATTTCCTGCTACATACTCCAAAGACAAAGCTGAACCATCCAATTTAGGTTGAGCAAGGTACCTTTTACCTCCAAAGGTTGATTGAGTTACGAAATGGATTATGTCTTCATCGCTAACTCCCTTGTCCAGTGACCGCATAGGAAATGTGTGCTCCACTTTCACGGTCCCTGGAAGTGGCTCAGGCCCTACCTCACTAAGAACTGGGTTTGACGGGTCGATTTCCTTCAGCTCATCCCATAATTTGTCGAAATCTGCATCTGTTATTTCAGGAGCCGCGTGGTTGTAATATAGTTCTCTGTGATACTTTATTGCCGAAGATAATTCCTCGATTCGAGATCTATCAGACACAATATCACCAATATTTTGTTCTCATTACGAAAATTGTAAGCCCAGTAATTGAACTCCAGGCAAAGGACACCTTGTCATTATTATCTCTGACATAATGCGTATGTGGATTTCGGCTAC
>JAYPOA010000029.1:0-4984 GCA_038130705.1 Methanobacteriota archaeon | reverse complement strand
GCATCGAACTTTGCCTCATCTGCTAATCTTTGCAAGGATGAGTGGATTTCATCACCGGGATCGAGCCTTACAAACAAATCTTCACCACTTCTTCTCCATTCCATTAATACACGGTTAAGTTGGTATTTGATTAGTATTCGCTTTTTTCTTTAGATTTGATACGAGGGTTCTCATAATCAATCAAGATAGCATGGCTATGTCCGAAGTCGGTCCTCTGAGGCGCTTACTTCGGTACATGAATCCGCACAGAGGCACCGTTTGGTTAGCTACAATGTGTTCAGTTCTCAACAAAATTTGGGACTTAGCACCTCCATTATTAATCGGTCTTGCTGTTGATGTTGTTGTGGAAAGAGAGGATTCTTTTCTTGCTGGATTTGGCTATCCTGACCCCTGGCACCAAATTTTAATCCTATCTGTTGTTACTTTCTTGATTTGGGGATTGGAATCTATTTTCGAATATTTCTATGGGATTTTGTGGCGCAATCTTGCCCAGACCGTTCAGCACGAGATGAGATTAGAAACCTTCAGCCACGTGCAAAAACAAGGGATGGGCTGGTTTGATGAACGACAGAAAGGTGACATTTTAGCAATACTCAACGACGACATAAACCAACTCGAAAGATTCCTCGATAAGGGGGCTAACGACCTACTTCAGGTAACCACGACGGTAATCGTAGTTGGAGCTGTATTCATGGCAATATCGTGGGAAATTGCGCTATTTGCTGTGATTCCTATTCCCGTAATCGTTTATGGTTCGTTCCTGTATCAGAGAAAGTTAGAACCACGATACTCTGAGGTTAGAAACAATGCTGGTAAACTAAATGCGCTCTTAGAAAACGACCTCTCGGGTATGTCAACCATCCAGTCCTTCACTGCAGAAGATATTGAATTAAAGCGAGTTGAAAAACTAAGCAATGATTACAGGGATGCAAACAGGAAAGCCATCAAATTATCTGCAGCCTTTGTACCTCTCATCAGGATGGCGATACTTGCGGGATTCACCGCTACACTGATTCTTGGAGGGAAATTAACCTTGGAAGAAAAATTAGCTGTTGGGGCGTATTCAGTACTGATATTTATGACTCAGAGATTACTCTGGCCGTTAACAAGACTGGGCGAGACTTTCGATCTTTACCAAAGAGCAATGGCTTCGTCTACCCGAGTTTTGGATGTCCTAAATTCTCCAACTGAATTAAAGCAGGGAGCCCACGACCCTGACTTGAAAGAGATAAGAGAATCTGATATCAAACTTGAAAATGTTTCTTTTGCCTATCCTGGAAGAGAGAACGTGTTTTCAAATCTAAACCTAAATATTGAGGCTGGTAAAACAATAGGCGTGGTTGGTGCAACAGGTGCAGGTAAAACCACCCTTATTCGACTTCTGTTGAGATTTGCGGAACCAAATGAAGGCGTAATTGGGTGGACTGGGAAGGCAATTCATGATTGGAATCTTGAATCACTGCGAAGGTCGATGGCCCTTGTTGACCAGCACATTACGCTCTTTCCGACATCAATAATGGAGAACATAAGATACGGGAGGCCCTCTGCTTCAGATGAAGAAGTAAAAGCAGCTGCTGAAATAGCAGAAGCTACGAATTTTATTGAATCCTTACCTGATAATTGGGACACTATGGTTGGCGAAGGTGGCCATCGGTTATCTGGTGGACAAAGGCAAAGGATAGCGATTGCAAGAGCTGTGCTGAAGGATGCCCCGTTGTTGATTTTAGATGAGGCGACGTCTGCAGTCGATAACGAAACAGAAGCTGCTTTGCAGAGATCCATTGAGAAAATATCACAATCTCGCACTACTGTTATTATCGCCCACAGATTATCTACTATCAGGAATTCTGACAGAATCATTGTCTTGGATCGAGGGCAAATCGTAGAGTCTGGAGCCCATGACGAACTGATTGCTAATGACAAAATATACAATCGGATGTGGAATGTACAGACAGGAAACGTGCCGAAAAAATAACACGAGAAAAAACGGTCTTTTATAACCAAATGCGCGCGGTTGCTGTTTGATAGAAATGTTGACAAACAAATTTTCTAGGACAATAAGCCTGCTGATAATCGCTACACTGAGCCTTGCCTTGGCAAACACAGTTAGCGCTGAAATAGTTGACCCTGCTGCGAAGTATGACGGAGAACCTCTACAACTGATTACGTTCTTCCTTTTCTTCGTTGGTTACATCTCGATGGGAGCCGCATTCGTGTTCTTCATGTCTGAGCGTAACAATGTAGCACCACAGTACAGAACAACAATGACAATCTCTGCATTGATTGTTGGTATTGCTGCATTCCACTACTACTACATGCGTGGAGTTTACACAGAACTGGGAACTGTTTCTGTAGAATACAGATACATGGATTGGATAATTACAGTTCCATTGATGGCACTAAAATTCCCTTCCCTTGTCGGTAAGGACGCTATTACAGATGCAAAATTCCTGGGTATGGGCTTCACTGGAGTCTGTTTCACAGGTGCGCTAATCATGATTGGTTTCGGATACCTTGGCGAAGCTGGAGTTCTTGGCGGAGCTGCAGGTGGCTGGGCTGGTCTTATCCTTGGTGGAGTAGGATGGGCAATGATCATTGTCGCAACTGGAACACCATGGAGCAGTGGAAAGGGTGTCGACAACTCAAAGATTGCACCAGAACTAATGTGGAGCGCAAACGCTCTAAGATGGTTCATTGTAGTAGGTTGGATCATTTACCCAATCGGTTACCTATTCAGCCCAGGTGCAGAGCTTGGACTTGGAAGCGGAAACCAAGAACTTCTTGCAGTTTTCTACAACATCGCTGACATGATCAACAAGATCGGATTCGGTATCGTTGCATGGATGGGTGCAAAGAAGGCTACAGAAGCAATGAAGGCTTGAACTCATTCCTCTTCTTCCAAGAGTGAATGAATCCTAGCCAACGCGACCGATAGGTCGCTTCTATCACCGCCGAGGGGCAGGGGGCCAAATGGCCCCCACCCCTTGCGCAATAACATAATACGTTTCTTCGGTTGTCTCCTTGCGAGTTTCAACCTAGACCACTCATACTTTTGACCATCGGCAAACAAGTGTGTTGCCGTAACAGCATATCTCTTTGGCAATAGTAGAGAAATTAGATGCATAGCCAGCAAAATATCCCACAACCAAACATACATCGTTGGGGTATTGGATAATTCAGCTAATGCCCATGGTAGTGCCATCATTGCGCCCATTGTTAGCAAATTCGCCCACTGTCGCGAGACCTCTTCGGATTGGTTACTTTCCCAGGCGAAAACTGAATCTGAAATATTTCCTAACTCTGGTATGTCTAACCTTTGACGGGTTAACCACCATGCGTCCCAAGCAACAATAACTCCAAGTGCTAACACGCATATCTGCGCCATAAAAATTGGTTCTGGTAAAGCATTATCCAGAGTTGCCATCACTCCACGCCCTGCTTCCTTCTAAGTAGAAGAACTGCGGCTGCAATGAACATGAAGACAAATGCGAGAATCACGATACTACTTCCTCCTGATTCTTCATCATCAGAAGAAGATTCGAGAGAATCCGGTATGCCGTCTCCATCATCATCAGCATCTACAGTCAACCATGTCGTAATACCCGGAGGGCAGTGTAGATCATCGGGCTGACCATCGTTATCAGTATCCAAGCTCGCACATGGATCTAAAGGCCATGCGTCTCTAACGTCAAGAGAATTATCATTGTCATCATCAGTGTCAAAAATATCTGGACCACAATTCAGGTTGTTTTCTTTATCGTACCAAGAATCCTCGTTACAGGTTGAAGTGTAGTCCCCGTCGGAATCGAGAGGAGTGATCTCTATTTGCATCGAATCGGTTGAAATTTCTCCTTGGTTATCAGTTACTGTTAGAGTTAGAACGTACAACCCCTGAGGTAAGTCTGTGACATTATTCCACTCTCCAAATAATTGCATAACTGATGTTTGTCCAACAACTACGTTCCACTCAATTTCAAGTTCTTCATTGGAATCCAAATCATCGCTTATGAGGGCACGAATTTCAATTACTTCTGTCTCCATGGCCCTATGTCCTTCATCTGGAATAATTATTTCCGCCGATGGCGCCTGATTTGGTATCAATTGTATTGTAATGATGTCTTCTTTCTCTAAGCCGATTTCATAGTCACTTACCATGACTGGGAGTGATGATGTTTCCGCTTTGATCATCGCCATATCGTAGGTTTCTGAGCCATTTTCATTGACCAAAATATGTGGTATTGAAATGACTACACTGCTACCAAAAGTTGTGGTTTTCCAACTTCCCAACACGTTGCCTTCAACGACTACCTCGATATTTGTTTCAATCGAAGCACCGCCAAGAACGGTGTTTACAATATGAGTTGACCACACCATTATTTCACCTCCAGATACTGTCATTACCGTTGGCTCAACATCGTATAAATCCGCTCTTGAGTTATCAATATCTACTGAGCCAACCATAGAACCAGCATGAGCTATTACAGGATTGCCATCAGATGAGATTGCTACACTAGCAGAAATATCTACATCGTCAAGAATCAATGGTGAAGACTCTCCATCAGTATGCAAATCAATTCCCTTTGTGCAAGAAGATATTGCCCCGTCTGAATACATCATAGACGACGATGCCCGTCCGTGGTGAGAGGTCACACCAATTCCCGAACCTCCACAATCTATTGTAAAATCTGAAATCGATCCTGCAGTATTGTCGAAGTCTACTGCTGGAGAACCTGAAACGTCCAACCCCTCAACGATGATTTCTCGGTTATCAATTCCACTCAAATATCCTAATTTCATATCTTCCATATTGAAACCATCAAGATTGCTTGCCGACACTGCGTTTGCTTCTAAACCGTAAATACCGCCATCGACTCCTTCAAGCGTAACGTTGTCGTCGACAGTAACATCTTGTAGATAAATCAATGAACTCCTTGCCCAAATTCCATCATCTGCACAGTTTTTGATTTCAGAATTGGAGATGGAA
>JAYPOA010000028.1:12647-20084 GCA_038130705.1 Methanobacteriota archaeon | reverse complement strand
TCGTGAATCTGGACACGAGTGTTTACTTCCCGCCAATCGCTGGATGGAATCAACCTGCTTGTATGATTAGTCCAAGTCATTGCACCAATTTCAACATCACCAGAGTGGGTCATTGATATCACTTCAACATCGAGAGTACACTTTGAATCCGCTTGGAAATCCAGCGTCATAGATGATGACTTAAATGGAATTAATCGTTCTCTATTTATTGACATAACCAATTCTTCAATCGCAGTAGAGACTATCATTTCCTCTGCCAAGTAAGGAATAAACAAGCCTGACAATTCTCTATCACCAGCATCGCTGATGACCTCTATTTTCGCATGAACGAATTCTACTCCGCCAGAACGTTTTGCGGCTGGTGAATTATCCGTTTCGTAATTCAGGTCATCTAACTCTGATTCATTTAGAGAGATTCGCAAATGTGGAACATAGTCGGTTCCACCAACCTGCGCAATCATTGTGTTACCTACCCACAATGCCAAATTCTGAACACCTAATCCTACCGTGCCCACATCTGAAACTGAGACTTCGAATGCGTGCGCATCTTTTGGAATGAAAATATCGTGCCAACTGGTAGGATTAAGTCCAACTTTGAAGGATAAACTATCATTACTATTAGCAAATACGTCTTGATTGCCCCAGCTTCCAATTCCGTCTTGGGAAATCGACCATTCTTTGCGACCGTCGTCATCAACGTCGAGATACGGTGATTTTATTATCTCTGCAGGATACAATCTAAGATTTAGATTACTTGTCGACCACTGAGACCCATTTCCTACATATTTTATCCTAACATTTGATGCCCATTCTTCCAATTCAATGATTTGGTTCAGATTAGTTATTGTCTGCCAACCACCATGATTAATTGACATTTGAATCAAAGGAGAACCGCTGGTTTGTGTTTGAATTTTTACCGCCGTAAATGGTGTATCGATATCATAGGCTGGAGATACTAGTTCAGATGTAGAATTTCCTTCAAATGAATTTGAAATGTCATTATGTGTTACGCCATTCAACTGCCAATCAGAGCCACTTTCCATGAAAGAATCGAAGATATCTCCGCCTCCAGAAATTCTGTGAAGTCTTGGAGATTCACCATTTGAATTAGAAATAAATTGTAACTTTATTTTCAAAGAGGTATAGGCCTCGTAGTCTATTGAACTCAACCCTATTTCGGCACCTGTGCGATTCTCAAAACCGGGGATTGGCTGGTTAGTAGTAGCGTCAATAACGCTCCAGTTTAGATAGGCACCGTTTGGTATCTCCGCATCGATAAACATTGGAGAATAAACTCCTTTGTCGATTAATTCATTAGAACCTGCACCCCATCCAAACGAACGAGTGGTCAAATTTGCTCCACTAGTTCCCGGAATAATTACATCGTCAAAGAACCAATAATCACAACAAGTTCCTGAGCCAGAATTTTGTCTTGCTCTAACTTGGAATGATGAATGATATGCGTCGGTCGGAAGATTGTAATTCACATTTGTCACTGAGCCACCGATTGTGGAGCCTGGAGAATAATGAAACTGTATCCATTGATTGTTTGAGTTCTTGTATTGTAGGTAAAAATTCTCGTTGGTATCTGGCTCTTCTCCACAGCCTGAATTACCCTGGCGGACCCATGCATTAATCGACAATCCTGCATATCCAGATAGGCTCACTGCAGGGCTGGTTACGTAAACGCTGGAGCCCCTTGTCCACCATGAGCCGCCATTATTTCCGCTCATTCCACAAGTTATAGTTGTAGTTCGTTGGGCGTATGACGAACTTGAGGAAGTCCATCCTTGTGCCCCATTGTTGAAATCCCATGTTACTCCTTGGAAACCGAGTACTAAAGCTCCATCTGTATCGACTTCAAGGCCTGTTGTTGTAAATCCTGCTTGGCTCCAATCATCCCAACTAAAGCCAGTCGACCGGTAACTATTACCAGATTTTATTTTCATTGAAATTGTTTGTAAAGCGTCGTTCGAACTCATTGCGATAGTTGGACCGACTCCTATGCTACCAGGGCCAGCAATGTTGACAGTGGTAACATCCCCTGACGTATTCATCTGGGTTTTATTTTCGGCTAACTCCTCTCCACCAGATTGGACCGCATACATCGATAATTGCGATGAACATAGCATTATCATTACTAGGGCCAGCGCTTTAGTCGCACCACCGAAGGTTGCCATGTATGCATGGCATACACTCAATGTAATTCAAAGCAACCCCAAAAAATAGTCGGGATTATATTCTGATTTCTAATTCTAACAATAGAGGTTGTAAACGACTGATTCAAAACATCTTAGCAACTCGGAACTAACATGGGAACCCCAAAAGCAACCGGTGAACTAGACTCTGTTGCATTGGAGACTGGATTACTATCTACTTGGAAAGATGAAAATCTATTTCATCAAAGTGTCCAAAACCGTGCAACTGGTGAGCCGTTTATCTTCTTGGAAGGACCACCTACAGCCAACGGTAAGCCAGGAATTCATCACGTTGTAGCTCGAACCTACAAAGATCTGGTTTGCCGATGGAAAACAATGCAAGGAAACTTTGTTGAAAGAAAGGGTGGTTGGGACACACACGGATTACCGGTCGAAATCGAAGTTCAAAAGCGACTTGACCTCATGAGTAACGAAGCGATTGAGGCGTTTGGAATGGAAAAATTCAACGAAGAGTGTAGAGCATCTGTTTGGACATACGAAGCCGCTTGGAGAGAGATGACTGAAAGAATGGCTTACTGGTGTGACCTAGATGACCCTTATGTTACATTACACAACGAATTCATTGAATCGTGCTGGTGGGCACTGAAGAAAATGTTCGAGAAAGGTCTCTTGTACAGAGGATACAAAGTTTTGCCATATTGCCCCCAAACCGGAACCTCATATTCAAGTCACGAAGTGGCACTTGGATACAAGGAAGTGGAAGAGCCCTCTGTTTATGTTAAATTCAAGTTGGAAGATGATGATGCCTCAATCCTTGCTTGGACAACAACTCCATGGACACTACCTGGGAATGTAGGTTTGGCAGTGGGACCGGATGTCGATTACGTGAAGGTCAAAGTTACCGCAACCCCTGAAAAATGGGATGGGCACGGAGGAGCGGAAATTGGAGAGACACTTATTGTTGCAAAAGACCTGTTCAAGGAAGTTATTCGCCACCATTGTGAAGAACTTGAAATCCTGAAAGGAAGCGACCTGATTGGAAAATCCTACAAGCCACTATTTCCAGATGCGGTTGATCGAGGCGATTCACAGTCCGCTTGGACAGTTATCGGTGCTGACTGGGTTACAACAACAGACGGTACGGGAGTAGTTCACACTGCGGTAATGTATGGTGAAGATGACTACAACCTTGGAATGGAAGTCGGACTACCAGCACAGCACACAGTCGGAATGGATGGTTCATTCGTAACTGGAACACATCCACAATTAGACGGTAAATATGTCAAGGACTGTGATGAAACTGTAATCGAGATATTACATGAATCCGGATTACTTTACAGAGAAAAAATGTATGCCCACGATTATCCACACTGTTGGAGAACTGGCCATCCTCTGCTTTACTATGCAATGGATTCATGGTTTGTACGAATGACAGCTGTTAAAGAAATGCTACTCGAATTTAACTCTCAGGTTGAATGGGCACCTGATTGGGTCGGAGAAGGCCGGTTTGGAGAATGGTTGAGGAATGTGAAAGATTGGGCAATCAGCAGAGAAAGATACTGGGGGACCCCACTACCTGTTTGGATTTGTAAAGAATGTAATCATCAGCATTGCGTTGGCTCAACAGAGGAAATGGCAAGTATGGCCAAACAAGGGAGCCCTGTTGCTACAGACCTACATCGCCCATATGTCGATGATACTATCCTTGTCTGCCCTGAATGTTCCTCAGACATGAAGAGAGAACCTTTCGTAATGGATTGCTGGTTTGATTCTGGATGTGCATCATTCGCCCAATGGCACCATCCTTTTGGTGAGGAAGGTAAATTCGAAAATAATTTCCCGATAGATTACATCTGCGAAGGTGTCGACCAAACACGTGGGTGGTTCTACACCCTGCTTGCTGTTAGTACAACAGTATTCGATTCGATATGTTACAAGAGATGTCTATCTCTTGGATTGATTTTGGATGCTGAAGGAAAGAAAATGTCGAAATCAAAAGGGAACATTGTCGACCCCTGGGACCATTTCAACCGTGAAGGAGCAGATGCAACAAGGTGGTACATGGTAACAGCAGGAGCTCCTTGGAATCCACTGAAGTTCGACCCCAACGGTGTGCGAGAAACATATGGAAAGATGTTCTTGACTTTGTGGAACATACACAGATTCCACGCAGATTACGCAGCACTGGATGGGTTTGACCCCGAAAATTCTCCTGCTGGAAATAATACTCCGCTCGATGATTGGATTTTGTCAAGATTGTCTCAAGTAGTTGAGGGAGCTACAAAACAATTCGAGGAGTGGGATTTCCACAAAGCATGTCGTGACATAGAAGAATTCGTGGTAAACGATGTATCTAACTGGTACGTTCGAAGGTCGAGAAGAAGGCTTTGGGAGGAGGCTGACAGCACAGACAAACTGGCATGCCAGCATACTTTGCACAAGATACTCGTCACTGTAAGCAGGCTAATTGCTCCAGTCTCTCCTTTCATGTCAGATGAAATTCACAGAAACTTGACCGGTGTTTCAGTCCACATGGCTGATTGGCCAGAACCCGAAAGTGTAAACCAAGAAGTTCTACAAGCGATGGAAATTGTCCGTGAGCTTGCAGAAACTGGTCGAAGAATTAGAGTCGATGCTGACCGAAGACAAAGGCTACCATGCGCAGAAGGATGGATTGTTAGCGGACCGGACCTTTCTGATTTCCACGATATTCTTGCGGAAGAATTGAATGTTGAGAAAATTTCTCTCGAAACTGACCTTGACAGATTCCAGCAGGTAGTAGTCGTTCCAAACAGAAGAACATTAGGCGCAAAATGTCGCCAAGACCTACCAGCAGTACTGCAGGGAATTGCAGATGGAGATAGCGAATCTATGTTAGCAAGCATTGACGCTGGTAACTTAGTTATCGCTGGTTATGAAATAACTTCTGAAGACATTGAACTCAGAAGAGTCGAAAGAGACGGATACGCCGCCCAAACATTGCAGATGGATGATTCATCAGTATCTCTAGTCTTGGACATGTCAGATACTCCTGAACTACTATCGAAAGGATTGGCAAGGGATATCACGAGAAGAATTCAGGCTTCTAGAAAGGATTTGAATCTTGAAATCGAGGATACAATCTCACTACAAGTTTGGATGCAAAATGCTCCTGAATTATTCGAGCAAGATAAGAACTGGATAATTAGCGAAACCAGAGCGAGCGATTCTAATTTTACGATCGGAGAAGGAACTGGGGAAATGTTCGAAGTAGACGGTTCAACGATATGGTATAGCGTTTCGAGGTCATGACAATGCAAAGAAGATTAGCGGTATTACTCGCTCTTTCAACAGTCTTAGCCGGCTGTTTTGGAGACGGTGATTCCATTAATTCTGATAAAGAGATAGAGACCTCCATATGGGAATCATACGTTATGATTGACGAAGTACCTGCGATTGACCCCTGGGAATTCATGACTATCGACCTAAATACAAATCAAAGCACTCTAACTTCGTGGGCCGTTTTTGACAAAAATTACGGTGGAAATTGTTGTGAACACTACATCGCTACTTCAATTGAAGGAGATATTCTAAACATCGGAGGAGAATATCCAGTCTGGTCACATGATAGGGGCCATGAATGGGATACATATGTTCCAGGTGTATTCACTGACCCTGTTTGTCGCACACCAGTACCAACTAACCCCGGCCAAGAAGGATTAGGAGAGGGAAGTATCGTTCAAGCAACTAACGGTGATTACATCTCAATGTCTTGGTTTCCTTATGTTGGAGGGGATGGTAAATTAGACAAGTTCTACGCAATACTTTACGATGCTTCAGAGGATGAATGGCGATGGTGTTACAACAGAATGACAGAGCCATTCTATGACCGTTCATGGCAAGTCGAAGTAATTGGTCCAATATCATCGAACATCGGTAGCGGGGAGTGGGCAAGTCTCGTGGTTTCTAACTTCTGGCATCAGACTCAAAACGCTGGAGGCCAAATCAGCGTCGACGGTTTGAATTATTACAACTTCCAATTCGCTGGACGTAACTCAAACCCTGGGGAATTGGAAGTCGACCTGAACTTCACAAATTTGCCCGAGTATTTTGACGTCAACAAACCTCACAAGGAAATGAGAGCATTTCCGGTCCCAAGTGGGGGTCTCTACTTCCCACAATACTTCAGTGATGGTTCATCAGCATTCCTTGACACCTCTCTCAACTGGAACAGGCACGATGCTCAATTCCCAAGCGAATATTGTCAAATTGACTCTACTGGCGCACTACACTGTGTAAGCCTTGCAGGAACTACTTTCACACATCACCTTTCTTTTGATGGTGGCGCAACATGGGCGACTCAAAACTACAGTGATGAATCATGGGCGCAAATCGAAGAATGGGAATTCCAAGCAAATGGTGCACTCGACCTTTTCGTATTGAATGTCAGATATCAATCTGCAGAGGGGCCAGACGTCGATATCCTTTACCATGTTAGAGATTATTCTGAATCGATGGAGCCTGATACTTTGACTTACATCGGTTTGGGGGACTTAGATTCTACAAGTGGAGCCGGAAACGACATTAGATTCGACTTTGCATCTCTTGCTATTCTAAATGATGGTGGAGTTGTAGTTGCATATCACGATTCAAGCGACCCTGACCCACTTTTCGCTGTAGAAGTCGAAATGCCATACTACGGGCCAAGCAATTGATTTCAAACACGAACTCTTTCGTCGGGTCTCACCCTTAACTTCAAAACCTCTTGACAGCCAATTTGGCGCATGGTTCTCAAATCTTTACCGGGAGTTGGAGCTAATTTAGCAAAGAAATTGACCGACCATTTTGGCACGGAAGAAAGAGTAATTCAACTCCTTTCCGATGGGCAGACAGAAATTATTGCAGAAGTGGAAGGGGTGTCCTTAAACCGAGCCGACAACATAGCTCGCTCTCTGAATGGTTTAGACGGTTTCTTAGCAACGAAAGAGGCTGTTCGACTCCACAAAGAATTACTAACTCATATCGCGTCTTATGCTTGTAATTCTGGGACTAAATCAAGACTAAAAAATCTGATGCCGATTAAAGATACTGAAGAAAGACGAGAACTTATCTTACAAGCGATGGAAACTGAATACAAAATTGAAAATCTCAAAATCCCTACTACAATTGATACCCACTTCGAGCGTGTAGTTGTATCAAAGAATCCAATAAACGAATTGAAGAGATATTGTCGCGTGCTGACACCATCACCTGAAGAAACATGGAAAGATTACAGAGTATTCAAATCAGTAACTTGGGT